>DATFNQ010000132.1:0-80060 GCA_035266305.1 Methylovirgula sp.
ACGGGGACTAACGGCCCCTTCGAAGTGACGCAACTCGTCAATTCGTTCCTTGGAGCGCTTGTTCATCCGTGGGAAAACCTCCGGGGCGATCTGAACGACCTGTCGATCTCAGATGCGATTGTGAAGGGCTGGCCTCCGATCCAAAGGGAGCGGCCGAGCGACCAGGAACCCACTTCGCTCGGCGATCTCATCAGGCTGGTTCGTAACGGCGTGGCCCATGGAAACATCGAGTTTCTTCCTGGGCCTCAGGGAGACATCCGAGCACTGAGCATTTGGAATAAGGATGGTAGGGGGAGGCGTACCTGGGGAACGATCATCTCGACGGACGATATGAGGAACCTTCTCATCTGCTTCGTCACTATTGCAGAAGAGCTTTACGTTAGTCAGGGACGGTCCCGGTCAAGAATCGCGTGATGCAACCCCCGCCGAGCCCAAGACCTTTCAAAGCAGAATGCCAAAAATCGAACTTGCCGATTGAAAGACCAAGGATTTTGCAGAGGTTGAAGGTGCCATGCAGAACCAAACCCTGGATCTGGAATGGCTTTTGAGGGTCCGGACCGTCGTCGCGCGAATTGGAGAAATGGATCTCGCACGCTGGTGGAATTCGAACGGGCAACTCGGACCTCAGGGAGCCTCCGTCTTGCGCCGTGGGTTCCCGCGGACGCACTACTTTGCCCAGACACGCTCCGTTTGGATGGTCGCCGCCGCACGGTGCGCGCAGATTTTCGATCCGCCCGGCTCGGTCACGCTTTGGCGGTTGACCGACACGATTGAAGAACGCCTCGAAGTCCTCTGGGAAAGCTGGCTCGATAATGCCGGGAGTTGGCGTCCGTTCTTCGAACGCGTTGCTGGCCTCAAATCCACTGATGTGCCGCTCTCCCTTCAGGAGTTCGGGCTCGTCACCGATGAAGACGTTCGCTCACTGAGTCGAGAACCTGCTCGATCCGGCCGCGCACTCGCGAAGCCGTCTCTGGCTTGGTGGTCCATATCGGCTTCAGGATGCGCATGATGTGGGCGAGAGTAATATCAGCGACCGAGAATTTTCCGATTATAGGGCTCGCGTAGGTCCGCAGTGTCGAACGCCATTGCGCAACGTGCTTTGCATTCTTCCAGCTCGATTCATGTAGGCTTATGTAATCATCGGCGGCTTGGTCGAATGTCACGACGGCGGTGGCGGCTGCAAGGTTCGCTGCTTTCTGACGATTGCGCTCGCGAATTGGATCGATGCCGGCTTTGATAAGCTGACGGTATTCGCGCCGCTTCTCGCGGGCTACGGCGATAGGAACGTCTTCACGCGCCCCTAGGCCCATGTAGCGGTCCTTGCCGCCGAGCGCGAAGCGAAGGACCCAAGATTGGTTGAGGTTGCCACCCGCGCCCTCGGTCACCTGCAAATAGAGACCGCCGCCGTTGTTATACCAGCCCCTCCGTTTGGGCCTGAAAGTAGCTGCCAACCTATTGACGTGTGCCACCAAGGAAATCCTTCCGCCTAACTCGACGAAGCTAAATTTTTGCCAATGCAAGCAACTATTGGCAACCGTCAGCCAGGCGGGTGTTAAGGGCTAACTTGACATATCTAAAGTGATTTTCAACCTGCGGCAACCATCCACAAACGTTAAGGGAGCGGAGACGGAGGGATTCGAACCCTCGATAGGGCTTTACAACCCTATAACGGTTTAGCAAACCGCCGCCTTCAGCCTCTCGGCCACGTCTCCGCGTATGCCGCCCCGTGGGCGGCGATGTCCGTCGGCATGTTCATGGGATCTCGGACGGCCGGACAATGCCCGAGGCATCATTCGATGGCAAGGCGCGCCTTCCTCCTTTCGGAAGAAGGTGCCCGAGTTGCCCCCTCTCCCCATGAGCGTAAGCGAATGGGGAGAGCCCTCAGCCTACCCTCTCCCCGCAAGCGGGGAGAGGGCGCGCTGCCCTACGCCGCGACCCTTGCCTCAGCCTCCACATTGCCGACGAATTCGGCGATCCGGGCGATCGAGCCTTTGTCATAGAGGAGCGGCGCATGGCCTTGGCCTTCGACGACAAAGGTCGCGCAGTTCTTGTGCCGGCAGGCCATCTCGATGAGCGTCGCCGGCGAGAGAACATCGGAATTGGCGCCGCGCATGACGAGAAGCGGAATGCCGGCGAGCGCGTCGAAGAGCGCCCAGGTCGCCGGCAGAGGCTCGTCGAGATCGAGCCGATCGAGCGACTTCACCAGCTTCGGATCGAAGGTGAGGCCGAAGCTTCCGTCGGCTTTCTGGAAGGTGGCGCGAGCGTGGGCTTCGAAATCCGCCTCGCTGAGGGCGGTAAATTGCGCGCTCATGATCCTCTTGACGCAATCGATCGCGTCGGCGAGCGAACGCGGCGCGGCCATGTGGCGAACATAATGGCGGATCCGGGTGAAGCCTTGCGGCTCGATCACCGGCCCTATGTCGTTGAGCACGGCACCGAGCAGCAGGCCCGGCCGGCGTGCCGCCAGCGACATCACATGGAGGCCGCCGCGCGAGGTGCCGACGAAGATCGCCGCATGCACTTCGGCCGCGGTCAGCATCGTGTCGATGTCGGCGTTTTCGATGCCGAGATCATAATGGCGCCAGTCGGGATCGAACTCCGAGAGGCCGCGGCCGCGGTAGTCGAGCGCCACGACGCGCCGTCTTTGCCCCGCGGCTCCGGCGGCCAGCGCTTCGGCGAGCGGAGCGAAGTCGGCGGCGTTGCGCGACAGGCCGGGCAAGCAAACGACCGGCAGACCGCGATCGAGCGGCGAACCATAGTCGCGCATATGGAGCTTCAGCCCGTCTTGAGCGCTGATGAAACGGCTGACGAAAGGCGGGGATGTGCTGCCCATGATTTGCCTCAAGGAAGTGATAAAGCCTTCCTTTACCATCTCGGGCGATAGCTGGAACTTAATTCAATTCCGAGCAATTCTCTCGGCATGGAACAGGTTCGCCGCGTCTCTCGTATTCTCGTGGTCGAAGACGAGCCGCTCGTCCGCGACATGATCGTGGATGTCCTGCTCGAGGCGGGCTTCGACACGCTCGAGGCCGGCTGCGCCGAACAGGCCTTGCGCGGTCTCGCCCAGCAGCCGATCGACGCCGTCATAACCGATATCGACATGCCCGGCGAACTCGATGGAATTGACCTCGCGCGGCGCATCAATGAGCTCTGGCCGGGGATCGGCGTCATTGTGACATCGGGAGGAAGCCGCCCGGCGGCCTCGTTGCCGCGGATGGCGCGATTTCTCGCCAAGCCCTTTACCGCCGGCCGCCTGCTGCACGCCATCACCGAGCTGATCGACGCGCGTCTTTGCGCAGCGTCATAGCCGCGCGGCAGTATTGACCTCGGCTCCGGCTGTCTTGGTTTGCGCGAAGCTCGCCTGGTACATGGCCCAATTCTCCATGACCCTTTGGACGTAGTTGCGGGTCTCCTCGAAGGGGATCCGTTCGACCCAATCGACCGGGTCGACGCCCAGCGTGCGGGGATCGCCGTAGGCCTCGATCCATTCCTTCACGCGCCGCCCGCCGGCATTATAGGCGGCGAAAGCAAGGATCGGCGAGCCGCCTTGCTCGGCGAACAATTCGCCGAGATGAGCGGCGGCGAGCTTGGCATTGAAGGCGGCGTCGCTTGCAAGCTTCGCAGCGTCGAAGTCGATTCCGGCATGTTCGGCCGTGCGCTTCGCCGTCGACGCGATCATCTGCATCAAGCCCATTGCGCCGGCGGAGGAGACGGCTTGGGGATCAAAGCCACTCTCCTGCCGCGCGACCGCGTAGAGAACGGCGGGCGCCGCCGAATTCTCGACCGGCTCGAAGTTCGGAATGCCGTAGGTCGGAAACGCCAGGCTGTCGACCGCCATCTGCCGCTGCCCGAGGATCTTGCCCACAACGAGCGAAGCACGGGCGTCGCGCTCGGCGGCGACAACATTGGCGAGCGCCGCGAGCTGGGGTTCGCTCGTCAAATGCTGCGCCGCCTCGACGGCGAGGCTGAGCGCCAGGTCATTTTCACCGAGCGCATAGAGCAATTCGACGACCCGCACGGATTCCTCGCGCGCCTTTCCGGTCGCGGCAGAGGCGATGCTGCGCAGCGCGATCGGCTTGAGTTGAAGGCGCTCGCGGGCGAGTTGGCCGTAATAGGTCGCAACCTGCGCCGCCGCCTTCTGATAATGGCTTTTGGCGAGCGCGCTCGCGTCGTCGCGCTGGGAGATTTCGGCGGTACGGCCCTGCCAATAGGCGATCCGGGCGATCGAGATCGGCGTCTGCGCGAGAAGTGCCGCGGCATCGAAATGCTTGGCGGCGCGGGCGGGGTCGTTCAGGAAGCGCAAGGCGATCCAGCCGGCGTGGAATTCCGCGTCGATCTTCGCCTCGTTGCTTTCCGCCGAATGTTCGGCGCAGATCCGGTAGGCGAATGCCGGGTCGTTCAGATCGAGAAGCTGGCGCGCGATGATACGCCGCTCGACCCACCATGCGTCCCCATCGACGAGCAGCGCGGGATCGCGCGGCGCGCTCAGCATCAGAGCCGCGGCATCTTTCACCTTGTCGGCGCGCCGCAATTTCTGGATCTTGGCCAAGAGATAGGCGGGATCGCTCCGCATGGCCGCCGGTATGGCGGCGAACATCTTGTCGCTTGCCGCCTCATTGCTCACCGCGACGCGTAATTTGGCCAGCGCCAAAACGTGCGGCCCGGCAAGCGAGGCGGCGCGCAGCCCGGCCTCTGTCTCCTCCTCATAGAGGAGACGGTCGGTCCGCGCCTTATGGTCGGGCGCGGTGAGATAGGCGCCGAACTCGCTTTTCACCTTGGTTTCGAGCGCCGGCGTCAGATCCGCCTTGCGCCAGACCGCGCGCACGAGATCCTGAGCCTCGGCGCTCTTGCCGTCGCTCAGCAAGGCGCTGGCAAGCGCCAGCTTGCCCAACACCGTCTGCGGCGGCGCATGGGTGAAATAATCTTCGACGAGCTTGCCGTCGGCGTGACCTGCATAGAACTCTTCCTCGATTCGATGCGCGATGAAATCGCGCGCCGGCCAGGCGGGATGGGCGTCGAGGAAGGCCTGCAAACGCGCGTGGCCGATATCGCGGGCGCTGCGCAGCGCCACCCATTCGAGAGTCGTGCGCACAATCGGGTCAGTGGCGGCCGCGGCTTCCGCGTCGCCATTCGTGAGGTCGCCCGCCTTGTAGAAGGGCAGGGCCTCGCGTAAGCCGGAGAGATCGAGGCCGAGAGCCGCGGCGCGGTCGATGGGCGGGCTGGATTGCGGGCCCTGCTCGGGGCCTTCGTTGGCGAGACGCGCGCGTCCGGGCTCAAACAGGCGTTCGATCTCCGCGGTCACGCTATAAAGCGTCGCACTGGCCCAAGCGGCAAAACGCGCCGATTGCGTCCGGTCGAAATCAGCGCGCGGCAGATGCATCGCGAACGCAAGGCAAAGCCCGAGCCCGGCTAGGAGAGCGACGGATCGAAAAGCGAGGCGCCGAGCTACCATAATGTACTGCCTGTTTTAAAGAGCGCGCCGCCAAAGCCATTCGGGGCATCGGGTTTTTGCGGATCACGCCGGGCGAGACGCGCCCAAACAACGATCAACCGGAAGCCCGTAGCCTGCACCAGGCCGAACTGGCGATTACCGCCATCATTCTGGCGGGTCTTGCCTTACGGAAACGTCAATCTTGGCCGCGGCCTTGCGCTGGTCGATCTTGCCGCAAAAGAGTAACGCAAGCCTTTCCAAGGATTTGCACATGGTTTCTCAGTCCTTGCGGCGGCTTCGGTTCGACTGGCGACAACGCCAGACATGGACTTCACGCCGCAATTGTCGGAAGAGACGAGTGCAAAACTAAGGCGTCCATGGGGCAATCGTCAGAAGGAAGGCGGCGATGGGCAAGAAAGCCGGATTCAGGGGCTCGATCACTGCGCTGGTGACGCCGTTCAGGGCGGCCAAATTCGACGAAGCGGCCTATCGTGCGCTCGTCGACTGGCAGATCACCAATGGCACGCATGGGCTCGCCCCGGTCGGCACCACCGGCGAAAGCGCGACCCTTTCGCATGCCGAACATCGCCATGTCATCGAAGTCTGCATTGCCGAGGCGAAGGGAAGAGTCCCGGTCATCGCCGGCGCCGGCTCCAACAACACGGCGGAGGCGATCGAGCTCGCACAACATGCGGAAAAATCCGGGGCCGACGGCGTTCTGGTCGTGACGCCTTATTACAACAAGCCGTCCCAAGAAGGCCTCTACCGTCATTTCAAGGCGGTCAATGACGCCATCGGCATCCCGATCATCCTCTACAACATCCCGCCGCGGTCGGTCGTCGACCTGTCGATCGAGACGATGCAGCGGCTGTTCGAATTGAAGAACATCGCGGGCGTGAAGGACGCGACCGGCAATGTCGCGCGCATCGCCCTGCAGCGGCATGCGCTCGGCCCCGATTTCATCCAATTGTCTGGAGAGGACATGACCGCGCTCGCCGTGATGGCGCATGGCGGCCATGGCTGCGTTTCGGTGACCGCCAATGTCGCGCCGCGGATCTGCGCCGACATCCAGGAGGCCTGCCTCAGGGGCGATTTCGCCACCGCCTTGCGAATTCAGGACCGGCTGACGCCGCTCCACGCGGCGCTCTTCGCCGATCCCAGTCCGGCGGGCGCCAAATACGCTCTCTCCGTCCTTGGCAAACTGGGCAACGAGCTGCGGCTTCCCATGCTGGCGGCCTCAAGCGCCGCGCAAACCGCGATCAAGGCCGCCATGAGCCATGCCGGCTTGCTGCCGCAATGACCCGGGCGCGTTGACGAGGATCATTCGGTTGGCTGCGAAGACGGACGGAAGCTTCAAGGTGGTCGCGGCTAATCGCCGGGCCAGGTTCGACTATGAGATCGGCGAGACATTCGAGGCGGGCCTCGTGCTGACCGGCACCGAGGTGAAATCGCTGCGGACCGGGAAGGCATCGATCGGCGAGAGCTATGCCAGCCTCGACAAGGCGGGCGAACTCTATCTCGTCAACGCCAACATCCCGGAATATCTTCAAGCGAACCGCTTCAACCACCAGCCGAAGAGGTCGCGAAAACTGCTTCTGAAATCACGCGAAATCAGCCGACTTGCCAAAGGACTTGAACGCGAGGGCATGACGATCGTGCCGCTCAAGATCTACTTCAACGAACGCGGCCGCGCCAAGATCGAATTGGCACTAGGGCGCGGCAAAAAACTTCACGACAAGCGCCAATCCGAGAAGCAGCGCGACTGGAACCGCGAAAAGGGGCGGTTGTTGCGCGAGAAGGGCTAGGGCATTTCCGGAACGGTCGGGCCATCCGTCATTGCGCGCGAAGCGATGTGCGCAAACCCTCTCCCCTTGCGGGAGAGGGTGGTCGGCGGAGCCGACCGGGTGAGGGGTCGCGCGACCCCCTCATCCGCCCCGCTTCGCGGGGCACCTTCTCCCGCAAGGGGAGAAAGAACGCGCACGAGCATTCGGGATTGCTAAACTTCATTCGGCCGGCACGGCGATGAGCTTCAACGCACGATCGAAAACATCCCGGAACATCGGCGGCGTCAAGACGGCGGTATTCGTATTGTAGCGTGAGCAATGATAGCTGTCGAAGAGCGTCAGGTTGCGCCCAAGGCTTGCGAGCGCATGTTCGCGCCCATGTGCGAAGGGCAGGGCGGCGAGCTTTTGGCCGAACGCGCGGACCACGGACTCGTGCGCCAGGCGTCCGAGCGCGATGATCGCCCTGAGATTCGGCAAGGCATCGATCGTCGCCTGGAGAAAGACCCGACAATTGGCGATCTCCGCCGGCAGAGGCTTGTTCTGCGGCGGCACGCAGCGCACCGCGTTGGTGATGGCGCAGCCGATGAGACGAAGGCCGTCGTCAGCGCGCTGCGCATACGTGCCCGAGGCCAAGCCGCAGGCAAGCAAGGTTTCATAGAGGAGGTTGCCGGCGAAATCGCCGGTGAACGGCCGCCCCGTGCGGTTGGCGCCGCGCAAGCCCGGCGCGAGACCGACGATCAGCAGCCAGGCATCGCCTGCTCCGAACGTCGCGACAGGCGCATTGAACCAATCCGGATGTTCGGTTCGATTGGCCGACCTGAATGCGACGAGACGGGGACAGCGCGGGCAATCGTGATCCGGCTCAGCCATTTCAATGGCGGCCTTGGCAACAACCGCCGTCGCATCGGCCGCGTCCTCGCCAAACGCGCTCAATCGTCCAGCATGTCTTGATCATAACCGGCAGAGACCGCGGAGGGCCGGCGGTCCTGATACTTCTGGGCACGCTCCGCGCGCTCGCCGGGATCGCGTCCGATTTTCGCGGAGAGGTGGACGAGATCGATGAACTCGTCGGCCTGGCGACGCAACTCGTCCGCAACCATCGCCGGCTGCGTCGTATTGGTCGAGACGACCGAGACCCTGACACCCTTGCGCTGCACGGCTTCGACGAGAGATCGGAAATCGCCGTCGCCGGAAAATAGCACGATGTGGTCGAGGTGCTCGGCCATCTCCATGGCATCGACGGCAAGCTCGATATCCATGTTTCCCTTCACCTTGCGCCGGCCGAGGGAATCGACGAATTCCTTCGTGGGTTTGGTAACCACGGAGTAACCGTTGTAGTCGAGCCAATCGATGAGCGGCCGGATCGAGGAATATTCCTGATCCTCCACCAACGCGGTGTAATAGAAAGCACGGATAAGCTTGCCCCTGCTTTGGAATTCCTTCAGCAGGCGCTTATAATCGATATCGAAGCCCAGGGATTTCGCGGTTGCGTAAAGATTAGCGCCATCGATAAAAAGCCCAATTCGCTCTTGATCAGCCATAAACTTTCTCTGAGGTTGTTTGTTCAAGTGTTGCCTAGCATCTGCAATCGGATCGGTGTAATCCTTGCTGCGATGGCCCTGCGGGAAGTCACGTCACCTCATGCTGGGACATCCCGCCGCCTTAACCGTAAGCATGTGGTCCCCGCAGCCTTTCCCGTCAAGAGTGATCCCTTTGATTGACTTCGAAATCCAAAGATCGGGGGGCTTCCGGATCGTTTAAGGGTGACCAGCCGCGGCGCCACTCTCGGCGTGATAGAATTTCGCGCAGCGACTGTTGGCTTGCTAGAAACCTGCGGCTTTTGTAGGAAAGCCGAATCCGCAAATTAGGGCAAATCAAGGAGTGTTGATGAAATGGCTCGCGTCACGGTTGAAGACTGCATAGATAAAGTCGAGAACCGCTTCGAACTCGTGCTGATCGCAAGTCACAGGGCGCGCATGATTGCGTCCGGCGCTCCGATCACGGTCGAGCGGAACAAGGACAAGAACGCCGTCGTCGCTTTGCGGGAAATAGCCGAGGCGACGCTCGCACCCGAAGATCTTAAAGAGGATTTTATTCACTCTCTGCAGAAACACGTGGAGGTTGACGAACCAGAAGCTGAAGCCGTCCCGGCGCTTGCTCCGGCCGACAAGGCCCAATCGGATGCATTCGGCGATGTTCAGTTCGACCGCATGACGGAGGAGGATTTGCTGCGCGGGCTCGAAGGACTGGTGCCGCCCGCCGAGACCGAGGACGACAGCGACTGAGCTCGGCAAGGCCGCCGTTGGCACCGCGTTTGCAGTGCCTCTGGGCGGCTGGCGCGAAGTCTTGCCGCTGAATGCCGACGAGTCGCGGCGGCTTCAGGTGTGTTTCTGCCGCGCAGGCTCGCATGGCATCGAAAAGAACCATGATGCGGCAATATGAGCTCGTCGATCGTGTTCGGCGCTATAATCCGCATGCCGACGAAGAACTGCTCGATCGTGCCTATGTCTATGCGATGAAGGCGCATGGCGCGCAGAAGCGCGCCTCCGGCGATCCGTATTTCTCCCACCCCCTCGAAGTCGCCGCCATCCTGACTGATCTCAAGCTCGACGACGCGACCATTGTCGCAGCCGTCTTGCACGACACGATTGAAGATACGGATTCGACGCGCGAGGAAATCGACAGGCTCTTCGGCCCCGATATCGGCCGGCTCGTCGAAGGCTTGACCAAGCTCAAACGGCTCGATCTCGTTTCCAAACGCGCCGCCCAGGCGGAGAACTTTCGCAAACTTCTCCTCGCTATCGCCGACGACGTGCGAGTCCTGCTCGTCAAGCTGGCCGACCGTCTGCACAATATGCGGACCTTGCAGTTCATGCCGCCCGAGAAGCAGGCGCGAATCGCCGCGGAAACGCTCGACATCTATGCGCCGCTTGCCGGGCGCATGGGCATGCAGAGCATGCGCGACGAACTGGAGGAACTCGCCTTTCGGCATCTGATGCCCGACGCGGCCGCGACGATCAAGGCGCGGCTCGACGAGCTTAAGGAAAAGAACGGCAAGATCATCGCCAGCGTCGAACAGGAGCTGCGCGACGAGCTGTCAGCGCAGGGCATCGAGGCGACGGTCGAAGGGCGCCAAAAGCTCCCCTATTCGATCTGGCGCAAGATGGAACGCAAATCCATCGCCTTCGAGCAATTGTCGGATATCTTCGGCTTCCGCGTCTGCGTCAAGAGGGTCGAGGACTGCTATCGCGTGATCGGCGTCGTCCACACCAAATGGCCAAGCGTGCCGGGGCGCTTCAAGGACTATATCTCCACGCCGAAGGAAAATGACTATCGCTCGATCCACACGACCGTCGTCGGCCCCGGCCGGCAGCGCGTCGAACTCCAGGTCCGCACCAACGAGATGCACGACATCGCCCGCTATGGAATCGCCGCGCATGCGCTTTATAGGGACGGAAGAGTCGCCGATCGCGAAATCCTGACGCGCGAGAGCCGCGCCTATCAATGGCTGCAGCGGACGATCGATCTTCTGGCGGAAGGCGATTCGCCCGAGGAGTTTCTCGAACATACCAAGCTCGAGCTCTTTCCCGATCAGGTTTTCTGCTTCACGCCGAAGGGCCAGCTCATCGCTTTGCCGCGCGGCGCGACGCCTATCGATTTTGCCTATGCGGTTCATACCGACGTGGGCAATTCAGCCGTCGGCGCCAAGATCAATGGGCGGATCGCACCGCTCGCTTGTCAATTGCAAAACGGCGACGAGGTGGAGATCGTGCGCGCCGAAGGCCAAGTTCCTCCCGCCGTCTGGGAAAAGCTGGTCATGAGCGGCAAAGCCCGCGCGGCCATCAGGCGGGCGACGCGCGATGCGGTCCGGGCGCAATATACGAGTCTCGGGCGGCAGATCGTGATGCGCGCCTTCCAGCGGGCCGGAAAGGCCTTTGCGGAAGACAAATTGAAGGCCGCTCTGCCGCGTCTGGCGCGTGCCGGCGTGGATGATGTGCTGGCGGCGGTCGGGCGCGGCGAAATCTACTCCGGCGACGTGGTCAAGGCCGTCTATCCGGAATTCTCCGATGACCGCAAGGTCGGCTCGCAACAATGGCGACCGGAGGGGGAGGACGGCTGGTTCGGTCTGCCGAAGGCCGAGAGTCTCGTCTTCAAGTTTCCCGGCCGGAGCGGGGAATCGGATGCGCTTCCGATTCATGGTCTGCACGGCGACCTTCCCGTGCGCTTCGCGCCGAACGGCGGCGCCGTGCCCGGCGACCGCATCGTCGCCATCCTGACGCCAGGGGAGGGGATCACCATCTATCCCATTCAATCGCCGGATCTCACCGCCTTCGACGATCAGCCGGAACGGTGGCTCGACGTGCGCTGGGATCTCGAGGCCGGCCACAAGCGGTTCTTCCCGGCGCGAATCTTGGTGACCGCGATCAACGAGCCCGGCACGTTGGGAACGATCGCCACCGTCATTGGCGAAATGGGCGCCAACATCGATAATATCACGATCAAGGTCATCTCACCGGACTTCCACGAAATGATCATCGACCTCGAAATCGCCGATTTAAAACATCTGAACGGCGTCATCGCCGAACTGCGGACAAAGCCGGTGGTGAGCAAAGTCGAAAGAGTGAACGGATAATGCCGGAATCAACGCGGCTGCGGCTCGGCGTCAATATCGATCACGTCGCCACTCTGCGCAACGCGCGCGGCGGTGGCGTGCCCGATCCGTTGCGCGCCGCCGAGCTTGCCATCGCCGCGGGGGCCGACGGAATCACCGCGCATTTGCGCGAAGACCGCCGCCACATCCGCGACGAGGATATGGTTCGGATCAAAGCGGCCATTCAGAAGCCGCTCAACTTCGAGATGGCCGCAACCGAGCAGATGCTCGACATCGCGCTCGCGATCAAACCGCACGCCGCGTGCCTGGTGCCCGAGCGGCGCACCGAGCGCACCACGGAGGGCGGTCTCGACGTCATCGCCGGGCACGACCATTTGCGACCCTTCACGGCCGAGTTGGGCCGCGCCGGCATCATCGTGTCGCTTTTCATCGAGCCACAGCCCGAGGCGATCGAAGCGGCCCGCTCGATCGGCGCGTCGGCAATCGAGCTTCATACCGGCGCCTGGTGCAATGCCGTGGCGGACGGCGAAGCGGCTCGGGCGGAGCATGAATTCGCGCGTCTACGCACCGCCGCCGCACATGCCGACGAGATGGGGATCGAATGCCACGCCGGCCATGGCCTGGATTACGAAACGGCCCGGATGATCGCGAGCCTGCCGCAGTTGATCGAGCTCAATATCGGCCATTTTCTCATCGCCGAGGCGATCTTCATTGGCCTTGAGGCCGCCATCAGGAAAATGCGTGCCGCAATGGACGCGGGGCGGGCGAACGCATGAACCCATGCACCGGGCGCTTATCCGTAAAGATCCGATGGCCAAACGTCGGAGCCGCATCTATCCTGCCGCGAACCCCGCCGTGCGATTACGCGGAGAAAGATCCGCCGTGTTCTCCCGTTCAAAGCGATTCTGAATGATCATCGGCTTCGGTATCGACCTCTGCGACATACGCCGCGTAGATGAATTGCTGGCGCGATTCGGCGAGCGTTTCGTGACGCGCTGTTTCACCGAGGTCGAACGCGAGAAATCCGAGGCAAGAGCGCAGCGCGCGGCTTCCTATGCGAAGCGCTTTGCCGCGAAGGAAGCCTGCGCCAAGGCGCTCGGCACAGGCTTCGCCCAGGGCATTCGCTGGCGTGACATCGGCGTCGTCAATCTCGAATCCGGCAAGCCGACCTTGCGCCTGACCGGCGGCGCCGCGCTGCGTCTCGCCGATCTGACGCCACCTCGCCATCTGGCTCTCGTTCACCTGACGTTGACCGACGAATATCCTTTCGCTCAAGCTCAGGTCATCATCGAGGCCGTTGAAAATGCATCAGAGATCATGCAACCGCCGGGAGTGGAGAGCATGTGGAGGCGGATGTGAGCCGCGCAATTCGAGACAGAATCTCCTCGGCATGAGAAACCTGCTCTTCACCACTTCTCGCCTGCGTGGTAAGGAGCGCGTCTTCGAAGTCCCGCGCGGCTGAACTCGAGCAGAGAGTTGAGAGTTATGACCGAAAATTTAGGTTTGGATAAGAAGGACTCGAGTTCGATGCCGCAGACCAAGGAAGGCGGGTTTTTCGGCGAATTTGTAAAGGTCATCATTCAGGCGGGGCTTATCGCGCTGGTCGTGCGTACCCTGCTGTTTCAGCCGTTCAATATTCCCTCGGGCTCGATGATCCCGACCCTCGACATCGGTGACTTTCTGTTCGTCTCCAAATACGCCTATGGCTATTCCATTCATTCTCTCCCGTTCAGCCCGCCTCTGTTCCACGGCCGCATCTTTTTCTCGCCGCCCAAACGCGGCGACGTCGTTGTCTTCAAACTGCCGCGCGACGGCCAGACCGATTACATCAAGCGGGTGATCGGCCTGCCCGGCGACACGATCCAGTTGAGGGATAGCCGGCTTTATATCAACGGTACGATCGTGCCGCGCGAATCGATCGCGCCGGTGAAGACGGAAGATCTCTTCGGTCGCGTCCGGGACGTGCCGACCTACAAGGAGGATTTGCCGGGCGGCGTTTCGCACACGATCATTCAAATCGAAGGGGACAACGGCTTCTACGACAACACCGGAATCTATAAGGTCCCGCCCGATGATTATTTCATGATGGGCGACAACCGCGACAATTCCACCGACAGCCGCGTGCCTCCGGATGAGGGCGGCGTCGGCTATGTTCCGGCCGAAGACCTCGTCGGCCGCGCCGAATTGATCTTCTTCTCCGTCAAGAAGGGTGCGCCCGCTTGGGCCTTTTGGGAATGGCCCTGGACAGTGCGTTGGGAGCGGCTGTTCCAACCCGTGAGATAGATGGCGCAAAGGACCCTCGACATAGATCCGCTCGAGGCGCGCATCGGGCATAAGTTCGCCAATCGCGATCTTGCTGTCCTCGCGCTCACCCATATGAGCGGCGCGAGCGGCCGGCGCGAAAGCTATCAGCGGCTTGAATTCCTCGGCGACAGGGTTCTCGGCCTTGTCGTCGCAGAGATGCTCTACGCGAGCTTTCCGAACGCGGAGGAAGGGGAATTGTCGCGCCGGCTCGCCGATCTCGTGCGGCGCGAAAGCTGCGCCGAGGTCGCCCGCGAATGGGGAGTCGAATCCCACGTCCGGCTCGGCGAAGGCGAGAGGCAGGTCGGCAACAAGGTCACGATCCTTTCGGATGTTTGCGAGTCGCTCATCGGCGCGGTCTTTCTCGACGCCGGCTATGCGGCGGCTAAAGACGTGGTCGTCAGCGCCTTCGAGCCGCTCATGCGGGCGCCGCGCCGGCCCTTGCGCGATCCGAAGACCGCCTTGCAGGAATGGGCGCAGGCGCGCGGCCTCGAGGCGCCGCTCTACCGCGAGGTCGGCCGCGCCGGGCCGCATCATGCGCCGGAATTCACGATGTCGGTCATCGTTGCAGGCTTCGAGCCCGTCGAGGCGAAGGGCGCATCGAAACGCGGCGCCGAACAGGCCGCCGCGCTTCAATTTATCGCCCGCGAAGGCATAAGCGCCGGCGAACAGCAATGACGCTCGCGCTATGAGCGAAGTTTCCGTTGATCAAACGCCCCGGCGCTGCGGTTTCGTCGCCCTCGTCGGCGCGCCCAATGCCGGCAAATCCACTCTGCTCAATTCCCTCGTCGGCGCCAAAATATCGATCGTCTCGCGCAAGGTGCAGACGACGCGCACGCTGGTGCGCGGCATTGCCATCGAAAGCGATGCGCAGATCATTTTCGTCGACACGCCCGGCATTTTTGCCCCGCGCCGGCGGCTCGACCGCGCCATGGTCGCATCCGCCTGGGGCGGGGCGGCGGATGCCGATGTCGTGGCGCTGCTCGTCGATGCGCGCAAGGGGATCGATGCGGAGGTCGAGGCGATCGTCGCCAAGCTCGCCTCAGCCGCGGCGACTCGGATTCTCGTGCTGAATAAGATCGACCTCGTCGCGCGGCCGAAACTGCTTGAGCTTGCCGCCGCGCTCAATGCGAAACTCGCCTTCGCCGAGACTTTCATGATCTCGGCCCTGACCGGCGACGGGACCCAGCATTTGAAGGAAAGGCTCGCGGGTTTGATGCCGCCGGGGCCCTGGCTCTATCCGGAAGATCAGATCTCGGATGCGCCTATCCGGGCGCTTGCCGCCGAGATCACCCGTGAAAAGATCTTCGACCGGCTGCACGACGAACTGCCCTATCAGACGACCGTCGAGACGCAGGCCTGGACCGACAGGAAGGATGGCTCGGCGCGGGTCGAGCAGACGATCTATGTCGCGCGAGAGGCGCACAAGAAGATCGTCATTGGCGAAAAGGGGCGTACGATCAAAGCGATCGGCACTGCGGCGCGGAAGGAGATCGAGGCTGCGGCGGAGCAGAAGATCCACCTCTTTCTGTTCGTCAAGGTGCGCGAGAAATGGCTCGACGATCCGGAGCGCTACCGCGAGATGGGGCTGGAATTTCCGAAAGAGTGAGAGCGCTCTCGCGCCGGACAGAGGCGAAGCGAATCGAGGGCGCGCCTACCTTCTCCCTGTGGGCGCCATAGGACGCGCTTCGCGCGCCTGTCACGCTATTGAACGCCCGCCGCTTTGCGGCGGGCTATGGCGGGGCGGATGAGGGGTTACAATCTCGCCGATATTGCACCATCCTAACCCCTCACCGCCGCCTTCGGCGGCACCCTCTCCCTCTGGGAGAAGGTTCGCGGGTGGTTGACGGCGGCCTGGAAGCACGTGGTCCAGTCGCAAGCAGCGGTGCAATGGCGGAGGGGAGGGCTCCGGCATTGCGGCGCTGGGGACTGGCTCTTCTACGCAAAAAAAGTGGAGCTCGGCTTGCCGAACTCCGCTCTCTCAATTCATCTCGGGTGCCCTCGCCAAGCGAGCGGCACCAGCGTCACGGCCCGATTCAGAGCTCGCTTGACTCGTAAGCGGTGACTTCCATGCCGACGCAGATTTCGCAAACAATCGGGGTTGACCAAGCCATGATATTCTCCTGTTAAAATCTTCCCGACTCGGGCGCCCCCTTGGGTCGCCCTGTGAGACTGGATGTGGGCCTACACTATTCAGCGGCAAGAAGAAGTGGTCAGGGCTTGGCAAGAATAATGTAAGATCTATGTAAGAAACGTCCGTGCGTGGCGACATTCTCATCAGTCTTGCAGAAGGCGCCGAAATCCGCTTGACGGGGCCAGGAGGCGCCGAAATCCGCTTGACGGGGCATCGCCGTCGCCGTGGATATGGGCGAGCTTTGCAGTCTGGCCGTCATTTGAGGCCGCAGCCGTCTCGGCGCCCATGATATCCGAAAAATCTTCCGGGCTGCCGGTCTCCACGCTGCCAGGAGAGATGAGAGGTTTACGCGCGGATATGAACAAGGAGTCCTTCAGGCGCCGCGCCTTCCTGCTCGGCCGGCCGCAGAGGCCCGGCATCTGGCGCACGGTTGCCTGGTTCGCGGTGCTTCTGGCCTTGCCGCTGGTCGTGTTCGGCATCTTTGCCGCCTATCTCATCGATGCCGATTATGCGGTCACCCGGACCAGAGAGGTGGCCCAGGCAGCACAGAAAGTGGCGGCGCTCGGCACGGTCGCAAACAACGCGATCGATGCCAAGGCCGAACACGCGGTCGTGCAGATTCGCGACGCGCTGGCGAGCGGCCAGGATATGCTGCGCAACGTGCGGGTCGCGGGTTTCGTCAATGAGGTTCGCTTCATCTTCATTCATTACCCTGACGGTCGCGTCATGCCGCTCGGGATCGGTACCTTGGAGACGGAGAATGACTTGATGCGCCGCGTCGGCGGGGCAATCTCCACGGTGCGTTCGGAACTGTCGAACGTGACCGGATCGGTATCCCCGAAGGTCGGGATCTGGACGGTCGGCGACACGCTCATTTCCTTCGTTTATTGCGAGCGCGACCTGGATATGCGCGACATCTGCGTCACCTTCGATGAGATTACGCTCGACCCGGTGCTGGAAGAGGCGCTCGACTCCGCCACGGCGAAAATCGACGACCGGCTGATCGTTCTTCGCGATCCGGCCGGCCGCGCGCTCTGGAGCCATGGGCCGACTTCGCTCAGCACCTCGACCATCGCCGAACTCACCGGATCGATGCGCGGCTGGCACATGGAAAGCTCGACGCCAACGGGCACGCATCGCGGATTGCTGCCGTTGACTGCGATCACCATTCCCTTGATCGGTTGCTGGCTCATTCTCGTCTGGTACATGTATCGCAACCAGCAGGCGCGCCTCATGGAGACTACATTTCGGAGCGAGATGACCGCCAGACTTTCGCATGATCTGCGCACGCCGATCGCCAATTTGCGCCTCTATGCCGAGCTTGTCTCGCGCCGCGCCGGCGATGCGGCAGCGGTGCGGGGCTATTCGAACGTCTTGAGCGCCGAGATCGAGCGCCTCGCTTTGCTCGCCGACAATACGATCATCTACGGCCGGACCGCCGCGCCGGCGCCGATCCGCCTCGACGAGGCGGTGCCGGACGCCGTGCTCGATTCAACGATCGAGCGATATCAAAATCTATTCGCAGCCACGGGCTCGACGATCGGGGTCGAGCACAATGCGCCGCAGGCCGGTCGTTTCGACCGGATGGGATTTGAGCGCATCTTGATCAATCTTCTCGATAACGCCAGCAAATATGCGCCGGGGCGAATCGAGGTTGCGACACGCGAGCAAGACGGGATGCTCTACCTCAGCGTCCGCGATCATGGACCGGGCCTTGATACCGCATCCAAGGAGCAACTACTCGCGCCCAATCTCGCCGCCGGCGGCGCGAAAGACGGTTTCGGCCTCGGACTGGTCGTCGTTCGCGAACTCGCCGGAGCTAACGGCGGCAAGCTCACGATCGAAGATGCCGATCCAGGCATGCGCCTGACCGTGTCGATGAGGATCGTCGTGGCGGCAAGCGCGCAGGAGGCCAAATGTCCATCTTGATCGCCGAGGACGATCCGCATCTGCGCGCCGGAATCGTCGATCTGCTGAGCCTCGAAGGGTTCCAATGCCAGATCGCCGATGACGGCGCCAAGGCCCTCGCCTTGTTTCAAGCCGCAAAGCCGGAGATCTGCGTTCTCGACGTCATGATGCCGGTAATGGACGGACTGACGCTCTGCCGCGAGATTCGGCGCATCGACCCGCTCGTTCCGATTCTGCTTCTGTCGGCGCGCGGCGAAGAGATTGATCGCGTGCGCGGATTGGAGATCGGCGCCGACGACTACGTCGCCAAGCCTTTCAGCGCGCGCGAACTGGTCGCCCGAATCAAGGCGGCGCTGCGCCGCACGAAAGTCCAGGGGGCGCCGGCGCGAACCGAGCCGGATGGGCGGCTGCGGATGGGCGATCTCGAAATCGACCAGAAGGCGATGCGCGCCTATCGCGGCGAGCAGCGGATCGATTTGACGAGCCGCGAGGTCGCCATCCTCGCCGCGCTTTATGAGAGGCGCGGCCAGGCCGTGTCCCGCGACGAATTGTTCGACCTCTGTTGGGGGCGCGATTATATGCCCAACAGCCGGGCGCTCGACCAATACGTCTCGGCGCTGCGCAAGAAGATCGAGGTCGATCCGGCCTCGCCGCGCATCATCCGCACCGTCCACGGCGTCGGCTATCGCTACGACGAGGACGTCGAGTAAGCCGCGGCCGAGATGAAACCGCATGGAATGGCGCGATCAAGGTCTGATCATAGGGGTCAGAAAACATGGCGAGACGAGCGTCCTCGTTGAGGCGATGACGCTGTCGCATGGCCGCCAACGATTAGCGCATGCCATTGATGAGACATCGGATATATCCGATGTCCAAAACCGAAAAAGTTGGAGAGACTTTGCCAAGGATGATATGCTTGCGCTTATTGACTCTGAATGGGTTTTCAGATCGGATGATGCCGCCCGATCTGAAAACGCTCTAGTTCATTTTTTTACCGCGTTATCTGCGCGGTAAAAAGTTCGACTGCCAAAGTGATACTCGGCCACCCACCCTGCGGCGGGCGCGATGTGTCGAATCCCTCACGTCTCGGTGTCGGGGGGGCCTAGCGCAATCTCGGCTTAAGATGGCCCCAGGGATCCGCCGCTTACTTGGGGGACAGCGAAATTGACCAAAGTTCTCCTCGTCTTTCCGCAATTCAATCCGAACTCGTTCTGGAGTTTCCGCGGCGCCTGCGAGATTCAGGGCGCCCGTTGCCCGGCGCCACCACTCGGTCTGATCACCCTTGCCGCTCTGCTGCCGCAGACGTGGACGTTTCGGGTCGTTGATAAAAATGCCGAGACGCTGAGCGATACCGATTTGGACTGGGCCGATCTTGTGATGACGGGCGGCATGCTGCCTCAGCAGCCCGACACGCTCGCCATGATCGATAGAGCGAAGGCGTTCGGCAAGCCGGTTTGCGTCGGGGGTCCCGATCCGACATCGAGTCCGCATGTCTATGCGGAGGCCGATTTCATGGTCCTCGGCGAGGCCGAAGGCATTATCGACGAATTTGTCGCGGCTTGGGACGCCGGTGCCCGCTCCGGCCATTTCGAAGCCGAGAAGTTCCGCGTCGATGTGACGATGAGCCCGGTGCCGCGCTACGATCTTTTGACCTTCGACTATTATCTTTTCGTCGGCCTGCAATTTTCCCGCGGGTGCCCTTTCAATTGTGAATTTTGCGATATTATCGAACTCTACGGCCAAGTGCCGCGCGCCAAAACCAATGAGCAAATGCTGAAAGAGCTGGATCGGCTCTATGCCCTCGGCTTTCGCGGGCACCTCGATTTCGTCGACGATAATCTGATCGGCAACAAGAAGGCTTTGAAACGCTTTCTGCCGGCCTTGGAGGATTGGCAGCAACGCCGGAACTATCCGTTCAGATTCTCGACCGAGGCCTCGATCAATTTGGCCGATGACGCCGAGCTTTTGTCGATGCTGCGCGCGGCCAATTTCCATGCCGTGTTCATCGGCATCGAGAGCCCTGATACGACGACGCTCATCGCGATGCAAAAGAAGCAGAATACCCGCCGCAGCCTGGAAGAGAGCATCTTCAAGATCTATTCTGCGGGCCTTTTCGTTTTTGCTGGATTCATCATCGGATTCGACACCGACCAAGACGGCGTCGCCGGCGCGATGATCGAATGTATCGAGGCAACCAGCATTCCGGTCTGCATGGTCGGGCTCTTGACGGCGCTCCCCAATACGCAATTGACGCGGCGGCTCGAACGAGAAGCGCGCCTCTACCCTGGATATGATGCAACGGCACCTGAGTGCGGCGACCAATGTACCGCTGGATTGAACTTCATCACGATCCGGTCGCGCCGCGAAATTTTACACGATTACAAGGACGTCCTGGCCAATGTTTACCGGCCCGAGGCGTTTTTCGCGCGGGTGCTGAAAGTCGGCCTTGTGCTGAGGATTCCGAAATTCGGCATCAAGCCGTATGCCAGAGATCTGAGGATTTTGGTGCGCTTGATTTGGCGATTGGCGACACGCGAGCCGAAGCTCCGTGCACCTGTGTGGCGCAGCATTCGCGCCTGCGTTCGCACCAATCCGACCGCTCTCCAATTTGTCCTCACGATGATGGTGCTTTATCTCCACCTTGGTCCTTTCGCCGCGCATCTCATCGCCGCGCTCGAGCGTCAGATCGCGGCGATCGATGCCGGCGAATGGGACAGGGCGCAGGGAACAGGGCAAAGGGCGCTCGGTGCGGTCGCGGCGTCGATTTAGAGTATGCTCCAGGCTTGGACAGAGGTCTCGTCGGCGGGGACGGCGGCGGCCTCAGTTGTGCCGCCCTGAAACGTAAGGCGCGACTGCGTCAGACAACGAAATCCTGGGCACGCATCGCGGGACACCGGGGCTTTCCTCTTCACATTCTGATTTTCCCATGGAATGGCGCGACCAAGGTCTGATCATAGGGGTCAGAAAACATGCCGAGACGAACGTCATCCTCGAAGCGATGACGGTGTCGCATGGCCGCCATTTCGGCCTCGTGAGGGGCGGCCGGTCGCGGCGCATGCAACCCACGCTGCAGCCCGGCAATCATGTTTCGCTCACCTGGCGGGCGCGGCTTGACGAGCATTTGGGGCTCTATGCGGTCGAGGTGACGGAACCGCGCGCCGGCCGGCTCATGGCGAGCGCCGCGGCCCTGCATGGCCTCAATCTTCTCGCAGCCCTGCTGCGGCTTCTCGCCGAGCGCGATCCGCATGCGGGGCTTTACGAGGCGGCCTCGTTCGTCGCCGATCATCTCGATGACGAGAACATCGCGCCGGCCCTTCTGGTGCGCTTCGAACTCGCCGTTCTTGCCGAGCTCGGCTTTGGGCTAGACCTCTCGCGCTGCGCCGCGACTGGCGCGACCGAGGATTTGATCTATGTTTCGCCGAAGACCGGGCGCGCCGTGTCGCGCGAGGCCGGCGCGCCCTATCAAGACAGGCTCCTGCGCCTGCCGGGCTTCTTGCGCGGCGACGCCGTCGGCGAAAACCCCGCGCCGTCCGATCTGCGCGACGGGTTCGAGCTGACCGCTTATTTTCTCCAACGCGATGTCTTCGGACCACGCGGGCTTAATCTGCCCGATACGCGCCGCGCTTATCTGTCGGAACTGGCGAAAATCTGCTGACGGTCGGCGACAGATCACTGCGTGCATTTGCGGCGCACGACTGTGCGGCTGACGCCATAACCTTCATCGAGGGGCAACTCCTCGACACTGCACCCGCCAGTGGTCGCCATCTTCGGCGGCGCAGTTTTGCGCGCGGCACCACCGTGGGTCGCCGGTGCGCCGATCACGGCAATGGCGAAGATTGCCAAGCTCGTGAGAAGACCGAGGGCGAATATGAGTTTTGTCATCGCCCGCCTGAGGCCAACCATTTTTAGCTTCGTGATGCGGCAAGAGCCTATTGTAGACGAGCTAGCCTCCAAGCGCCGCATGATTCGGGATTCGTATCTAATGCGCTCGGACAAGCCGAACTAGTGTAGGTCGGCAACACAGATGGATTTCCGCGTGCCAGCGAGATTGCCGCTCGGAACGGTTCATTTGCCGCGACTCAGATGATCCTTTAGATGAGGCGCATCATCCCCCGCTGGCCGAGGCCAGGATTGGCGGGCCAAAGGCGTATCGAATGGGCAAAAACGTCGTTCCGCCGGCTCCCGGCGACAAGACCGAACCGGTCAATCTGCGTGAGGCGCTCGAGGAGCGCTATCTCGCCTATGCGCTCTCCACGATCATGGGCCGCGCGCTGCCGGATGCCCGCGACGGGCTGAAGCCGGTGCATCGGCGCATCCTCTATGGGATGCATATCCTGCGGCTCGATCCCGGCACCGCCTTCAAGAAATGCGCCAAGATCGTAGGCGACGTGATGGGTTCCTTCCATCCGCATGGCGACCAGGCGATCTATGACGCGCTGGTCCGCCTCGCCCAGGATTTTTCCTCACGCTATCCGCTGATCGACGGGCAGGGCAATTTCGGCAATGTCGACGGCGACGGCGCCGCGGCCTATCGCTATACCGAAGCGCGGATGACGGAAGTCGCGCGGCTTCTGCTCGAGGGCATCAACGAGGACGCGGTCGATTTTCGCGACAATTATTCCGGCGACCAACGCGAGCCCGTCGTGCTGCCGGCGGCCTTTCCCAATCTCCTTGCCAATGGCGCGCAGGGAATCGCGGTCGGCATGGCGACCTCGATTCCTTCGCACAACGTCGCCGAGCTCTGCGATGGGGCGCTGCATCTGATCGCCCACAAGAAGGCCACGACCGACGACCTGCTCGGCTTCGCGCCGGGGCCGGATTTTCCGACCGGCGGCGTCATCGTCGATTCGAAGGAAGAGATTGCCGAGACTTACCGGACCGGCCGCGGCTCGTTTCGGGTGCGGGCCCGCTGGGTGCGGGAGGAAGGCGCGCGCGGCACCTACACCGCGGTCGTCACCGAGATCCCCTACATGGTGCAGAAGTCGCGGCTCATCGAAAAGATCGCCGAGCTGCTTGCCGAGAAGAAACTGCCGCTCGTCGCAGACGTCCGCGATGAATCGGCCGAGGACGTGCGCATCGTCATCGAACCGCGCTCGCGCGGCGTCGATTGCGCGCTGATGATGGAGCAGCTGTTCAAGACGACGGAGCTCGAGAGCCGCTTCCCGATGAACATGAACGTGCTGGTCGACGGCGTCGTGCCGCGCGTCATCTCGCTCCGAGACGCCTTGCAGCAATGGCTCGACCACCGTCGCGTCGTCCTGCAGAGGCGATCGCGGTTCCGCCTCGGCGAAATCGAGCATCGTCTCGAAATCGTCGCCGGCATGCGCATCGTCTTTTTGAACCTCGACGCGGTGATCCGCATCATCCGCGAGGAGGAAGAGCCCAAGGACGCCCTGATGGCGACCTTCAGGCTGACCGAAGTCCAGGCCAATTACGTTCTCGACACGCGCCTGCGCAGCCTGCGCCGGATCGAGGAAATGCAGCTGCGCCGCGAATTCGAGGAGCTCACGAAGGAGAAGAGCGACATCGAAAAATTGCTCGGCGACGATGCCCGGCAATGGCGGGTAGTCGCCGCCGAGATTCGCGAGCTGAAGAAGAAGTTCGGTCCCGACACTGAGCTCGGCCGCCGGCGCACGCGGTTCGAGGCGGTGCCGGACGTTACCGATCTCGAGCTTGCGAGCGCCATGATCGAGCGCGAGCCGATCACCGTCGTCGTCTCGCAGAAGGGCTGGATCCGCGCCTTGAAGGGCCACGTCGAGGATCTGACCAACGTTCAGTTCAAGGGGGACGACAGGCTCAAACAGGCCTTCTTCGCCGAGACCACCGCGAAGATCCTCGTCTTTTCGACCGACGGACGGATCTTCACGCTCGAGGGCGCGAAACTGCCGGGCGGCCGCGGCCAGGGCGAGCCCTTGCGGCTCATGGCCGACATCGGCGAAGGCGAGGACATCGGCTGCGTCTTCCCCTATGTCGCGGGCGAGAAAATGCTCGTCGCATCGAGCGACGGCCGCGGCTTCGTCGCGCCCTGCGACGAAATGGTCGGCGGCACGCGCAAGGGCAAGATGCTGCTCAACCGCGAGCAACCCGCCGAGGCGGCACTGATCGTTCCGGCCGCCGGCGACCATGTCGCGGTCATCGGGCAGAACCGCAAGCTGCTGATCTTCCCGCTTGAGCAAGTGCCGGAAATGGCACGCGGCAAAGGCGTGCGCCTGCAGAAATATCGCGACGGCGGCATTGCCGATGCGAAGGTCTTCCGCCGCGCCGAGGGGCTCACCTGGAAGGACTCGGCGGGCCGCACCTTCAGCGTCGCAAGCCGCGATCTGCGCGACTGGATCGGCAACCGCGCCGACGCCGGCCGCCTTCCGCCCAAGGGCTTTCCGAAGAACAATAAGTTCGGCTGAGGTTTCGCCTCGAAAGCCCGGCACAAGCCGCTTCTCTTAGCCTTCATCGTTCGAGACAGGCTCGACATCGCCATGAGGTCTCTCGATGCAGATCGAGCTTCCCGCCGCGTCGGAGATCGACGCAGCTCTTGCCGGTTGGCGTGCCGCCAATTCGTCGCTCAACAGGATGTTCGACCAGCATCCGGCACCGCACGAAGCATTGCGGCGGTTCGGGCTCACGCTCTGGGCGAAGGGCCACATCGAGACGGCGATCGGCGTTCTGAAAGCCGCGATCGCGCTGGCGCCGGAGGAAACCGCGCTCTGGAACGATCTCGCCGGCGCCTTTTACGCTTCGGCGCGGCTCGAAGAGGCGCGCGCCGCGCAGCACATTTCGCTCGAAAAGGATCCGGCGCAGCCGCAGGCGTGGCTTCTGCTCGCGACGCTCGACAACGGGGCGGGTTCTCTCACCGCGGCCGAGCGCGGCTATCTCACCGCGCTCAAGCTCGACCCGCATCTCCCCGATGCGTCGTTCGGGCTTGGCGTCATTTATTTCCAGCAACGCCGTTTTGCTGACGCGGTGACGCAACTGCGCAAGTCCATCGCGGACGGCGGCCACAACATGGGGCTTTACGTCTGTCTCGGGCAGGCTTTGTTCCTGCAAGGCGATTTTTCGGGCGCGGTCTCTGCGCTCTCCGTTGCAGCGAGCTTCACGCCGAGCGACGGGAAGGTCATCGAAAAGTTCGCCAAGCTTCGGTTGATCGAGACCGCCGTTCGCGGCAGCGCCGATGAAGCGATCGCCGTCTATCGCGAGGTCGCTGGTCCCTATGCCGAAGACATCGATGCCGTCACGGCGCCGGCGTTTCATTTCTTGAGCGGCTTCGGCTATCGCGACGCCGCGATCAGGCTCGGCCGCGCGCGCCTCGCGCATAAGCCCGCCGACGCGATCCAGCGCTATCTTCTCGCCGCGCTGGAAGGTGCGCGGGTGGCACGCGCGCCCGACGATTATCTCCTCGCCTATTTCGACGGCTTCGCTGAGACATTCGAAGCGAAGCTCGTCGGCGCTCTCGGCTATCGCGTGCCCGAGCATTTGCACGCGCTTCTCGCCGCGAGCGGCCGGCGTTTCGCCAATATGCTCGATCTCGGCTGCGGCACCGGGCTCGCCGGCCCGCTGCTGCGCGAATTCGGCGGCAGGCTCACCGGCGTCGATCTTTCGTCCAGGATGCTTGAGAAGGCCGCCGCGCGGGAGCTTTATGATCGTTTGGTGGAAAGCGAAGTCGGCCGCTTCCTGGCCCAGACGAAAGAGACGTTCGATCTCGTGCTCGCCGCCGATCTCTTCGTCTATTTCGGCGATCTGACGGGGCTCCTCGGCGAGATCGCAAGGGCCATGCAGCAGGATGGCCTCCTCGCCTTCAATGTCGAAACCACACGCGCTGATTTCGCCGTTTTGCCATCCGGCCGTTTCGCCCACGCCGTCGCCTATATCGAGGCGGTCTCGCGCAGCGATTTTGACATCCTCGAGATTCGGGAGACGATGATCCGGCTCGAAGCGAATAAGCCGGTCGCCGGCGTCCTGGTCATCCTGCAACGGCGGTAGTTCGGCCTCACTCAACCCGTTCCCAGCCGCTCATGCCGAGCCGTTCCTGCGGCAGGAAGCGCGCCTTATACGCCATCTTGCGCGACCCCTTCACCCAGTAGCCGAGATAGACATGCGACAGGCCGAGCTGGCGGGCGCGTTCGATGTGATCGAGGATCATGAAGGTGCCGAGCGAGCGTTTCTCTTCCTCGGGCGCATAGAAGGAATAGACCATCGAGAGTCCGTCGGCGAGGACATCGGTGAGGCAGACGCCGAGCAGCGGTCCCATATCCAGCGCGCGGTATTCGAGGAGCCGGCTTTCGACATGGCTGTCTTCGACCATCATCGAATAGTCGAGCACCGTCATATCCGCCATGCCGCCGTCGCTGTGGCGTGCATCGAGGTAGGCGCGAAACAGCGCATATTGCTCCGCGGTCGGCTCGGTGCACACCACGCTTCCGGAAATATCGGGATTGCGGCGGAGGACCCGGCGCAGGCTTTTCGACAGCCGAAACTCGTCGACTTTGACCCGCACCGAGACGCAGGCGCGGCAATTCTCGCAGGCCGGCCGATAGGCGATCGTCTGCGAGCGGCGGAACCCCGATTGCGTCAACGTATCGTTGAGCGCCGCGGCGCGGCGTCCGATGAGATGGGTGAAGACCTTGCGCTCCTCCCGCTTCGGCAGATAGGGGCAGGCAGAAGGTGCGGTCAGATAAAATTGCGGGGCGTCGCGCAGCTCTCGCGTCAAGCTCGTTTCTCATCGCTCTTGGGGGCAACCGTGCGCGCGCGCCTCGGCGCGACGCCGCTTGCCCTCGGCAGCGTGAAGTTAGCCCGCTTGCCGCCTGCCGCAAAGCAGAATCATCGCGGAAAATTATACGGTCGGCGGGTAACGATGACCCCGGCCAGGATGTCATGCAGGCAGCGCTTATCATTGGACAGAAGCGAGACCAGGAACACCGGGGGAAACATCCAGCTCACGTAAAAAAGAACCGCGTGCACCGCAGCATTGAGGAAGGAAACGCGGCTGCCGTCCATGCAGCGCATTTCGAGGTCCATGGCGCTCATCCCTGGCGTGGCCATCCGCCAGCCGGAGACGGTGAAGCCATTGTAGAAGAAGGCGACGAGCGGGAAGAGCGGCGGGACGAAAAACAGCGAAAGCCCGAGGGTCGAGATGAGCAAGCCGAGCCAGATCACGAAGGAGAGGATCGAGACGATGATGAAATCGAGCCCGAGCGCCAGAATGCGCCGCGTCCTGACGCCGGCCAATGCCGCTGGCAGCAGAGAAGTCTCACCGAAGAAGGATCCGCCGTAAAAATGCTCGGTCTGGCTCATCGCTTTGGCTCCGCAAAAGGCTGGCGCGAAGAAATGTGGCCCCGGAGATAGGCAGAAACAAGGGGAAGGCCGCCCGATTTGGCGCCAGGCCGTTACGCCTGTTCCTTCAGCTTGTTCGCCACGAGCGGGGCGAAATAGGTGAGCGCCCCGTCCGCTCCGGCGCCCGAGCCGCCGTCATGACGTGTTCGATGCGGCCCCGGGCGGCCCAAAATCAGCTTGCGGATCTGCTGTTAAAACAACGGCGTTTGTGGTAACAAAAGGCATGGCGATCACACTCACACCCGAACAGGAAAAATGGCTTCAGGCCCATGTCGCGCGCGGGGATTTCCCCTCGATCGAGGAAGCTGCGCGCCAGCTCATTGACGAGCGCATTGCCGCGCACGAGCTGGAAAAGAGCGATGATATGGCAGATGATATGGCCTGGGCAAAGCCCTATGTGGATGAGGGGCTTGCGGCGCTCGAACGCGGCGATGTGATCACGCTTGAAGAACACAAGGCGCGTAACGCCGCTCGCCTCGCTGCCATGAAGCGCTAATGGCGCGGGTCGCGACCAAGCGGCTCGTATCTGGCTACCAAATCATTTGTTATCGAGATCAGTACGAAAGCCCTCAAGCAGTGTCTTATTGGTGATTCCGTCGAGAATTGCATCGACGACGATGGATGCTATTCGGTCCCAAGGTGGGGTGTGGGCAAACCAGTCTCGCCGCTCCTCGCGCGTGGCATTGGCGTAGAAGGGCTTTGTTCTATTTTTGCCCATCTCCTTCTTGCCCAACAGTCGGCTCAGGATAGACATGCGACGCTCCGCAGCGAATAACGACCTTCATGAGTCATGGGGCGTGTTACGGCGTCGCCGAATTCGCCTCGAAAATCATAGCACCTTTTCCAGACACCACACGGCGCGCCGCGTAGTGCGAAAGCCAAGATTTATGCACAGTGCAAGAAACGCCCGCGATCTATGTTTTTGACCCCCCTCAGGGTGAAGATCGCGATTCAGTGTAAGGCGCATTATGCGCCCCTCGCTCGATGGATAGAGTCGTCGAGCCAACCGGAGCGTACCTTGCTGATCCTTAGCCTTTGGAAACACAGGTTCCGATTACTTGAGGAATCCCCTTGAGCTGGCTCTGTACAGCACTAGCTCCTTTAAGAGCTGCCTCACATGCTGTCTTGTTCCCGAAGTCATGCATTGCAACGGATGGGTTGCCTCCGCTGAAATAAAACAAAATTAGCACCTACATTATCGCCTCCTTGTCCGTTTGCGTATCGTAATCAAACGTCGGCTCTTTGTTCGACGCACGGGTTAGCGCTCCTTCTCCCGCAAACGGGAGAAGGAGTGTGCCAAGCTTCAGCGCCCCTCCTTCAGCTTCTTCGCTGCAAGCGGGGCGAAATAGGTGAGCACGCCGTCCGCGCCGGCGCGTTTGAAGGCGATGAGGCTCTCGAGCATGGCGCGCTCTTCATCGAGCCAGCCGTTGTTCACGGCCGCCATGAGCATCGCGTATTCGCCGGAGACTTGGTAGGCGAAGGTCGGCACGCCGAACGTCTCCTTCACCCGGAAGATGACGTCGAGGTAGGGCAGGCCCGGCTTCACGATCACCATGTCGGCGCCTTCCGCGATGTCGAGTTCGACCTCGCGCAGCGCCTCCTCCGCATTGGCCGGGTCCATCTGATAGGTGCGCTTGTCGCCGACGAGCGTCGCCTTGGTGCCGATCGCGTCGCGGAACGGGCCGTAGAAGGCCGACCCATATTTCGCCGCATAGGACATGATGTTCACGTTCTCGAAGCCATGTTCGTCGAGCCCGGCGCGGATCGCGCCGACGCGCCCGTCCATCATGTCGGAAGGCGCGATGATGTCGGCGCCGGCGCGCGCCTGGTTCAAAGCCTGGGCGACGAGCACGGCCACCGTTGCATCATTGACGATCTCCTCGCCCTCGAGAAGCCCGTCATGGCCGTGGCTCGTATAAGGATCGAGCGCGACATCGGTGATGATGCCGATCTGCGGCACGGCGCGCTTGATGGCGCGCGTCGCGCGGCAGACGAGATTGGCCTCGTTCAAGGCCTCGCTCGCTTCCGCGTCGCGCAGCGACGGATCGGTATTGGGAAAGAGGGCCAGCGCCGGGATGCCGAGTTCGGCGGCGGCATTGGCAGCGCGCACCGCTTCGTCGATCGAGAGCCGCTCGACGCCGGGCATCGAATCCACGGGCTCGCGCACACCCTCGCCTTCGATGAGAAAGATCGGCCAGATCAGGTCGCTCGCCGTCAGTTGATGTTCGCGGACGAGACGGCGCGTCCATTCGGCCTTGCGGTTGCGCCGCGGCCGGCGCGCCAACGCGAGCTTGCCAGGATTGATCAGAGGGGGCGGCGACGAAGCCATGGGTCTCCTTGAAATGGGGGGATTCATAGCACGCGGGGCCGGCTGGCACGCAAGTTCTCTGTGCCTTATAGTGTCTCGGTTTGAATTTCTGCTTCCTGCGGCTCGATCGCTTGTGGATGGATGAGGTTTTCGGGAAGCACTTGTGGAGACGCCCAGCCTGTGACCCCACGATCGTCCGCAAGTTGACGCGGCGACCTACATCCGGCTGTTCATCAGCTGAAAGCTCTTGTCCAGATCGGCTCGTGAGGCATGGATGAATCCCGCGGTCATTCCGAAACCAATCTCGAAGACATCGTTCTCCAGGCCCTTCATTACCGCCGACACAAACTCCTTCGGGCTCAGATCGGCCTTGAAGTCCCCCCGCTTGGCTCGCCCACTCGGGTTGAGTTCGGTATCGACCGCGGGAGGAACGACTTCAAAAACCTTGATTCCGACCTTCGACAACTGCTGCCGAACCGCCATGGAGTAGGCGTGCAAGCCGGCTTTGCTGGCGCTGTAAACGGGCATTCGCGCCGCGGGCACGAAGCCCAGTCCCGAAGAGACGTTGACGATTGCGGCGCCTTTGTTCTTGGCCAACAAGGGGACGAACAGTCCGGAGAGAATAACCGCGGATTCCAGGTTGACCCGAATCTCGTTCTCGCCCGCCAGAAAGTCATCGATCCCTTTGGTGAAGTCGACATCCCGTTGGACGCCCGCATTGTTGACGAGAACGTTCAGACCCGGAAAGTTAGCCGCAGTCCAATCCGCCAGCCCGTTGCGATCCTCTTCCTCGGACACGTCGCAGACCCGGGTGTGAAGCTCGGGATGTTTCGCACGGGCTTCAAGGAGTCGCTCTGCCCTGCGACCGCAGATGACGACCGTGCTTCCAGCCTCCAGAAAGGCCGCGGCCATCGCGTAGCCTATTCCTGTGGCGCCGCCCGTAATCAGCACCGTATTGCCCGAGAGCTGCATTTTTGGGCTCCTCCGTTATTCCGTCTCGGGATATCCGATCGACTGGGCGAACAGCACCCGCTGTTCTGCCCGCAATCCAAGTCGCTGCGCGAGGCCGGCCTTGTCGCAGTTGTGGAACCATGCCGCCAATCCCTGCGCCGCCGCGAACAAATACACGTTGCCCGCAATGAGGCCGGTATCAACGTAGTAGTACGACTTCTGAACTTCAGGATCGTGCAACCCAGGCTCCTGAAAGCCCGCCGTGTGGGTGAGCCGGTGAACGTCGGCGACGTAGATCAGTTGAACAGGAGCTTTCGCGTCGACGTCTCGCTGAGCAGGAGTCAGGGCGGCGACGCGCAGATCGCCCGCGATGATGGGCGCCAACAGGTTGTTGAGTGCGTCGTACAAATAGACGCCCTCCTTGACGGCGACATAGAGGTCGATCTCCTGCGAGTTGCTGGCCGAAGCGGCGGTCCTTCCGGGGACTCCAAACGGGCCTGTCTTGCGATTCACTCCGCATGCGGCCCACACGAGATTCGAAAGTAGCTGCATGGGCAGTGGCGTTGCGCTGATCTCCCGCGTGGTCTTTCGCTGTTCGAGCGCGGCGAAGACCGAGGTGCCTCGGTCGTTCGCCGGCAAGGGGAGTTGAATGGCTGGCAAGGCCTGGGTTTCACGAGTCGAGGCAATCATCATGCGCTCCTTCTCGGGCCGGCGTGCCCCCCTTCAACGAGCGCAAAAGTCTCAATCTCGCCGAGGTCGTGGTCTTGCTGGGCGTGGTGGATCGGGTTCTCTCGTTTTCCGTGCAATACCATAAGGTAGCGGGAGGCCATATTTCCCTGGGCATCCTGAGGGGCGCCCGTGCAAATGGTTGATTGTCAGATGTGTCATGCATTCCCATCGGCCAAAACGGGAAGGTTTGCACTTATAGTCTCCACCATTTGACGGGCGCCTGCAATCCGAGAATGGCCGGTTTGGGGCAAGCATTTTAGCCCTTCGCATGACCGCTCCTGGCGCCTTGCGGTCATCGACAGGCGATCGTTCACCTTTGCTGAAATTGAAACTGAGACAACTCTGCCTTCGCATAATCGAGCCATGACCGGTCTTGCCGCGGTCATGTTCTGGCCGCCACATTGACGCAGCACGCCCGGCGCGGTTAATCCAACTTGGGAGGCAGGATGAGCGAAGCTGAGATCGCCTGGGAGAAGATCGGCTGCTGCGGCGTCATCACGCTGAACCGCCCCCGCGCGCTCAATGCGCTGAGCTTCGACATGATCGGCGCGATGGCGCGCGCCCTCGACGCCTTCGCGCGCGAGCCCGAGATCCGCAGCGTCGTCGTGAGAAGCACCAGCGCAGCGGCCTTTTGCGCCGGCGCCGACATCAAGCGCGTCGCCGAGCTCGGCAAGGCGGCCCAGCATGCCGAACAGCTCGCCTTCCTCAGCGCGGAATATCGAAACTGCCGCCGGATCAAATTCTATCCGAAGCCCTATGTTGCGTTGATCGACGGGATCATCATGGGCGGCGGCGTCGGGATCGCGGTCAATGGCGCGCATCGGGTTGTTGGCGAGCGCGTGAGTTTTGCCATGCCGGAAGTCGGCATCGGGTTCTTCCCGGATATTGGGGCGAGCTATTTTCTGCCGCGCCTGCCGGCGGGGATCGGCGTCTATCTCGCCTTGACCGGCGCGCGTGCCGCGCTCGGCGACGCTGTCGCACTTGGCCTTGCCACCGCGCATGTGCCGTCATCGCGCTTCGACGCGCTCTTCGAGCGGCTCGTTGCCGGCGAGGCCGCGGAGCGCGCGATCGCGGCAGAAGCGGTTGCGCCGCCCGCCTCCGCGTTGCTTCAACACAGCGACTTCATTGCGCAAAGCTTCGCGGCGCCGAGCCTCGCGCCTATTTTTGCTGAGATTGAGGCCGCCGGCTCGCCCTTCGCGGAGGCGACACTGAAGGTACTGCGCGCGCGATCGCCGACGAGCATGGCCATCGCGCTGAAGCAGATGCAGCTCGGTGCCAAGCTCGACTTCGACGCAGCCTTGCGCATGGAGTTTCGCATCGCGTCCAGGATCGTGCATGGACACGACTTCTATGAGGGCGTCCGCGCGACTCTGATCGACAAGGATCATGCGCCACGCTGGCAACCGGCATCGATCGCCGCGATCGCCGAGTCCGATATCGACCCCTATTTCGCACCGCTCACGGACGAGCTCGAATTTTCCGCGCCGGCCGGTGCCGCATGAAAATATTTCGATCTCAGGAGCGCAGGGAAGAGCGGCCGCCGCCGGGCTCCGCCATTCGGCTCGAAAAACCGGGGAGCAAAGCGGCGCAGACTCCTTGGGGAACGATCCTTGTCGTTTTCATGCGGCTGCTGGCATGCCTATGGATCTGCCAGGGCCTCGCCGAATGGGCTCTCGTTCTATTGCCCGGCCAACCCGTGTTCGACACATTGCCCGGTGCCACATCGGCGGCGGTGATCTTTTTCGCGATCGCCGATCTTCTCGCCGCGGTCGGCCTTTGGCTCGCAACGCCCTGGGGCGGCGCGCTGTGGCTCTTCGCCGCGAGCGCGCAGATTTTCGTCGCCGTCGCGATCAAGAGCTCGATCTCCGTGGTTTGGATCGTGGTCGATCTTATCCTGATTGCCGTCTATTTTGTCCTGACGTTCAAAGCCGGCGAAGCGCGCGAGCCGTGACGGATCGAAAGCTGGACGCAATCCGCTCGCGCACCAATTACCCCGGCTGAATGCTGCTATTGGCTGTGGCTGCGCATGCGGCAAGAGTGCTGTTAAACATCTCGGCGCCTATCGTGAACACAATCGTAAGTTTAACAAACTCAATTCTTAAGCATCGTTATCGTAAAGATCGAATTGATTTCAACAATGATTCACTGCAATAACTAAACCTCTGATTCAGTTTGTTACTTAAACTCGTTTTCATTGGCGCTCATTATAGATCATCCCTCAATGAGCCGCGGCGAAGGGGAGGCTCGTTTGAAAATGAAGGGATGGGTCATGAACAGCGTTCTCAAGAGCGAAGTTGCTCAGGCGCGCAGCGGGCGGGTGAACGAGGTAAGGCCGGCCTATATCGAGGCGCTCACTCTCGTCGAGCGTTTGCATCGGCGATTGCTCGACGTCATCAAGGACGAATTCGACCGGCGCGGACGCAGCGACGTGAATTCCGTGCAGGCCTTGCTGCTCTACAACATCGGTGACAAGGAACTGACCGCCGGCGAGTTGCGTACGCGCGGCTATTATCTCGGCTCGAACGTGTCCTACAACGTGAAGAAGCTCGTGGAGATGAACTATCTCCACCATGCCCGCTCGCGGCTCGACCGTCGCTCGGTCCGCATCAGCCTCACGCCAAAGGGCAAGGAAGTGCACGACATCGTCGCGGCGCTGTATGACAAGCATGTTCTGACCGTCGAGCAGATCGGCGGCATTTCCAACGACGAGTTCGGGCGGCTCAATCAATCCTTGAACCGCCTCGAGCGGTTCTGGACCGATCAAATCCGCTTTCGTCTCTGAGGCGGCAAGACAGGTTGGGGCGATTCGGCGCGCTCATTCCTAGCGGGGAATGGGCGCGCCGCCTTTTTTTCCGCGTGGCGTGACGCAGTCGGGGGCGGATCATCTCGCGATGAATTGACTACGCGTCTGCTGCGGACTTGCTGAAATCGGCCTAGCATGCGCCCGAGTCTCAGCAACGGACCGAGAGATTTTTACCTCTCGCGTGTTGCGCCACAAAATCGCCGCCCATTTGGGCCCTCTTAACCAAGAAAATGATAACTGGATCTCGCCAGCGGCCGGTTCGGCGAGCGGCCCCGGCAGGCGGTCGTGAGAAGATCCGGCAATCTTAAGGCGATATCGGCGGTTTGGCGGCGACCGGCCGGTCGGCCGCCCAGGGGCCCACGCAGACTTTGGAGTTCGCATTGGCTAGATATTCGCTCGTCTTTTCAAGGCTCGGTGTCTCGCGCATTGGCCGTTATCTGGCCGCGGTCACAATCCCGGCTTGCGCTCTCATGGGGTTTGTGGGTCATGCCGCCGCTGGCGAAGGCTCTTTCGACAGCCAGGCCGAATGGGCGCAGGGCTATGACGCGGACGAGCACCTCGCCATAACCCGTTCGGCCAACCCGGTGCTCTCGCCGGAGACCTTCGCGGCGACGGAACAGGCGACCGAACATTATCGCCAGATTGTCGCAGACGGCGGCTGGGTCCAGGTCCCCTCGGGCCATGACCTGAAGCTTGGCTCCCAAGGTGAGGCGGTCGTCGCGCTGCGGCGGCGGCTGGCAACCTCCGGCGATCTCGATTCGAGCGCCGGCGTCTCGCCGATCTTCGATTCCTATGTCGATGCGGCGGTCAGGCACTTCCAGGCACGCCACGGCCTCAACCAAACCGGAATCGTTGATCAGGATACGTTCACCGCGATGAACATTCCGGCCGACGTTCGCCTGCGGCAGCTCGAGATCAACATAGTGCGGCTCAAGGCCTATTCGGGCAATCTCGGCGAGCGATTCGTCATGGCCAATATTCCGGCCGCGGCGGTGGAGACGGTCGAGAACGGCGTCGTCGTCACGCGCCATATCGCCGGGGTCGGCAGGATCGACCGGCAATCGCCGGTCATGATCACCAAGGCGACCGAGATCAATTTCAACCCGTACTGGACGGTGCCGGTCTCGATCATCCGCAAGGACCTTATCCCGAGGATGCAGGCCAATCCCAATTATCTCGCCGAGCACAAGATTCGGATCTTCGACAAGGATGGCAACGAACTGCAGGCGAACCAGATCGACTGGAATTCGCTTGACGCGGTTAATTACAAGTTTCGCCAGGATACCGGCGGCGACGTCAATTCGCTCGGTGTCGTGCGGATCAATATTCCCAACCCGTATGGCGTCTATATGCATGATACGCCGGAAAAGGGAATTTTCGGCGACGACGATCGGTTCATTTCCTCAGGCTGCATCAGGGTCCAGAATGTCCGCGACTATGTCGCCTGGCTGTTGAAGGACACGACCGGCTGGGATCGCGACCATATCGACGAGGTGATCCGCTCCGGCGAGCAGGTGGACGTGAAGCTCGCCGAGCCGATCCCGGTCTATTGGGTCTATATTACGGCCTGGGCTACGCCTGACGGCCTCGTCGAGTTCCGCGACGACATCTACCAGCGCGATGGGCTGGGTTCCATCGCCTCGATCCAGATGCCCGGGCAAACGCCGGAGCAGGGCTCGGCACCGCCCCCTGTCCAACCCCAGCAGGTTTCGACCGGCGCGCCGCCTCCCGAACCGCCTCAGGAGGTGCCACAAGCGCCGCCGCAGGACGTGCCGCAGGCCTCGCCGGGACAGGATGGGGATCAGCAGCCGCTGCCCCCGATGAACGATACGCAATGAGGCGCGCGCTGCGCCGGGCGCCTCACTTATCTCGAATGGCCGGTGGGCGCAGCGGCCTTCCCTCGTCCAGGACTTCTTCCCGCCTTCACGCTGCGGGCCCGGCATGCTAAGTGCTGGCATGGCCCATATGCCAGCCGCTCCGAGCGCCGTGCGCATTCTCTCGTCACGCCGCTATATTCTCAGGGTGCGTATCTCATGAATCAATCCGATGCGAGCGCTCAGGCCGCGCTCAATTCCTTCTTTGCCGCCAGTCTCGCCGAGGACGATCCCGAAATCGCCGCGGCGATCGACAAGGAGCTTGGCCGCCAGAGGAACGAAATCGAGCTCATTGCTTCCGAGAATATCGTCTCAAAGGCGGTGCTCGAAGCGCAGGGCTCGATCCTGACCAACAAATATGCCGAGGGCTATCCGGGCCGGCGCTACTATGGCGGCTGCCAATTCGTCGACATCGTCGAGACGCTCGCGATCGAACGCGTCTGCCGGCTCTTCGACTGCAAATTCGCCAATGTTCAGCCCAATTCCGGCAGCCAGGCCAATCAGGCGGTGTTTCTCGCTCTGCTTCAGCCGGGCGATACATTCATGGGGCTCGATCTCGCCGCCGGCGGGCATCTAACGCATGGCTCGCCGGTCAACCTCTCCGGCAAATGGTTCAAGCCGGTCTCGTACGGCGTGCGCCGCGACGACCATCGCATCGATATGGAGGCCGTCGCGCGGCTCGCCGAAGAGCACAAGCCGAAGCTCATCATCGCCGGCGGCTCGGCCTATCCGCGCTTCTGGGATTTCGAGAAGTTCCGCGCCATTGCCGATTCGGTCGGAGCCTATTTCTTCGTGGACATGGCGCATTTCGCAGGTCTTGTGGCGGGCGGCGTGCATCCCTCGCCCTTCCCGCATGCGCATGTCGCGACCTCGACGACGCACAAGACGTTGCGCGGTCCGCGCGGCGGTCTCGTCCTCACCAATGACCCGGAGATCGCCAAGAAGATCAATTCCGCGGTTTTCCCGGGCCTGCAGGGCGGACCGCTGATGCATGTGATCGCCGGCAAGGCGGTTTCCTTCGCCGAGGCGCTGCGGCCGGATTTCAAAGTCTATGCCCGCCAGGTCGTCGAGAATGCCAAGGCGCTTGCCGCGACGATCGTCGACGGCGGTTTCGCGATCACCTCGGGCGGTACCGACAACCATTTGATGCTCGTCGATCTCCGCCCCAAGAACCTCACCGGCAAGGCGGCGGAGGCGGCGCTCTCCCGCGCCCATATCACCTGCAACAAGAACGGTGTCCCCTTCGATACGGCGGGCCCGATGGTCACCTCCGGCATCAGGCTTGGCACGTCGGCCGGCACGTCGCGCGGATTCGGCGTCGCCGAATTCAAGAAGATCGGCGAGTTGATCGTCGAGACCTTGGACGGGCTCGCCGCGAGCGGCGAAACCGGGAATGGTTCGGTCGAGGCGACCGTGAAGGGCAAGGTGGACGAGCTGACGCGGCGCTTCCCGATCTATTGAGGAGCCTCTATGAGGTGCCCTTATTGCGGCAGTCTCGAAACGCAGGTGAAGGATTCGCGCCCGACGGAGGATGCTTCGTCGATCCGCCGCCGCCGCGTCTGCCCCGATTGCGGGGGCCGGTTCACCACATTCGAGCGCGTGCAATTGCGCGAGCTGATGGTCGTCAAGAAATCCGGCCGGCGCGTTCCCTTCGATCGCGACAAGCTGATGCGCTCGGTCGAGATCGCCTTGCGCAAACGGCCGGTCGACCCGGAGCGCGTCGAGCGGATGGTGAGCGGCATCGTGCGCCAGCTCGAAAGCCAGGGTGAGACCGAGATTCAAAGCGAGCGGATCGGCGAGCTCGTCATGGAAGGATTGCGCTCGCTCGACAGCGTCGCCTATGTCCGCTTCGCCTCCGTCTACCGAAATTTCCGCGAGGCGCGCGACTTCAACACGCTGATCGACGAGCTTTCGCAAGGCGCGCCGGACGAGCCGCCGCGCCCGGCGAAATCCAAGCTGCAGGCATGAGCAGCCGCGTGCTGCGATCGGCCGCGACCGCCATGGACGAGGATGCGCGCATCATGGTGGCGGCGCTCAATCTGGCGCGGCGTGGATTGGGGCGCGTCGCGCCCAATCCCGCGGTCGGGGCTCTCGTCGTCAACAACGACATGATCGTCGGACGCGGCTTCACCGGGCCAGGCGGGCGTCCGCATGCCGAGGTTCTGGCCTTGCAGCAAGCCGCTGGCGAGGCCAAGGGCGCAACGCTCTACGTGACCTTGGAGCCTTGCAGCCATCATGGCCGAACACCGCCTTGCGTCGATGCGGTCATCGCGGCGGGCATCGCGCGCGTCGTTTCAACCATCGACGACCCAGAACCGCGCGTCGCGGGATCTGGCCATGGACGTTTGCGCGAAGCCGGGATCGAGGTCAGGACCGGCATTCTCGCCGAGGCGGCGCTTCGCGCTAATCTCGGCCATGTCCTGCGGGTGACGCGGGGGCGGCCGATGCTGACGCTCAAACTCGCCGAGACGGCCGACGGCTACGCCGCCGGCCGACGCGGCGCGCCGCGTCTGATGATCACCGACGCGCCTGCCACCGGCCGTGTTCATATGCTGCGCGCCATGCATGATGCGGTGATGGTCGGCAGCGGCACGGCTCTGGCCGATGACCCAATGCTGAACGTCCGTCTGCCGCGAATGGAAGACTGCAAACCTTTGCGCGTCGTCCTCGATACGCACCTCGTCCTGCCGCCGAGCGCGCGGCTTGCGGTGACCGCGCGAGACCATCCAACTCTCGTCATCGCGGGGGAGGGCGCTTCAATGGAGGCCGCGGCTCGGCTCTTGGATCAAGGCGTCGAGGTGGAACGGGTGGCCTTCGACAATGCCGGTCACCTTCACCTTGCCGCGGTTCTCGCGCTTCTCGGCGCGCGCGGATTGACGCGGGTTCTTTGCGAAGGCGGCCCGCGTCTCGCCGCGGCCTTGATCGCGCGAGACCTGGCCGACGAAGTCGTGCTCTTTCGAAGCGGCAAGGCGCTCGGCCGGGCGGGTCTGCCGGCGCTCGATTCGGCGAGCTGCGCGGCGCTGACCGATTCCGCCCGCTATCGCTGCGCCGAGACCGGCCGGATCGGCCCCGATGCCTATCGTCTCTATGAACGGGTGCTGTAATCATGTTCACCGGTCTCATCAGCGCGGTCGGGACGATCGAAAGCATCGCGCCGCGCGGTGAACTCAAACACGCGCGGATCACCTCACCCGTTCCGGCCGACGAGATTACGGTCGGCGCGTCGGTCGCCTGCAGCGGCCCCTGCCTTACCGTTGCCGCGTGCGGCGCGGATGGCACTTGGTTTGAGGTCGATGCCGGGGCCGAGACTTTGGCACGCACGACGGCGCGGAACTGGCGCGTCGGTACGCGGCTCAATCTCGAACGATCCTTGAAGATCGGCGATGAGCTCGGCGGCCATATGGTTATGGGCCACATCGACGGCGTCGCCAAGATCTTGGGCGTCGACGCCTTCGACGGCATGAAGCGCTTCACGATCGAGGCGCCGCCGCATCTCTGTCGCTTCATCGCGGTCAAAGGCTCGGTTGCGCTCGATGGATGTTCGCTCACGGTGAATGAAGTCAATGGCGAACGATTTTCGATCCTGCTCATCCCGCACACGCTCGCGGTGACCACTTGGAACGAGCGGAAGGTGGGCGACGAGGTCAACCTCGAAGTGGACCTGATGGCCCGCTATGCGGCGCGCCTTCTGGAGCTCGACTAAAGTTCAGCGAAGCCCGTGGCGATCGCGTCGACCGGATATTCGAGCCGCGGATCCCAATGTGTTCTGTTCACAAGTTGAGGCGGCGCCCCGATGATATCACCCTCGTCGACAATGGAATCATCGGCGCAGAACCCATTTCTCAGCCCGATCGTCCAGACGCCGCCGACCTTCTTCATCCAATATTCGTGCTCCACCGAAGCGGGCGTCTGCTCGCATGCGCCGATCGCCGCGTCCCACACCCGCTTCTCGATCGGCGACCCGTTCGGCCGCTCGGGGTGGACGACCATGAAGGCATAGCCGGCCGTGACGCGCATCTTCTCCACTTGAAACTCGATCGGCTTGCCAAACAGCTTTTCATAGATTGGGCGCACGGCGTCGAGCAGAGCGGTGCGGTCGGGCGATCCAGGCGGCGGCGTCACGACATCGCGCTGATCCACCTTTGGCGGGACCGGCAGCGGCGGCGGATTGAGAAGCTCGGCAAGCTGGTCCTTTGTCCATAGCGTCGTCGGTTGCGGACAGGCGTTGAAACCCGGGTCCCCGTGACTGTCGATCGCTACCCAGTGGGAGACGTAATTGCTCCACTCGAAATAGAGTTGGATGTCGATCGGGGTCTCGCGACCCGGACAGCGTTGGCGGGCAAGAGTAAGAGCGTCACCCTGAAGGGGCAGCAGGCGAAGGACGAGAATGGCGCGCCCAATGTTTCCCCAGCGGACTCCGTAAGTCAGGATCTCGTAACGCTCCTGATCGAAGCGTTTGTTCGCCGGCCAGTCGTAAAGGGCAAGCCAGGTCTCGATAAGGGCGCTCGCCGAAGGATCGTGGTCGGTCGAAGCCTGTGGCCGCTCGTTCGGCAACGGGCCCACGATCTGGGTGCCCTCGGGCGGCGCGGCTCTCGCAAGAGACGAACTCATCAGCAGGCAGCCGAGGGCCACGATACAGAAGTAAAAGTGAAGAGCTTTGGCTGGCATGGGCTTGTTGTGCGATATTGCCGGATCTTGAACCGAAGATAATGGCGGATACGTGTTTATATCGCACTGCGGGACCGGCGCATTCCCGCTTGCAGCGCCGGCTTGCGGCAAGAGATGCGGCTTGTTAGTCAACCCGGCCGCAGGAGCGCAGAGACGAAGCATGGCCGAGCCGCGCCGACCCACAAATTCCTCCGAGGAAAGCGTCAAAGGCGCATGTTTTCTCATCGTCGAAGCGCGCTTCTACGAGGACATCGGCGCGCTCCTGCTCGAAGGAGCGGTCGCGGCCTTGAAGCGGGCCGAGGCGCGCCACCTTTGCTGGCAGGTGCCGGGCGCCTTGGAAATCCCGGTCGCGCTGGCGATGGCGCTCGACATGGCCGAAACGTCAGGCGCGCCCTTCCAAGGCGCGCTCGCGCTCGGCTGCGTCATCCGCGGCGAAACCCCGCATTTCGACATTGTCGCAGGCGAGAGCGCGCGCGCTTTGATGGATCTCGCCGTCGCCAAAAAGCTCGCCTTCGGCAATGGTATCTTGACCGTGGAAAACGCGGCGCAGGCGCTCGTGCGCGCCGACCCGGGCCAGGGCGACAAGGGCGGAGATGCAGCGCGCGCCGCGCTCGCATTGCATCGCCTCAAGGTCGGGCAGGGGGCGTCCTGATGGGCAAGGCGCCCCAGCGCTCTGCCGCCCGGCTCGCGGCCGTCCAGGCGCTTTATCAGATGGAAGTGTCGGGCAAGGGCCTTGCCGAAACGCTTGCTGAATTCGAGGCCTTCTGGATCGGTGGCGAGATCGACGGCGCGCAATATAACGCCGCCGAGATCGCCTTCTTTCGCGACGTGCTTAGCGGCGTTCTCGCCGATCAGGGCCCGATCGACAGAGCGATCGACAAGACGCTCGCCAAGGGCTGGCCCTTGGCGCGGGTCGATGCCGTGATGCGGGCGATCCTGCGGGCCGGCACCTATGAAGTGACGAGGCGTAAGGACATCCCGGCGCGCGTCGTCATCAAGGAATATGTCGATGTCGCGGGCGCCTTCTTCGGACAGGACGAGTCCGGCATGATCAATGCGGTGCTCGACACCCTGGCGCGGCAATTCCGCCCGGAGGAGTTCGAAGAGCGCGGGTGAGGCGGCTAACGATTAGCCGGAGGCTCGACGACGTTCGCTTGAAATTATGCCTTAACAGGCATAGATCTGGGAGAAATTCGAGGACATGCAAGGCCCGCCCAGCCCAGACCAGCCCAAGCCGGTACGCTGGGTCGGCAGCAGTAGGGAAGACCTGAGCGGTTTTCCGGAAGAAGTGCGGCGCCGGTTCGGGGGCGCATTGTGGGAAGCGCAGATTGGCGGCAAAGCGGATTACGCGAAACCGCTGAAGGGCTTCGGCGACGCCAGCGTGTTGGAAATCGTGGATGACTTCGACGGAGATACTTTCCGCACGGTCTACACGGTGCGATTTCCCAAGATGGTCTATGTGCTGCACGCGTTCCAGAAGAAATCGAAACGTGGCGTTGCCACGCCCAAAGGCGACCTAGAATTGATCGACCGCAGGCTCAAGCGAGCGCAACAGGACTACGAGCATTGGTCAAAAATCGAAAAGCTGAAATCCCGGTGAAAGCAAGCAGCGGTAACGTGTTCGCCGACATTGGATTGCCGCAACCCGAGGAGGAGCTGACCAAAGCGCAGCTTGCGAGCTATCTGCGGCAGGTGATCAAACGCCGACGCTTGACGCAGGTTGCCGCGGCCGCGCTCCTGGGCATCGATCAGCCGAAGGTGTCGGCCCTTCTTAACGGGCGACTTGCGAACTTCTCGAGCGAGCGCCTGATGCGTCTGCTAACCACTCTCGGCCAGGATGTGGACATCACGGTTAGAGCGAAGCCGCGCAACCGTGCGCGTGGACGCGTTCGGGTTCTCGGCGAGCCCTTGGCTGAGCACAAGGCGGAGTTCAAAGCGCATTTGCTCGGCGGCCCCAAGGTGGGCGACTTTTCCATCGAGCGCGGCCACGATCCCGGTCGCAAGGTTGAGCTTTAGCCGGTCTTCATCGATCCTTGGCAGGTCCACTGAGGGCAGGTAGCCTCCGACTCTTCCCTTCCGGGATCCTCAACCAGTGACATCAAAGCCGCGTCCTTCCGAAGACGAGATCATCGCGAATTTTTTCGCGCCGCTGGCCGGGCCGGCCGGCCTCGGGCTCGTCGACGATGTCGCCTTGCTCGCCGTGCCGCCGGATCACGAGCTCGTCCTGACGACCGACGTGCTGACGTCCGGCGTGCATTTCTTCCCCGACGATCCGCCGGACGCGATCGCCCGCAAGGCTTTGCGCGCTAATCTCTCCGATCTCGCGGCCAAGGCGGCGGAGCCGGTCGGATTTCTTCTCGGCCTCGCCTTGCCCGACGATTGGACCGCGGATTGGCTTGCTGCCTTCGCGAAGGGACTTGCGGAAGATGCCGCGTGTTTCGATTGCCCGCTGATCGGCGGCGATACGGTGAAGAGTTTGGGCGCGCTGTCGCTTTCGATCGCCGCGCTCGGCACCGTGCCTAAGGGGAAGATGGTGCCGCGCGCCGGCGTTCAGGACGGCGATCTCCTCTATGTGACCGGCACGATCGGCGATGCGGCCTTGGGCCTGCGACTGCGTCGGGGAGCTGATCGGGCCTGGAGCGAGGCCCTGAGCAGGCCGGCGCGGGATTACCTGCTCATGCGCTATCTTCTGCCGCTGCCGCGGCTCGGTTTGCGCGACGCCCTGCGCGGCTTCGCCCATGCCGGCATGGACATTTCGGATGGGCTCGTTGGCGATCTGGCCAAAATGCTGGCTCTCACCGGCATGACGGTCGAAGTCGCGCTTCCCGATGTGCCGCTATCGAAGGCCGCCCGGCAGGCGCTGGCCCTGGACCCTTCCCTTGTCGAGCCTATCCTCACGGGGGGCGACGATTACGAAATCGTCTGCGCCGTTGCGCTGGCCGATCAGGCGGCCTTTGAGCGCGAGGCGGCCGCCGTGGGTCTCGCCGTCGCGCGAATCGGCACGGCCCAAAAGGGTGCGGAAAAACCGCTGTTTCGGGATGGCGAGGGGCGGCCGCTGGCTTTTTCCGCGGCTTCTTACCACCATTTTTGACCTGCCGTCTGCCCGCAACCGCTTGAACGGTTGAGAGTTGCGGTCTGGCGGCCGGGGTACGATTGCGAAATTTGCCGCTTTCCGCCATGGTCCGTCCAGGGACGGCGCAAGCCGTCCGTTGGCTCGGCATTTTCGGCGAAAAGGGGGGAACCGCTCTGCGGCTCTTCGCTCGAAAATGCTTTCAATCAATATCACACGCGTTCCGGCGAAAACTGGGTTCAGGCTCCCGGCGCGTTTTGATCAAGAAGGGCGGAGATCAATGTATTCCATTTGGTTTGTGATCATCGCGGGGCTTCTCGCCGTCGCCTATGGAGTCATGACGGCGCGGGAGCTTCTCAAGGCCGATCCGGGCTCGGCCCGCATGCAGGAGATTGCCGCCGCGATTGCCGAGGGCGCCCAGGCCTATCTGAAGCGGCAATATTCGACCATCGCGATCGTCGGCGCGGTCATCTTCGTCATCCTCGGCCTGCTTCTCTCCTGGACCGTCGCCATCGGCTTCCTCATCGGCGCGGTTCTTTCAGGCTCAGCCGGCTTCATCGGGATGAATGTCTCGGTCCGCGCCAATGTGCGCACCGCCCAGGCCGCCGCCAAATCGCTGGGCGCCGGCCTCGATATTTCCTTCAAGGCCGGCGCGATCACCGGCATGCTGGTCGCCGGCCTCGCGCTTCTCGGCGTCTCCGTCTATTACGCGATCCTCACCGGCCCCTTGGGCCATGCGCAGAACAGCCGCGAGGTCGTCGATGCTTTGGTGGCGCTCGGCTTCGGCGCTTCGCTGATTTCGATCTTCGCCCGTCTCGGCGGCGGGATTTTCACCAAGGGCGCGGATGTCGGCGCTGATCTCGTCGGGAAAGTGGAGGCCGGAATTCCGGAAGACGATCCGCGCAATCCGGCGACCATCGCCGACAATGTCGGCGACAACGTCGGCGATTGCGCCGGCATGGCGGCGGATCTCTTCGAAACTTACGTGGTGAGCGTCGTCGCAACCATGGTGCTCGCCGCGATCTTCTTCTCCGGCCAGGCGGTTCTCTCTTCCGCCATGCTTTATCCGCTGGCGATCTGTGCCGCCTGCATCGTGACCTCGATCGCCGGCACGTTGTTCGTCAAGCTCGGTCCGACCAATTCGATCATGGGTGCCCTCTACAAAGGCCTGATCGCGACCGGCGTGTTGTCGATCGCGGGGCTCGCGATCGCAACCCAATTCGTGGTCGGCTGGGGCACGATCGGCACGGTTAACGGCGTTGCCGTCATGGGCACGCATCTCTTCGTCTGCGGCCTCGTCGGCCTCGTTGTGACCGGCCTCATCGTCATCATCACCGAATATTACACCGGCACGGGCAAGCGCCCGGTCATCTCGATTGCCCAGGCCTCTGTGACTGGGCATGGCACGAACGTCATCCAAGGCCTTGCGGTGTCGCTCGAAGCGACCGCCCTGCCGGCGCTCGTCATCATCGCGGGAATCATCACCGCGTCGCAACTTGCCGGCCTGTTCGGCATCGCGATCGCGGTGACGACCATGCTGGGCCTCGCCGGAATGATCGTGGCGCTCGATGCCTTCGGCCCGGTCACCGACAATGCCGGCGGGATCGCTGAAATGGCGGGCCTGCCGAAGGAGGTCAGGCATTCGACCGATGCGCTGGACGCGGTGGGCAACACGACCAAGGCGGTGACGAAAGGCTATGCGATCGGCTCGGCCGGCCTCGGCGCGCTCGTCTTGTTCGCCGCCTACACGAATGACATCAAGCATTTCGTCGATACCGGCGTTCCCTATTTCAAGGACGTCGGCGTGGTGAATTTCGAACTCTCGAACCCTTATGTCGTCGCCGGCCTCATCTTCGGCGGCATCATTCCCTATCTCTTCGGCGGCATCGCGATGACCGCGGTCGGGCGCGCGGCGGGTTCCGTCGTCGAGGAAGTCCGCCGCCAGTTCCGCGACAAGCCCGGCATCATGGCGGGTACCGAGCGGCCGGATTACGGCCGCGCCGTGGACATGCTGACGAAGGCGGCGATCAGGGAAATGATCGTCCCTTCGCTGCTGCCCGTTTGCGCGCCGCTCATCGTCTATTTCGGCGTGCTCTTCATCTCCGGCTCCAAGGCTTCGGCCTTTGCCGCGCTAGGCGCCTCGCTGCTCGGCGTGATCGTCAATGGACTTTTCGTGGCGGTCTCGATGACCTCGGGTGGCGGCGCCTGGGACAATGCCAAGAAGAGCTTCGAGGATGGGTTCGTCGACAAAAATGGCGTCAAGCATTTCAAGGGCGGCGAGGCTCACAAAGCCTCGATCACCGGCGATACGGTCGGCGATCCCTACAAGGATACGGCAGGTCCGGCGGTCAATCCGGCGATCAAGATCACCAATATCGTCGCGCTCCTCCTGCTGGCGATCCTGGCGCACTGAGCATTCAGCTGATCAAAAAGAAACGGCCGGAGTGATCCGGCCATTTCTTCTGAGCGGCAGCCGGCATTGCGAGCCAAGCGACGTGCGAACCCTCTCCCCTTGTGGGAGAAGGAACGCGCATTCACATTCCGGGTTGCCTCGTCGCTCCGCGCCTCGCAACAACGTCATGATCACTGAGGGTCTCAGCTGAACCTCAGCAGGCTCCTGAACAAGCCCGTCAGAAAGGTCGACTCGGCTCCGCCGGTCGGCGTCGTGCGGGAGACGAAATCGAATACCTTTCCGTCCTTAAGGCCATAATTAGCGATCCGCTCGACCCTCTTCTGCTTGTCGAAATAGATCGCCAGGACGCGCTGATCGACGAGTTGCGGATCTGTGAATTGGACGGTGCGATTGGTCTTCTGGGTAATGTAATACCAGGCGTCGCCGCCGACGGTCGACGTCGTCGAAGGCGTGCCCATGACGATGAGCGCCTGTTCGGCGGAAGAGCCGACCTTCACCTGGTCGAGCAATTTCGGATCGAGCTGATAGCCGTGGACGACTTCGCCTTCGTAGCCGAGGCAGCCGGCAAGGCCGAGCGCGAGAAAAGCGGCCAACCCGAGCCTCGCCACAAATCCTGTCGTCTTCCTGTCGGGCTTGTGCGCCACGCTGCTTCGCTCTCGAGTTCGGCCGTGCTGTCAGATCGCATTCATCGAACTACGGCCCGAGTTGCAAATCCAGGCAAGAATGACAAGATTTGCTTGCATCGGAGCCGGGCGATGCCTAACCCCCGCAGTTGCGAAAATCAAGCTCGCAGCGTCTGCCGCGATCACAAGCATAAATTCCAAGAGTCATGATTTTTGGGCTTTTCCGGGGCACAGCCAACCGCCGGCTGATCGACAGGCTGCACGGCGAGATCGTGGCGGCGGCGCGCGACCCGGCTTTGTTCACTGAGTATGGAATAGCCGATGACATCGACGGCCGCTTCGAATCCCTCGCCTTGCATGCGGCGCTCGTCCTGAGACGGCTCTCCGTTCTTCCTCCGCCCGGGCCGGAGATCGCCCAGGACCTTGCCGATGCCGTGTTCCGGCATTTCGATGTCGCGTTTCGCGAGATGGGCATGGGCGATATGAGCGTGCCGAAGCGGATGAAAACGCTGGCCGAGGCCTTTCTCGGCCGCGCCACCGCCTACCATCAGGCCTTGGGCGAGGGCCATCTTGCGCTGTGCGCCGCCTTGTCGCGGAACGTCTATGCCGGCCGGCGAGAGGCCGATCGCCTTGCTCGCTATGTCGAGGCCCTCGATGCAGCCATCGCCGATGTGACCCTCGCGGAGCTCGTCGAAAGGCCTATATTCCGCCGCAAGGCCGCCGCGATAGGTTGAGGAGGTGAAACGATGCCGCAGAGCCGGACCATCAATCCGCAGCCGACGGGCAAGATTTTCTCTTATCCGGTCAACGTCGATGAAGTGCCTGAGCAAGGGCTCGATCTCACGATCAGCGCCGATCCTCCCACGCGCCAGGCACTCGCGTTGGCCGACGGCCTCGCCGGGATCGCCAGCCTCGCAGCCGATTTTCATATCGCGCGGCAGGGGATCGCTCAGTTCAACGTCAGCGGGAGCGTGCGCGCAAGCGTCACGCAGGTCTGCGTCTTGAGCCTTCAGCCCTTCGATACCGACGTCGTCGAGGAGGTCGATGTCGATTTCGCGCCGCCTGCGGCAGCGGCGCTCGCCGCGGCGCGCGCTGGCACGATGCTTGGCGGCCCGGGAGCGTCCGGGCGTGACCCGCCGGATCCGATCGTCGATGGAATGATCGACGTTGGCGCGCTCGCCGCCGAATTTCTCGCCCTCGGCCTCGATCCTTATCCAAAAAAGCCGGGCGTGGAATTCGTGCCGATGACCGTGCCTGAGGAAAAGGGCGGGCCGTTCGACGTCCTGAAAAAGCTTACCGACCCGTCTTGAGCTTTTGGCGGTGGCGCTCGAGAGACCATCCGCCGGCGCTTGCGGTCGGGCGCGCTTTGCCTTAGCGGATCATACCGCAGGCGCCTGCCTGCTCCGCTTATGCACGGACCGTATCGGCGGCGTGCCGGAGGCGAACGAAGTCGCGGGAGCGGCATGCAAAGGCCAGTGCGGATCGCGATCGATGCCATGGGGGGAGATCACGGTCCCGAGGTGATCGTGCCCGGCGCCGGCTTGGCGCACGCCCGCCATCCCGATATGGCATTCATCTTCTTCGGAGACCAAGCGAGATTAACACCGCTGGTTGCGAACGATCCCGGTCTCGCCGCGGTTTCCAGCGTGCGCCACGCGCGCGTCGCGGTGCGGATGGAGGATAAGCCGAGCCAGGCCTTGCGGGCCGGGCGCCGGGCTTCCTCCATGTGGCTGGCGCTCGAAGCGGTGAAGAAGGGCGAAGCCGATGCCGCCTTTTCCGCCGGAAATACCGGCGCGCTGATGGCCATGGCGAAGATCTGCCTGCACATGATCCCCCATATCGACCGGCCGGCGATCGCCGTGCTCTGGCCGACTCTGCGCGGCGAATCCGTCGTGCTCGACGTCGGCGCGACGATCGGCGCCGATGCCCAACATCTCGTCGATCTCGCCATCATGGGATCGGCGATGGCGCGGATCGTCTTCGCCCTCGACCGCCCGACGGTCGGCTTGCTCAACGTCGGCACCGAAGAGATCAAGGGCATCGAGGAGGTGAAGGGGGCCTCGCGAATGCTGCGCCAGGCGGCTTTGCCGAATCTCGATTATCGCGGCTTCGTCGAAGGCGATGATATCGGCAAAGGCACGGTCGACGTGGTCGTGACCGAAGGCTTCGCCGGCAATATCGCGCTGAAGACGGCGGAAGGAACGGCTAAGCAGATCAGCGCCTATCTGCACCAGGCGCTGCGCAGCAGTCTCACCTCGAAGCTCGGTTATTTTCTGGCGCGGAACGCGTTTGAGGCGCTCTCGATCAAAATGGATCCGCGTCGCGTCAACGGCGGCATCTTCTTGGGCCTCGACGGGGTGGTGATCAAGAGCCATGGCGGATCGGATGCGATCGGTACCGCGCGCGCGCTGGAGATCGGCTACGAGATGGTGCGCGACGAGCTTTTGAGCAAGATCAGGGAATCGCTGTCCGGGAGGGCCGAACCTCTCGCCGTCTCGCCAGCCTCTTCGCGGTGATGAGCGCTGCACCAGAGCAAGTCTCAACCGGGCGTGGATTGCGCGCGCAGGCTGGTCTTCGTTCAGCAAAGCAAGTTTCAGGCTTCTGCGGTACCGCGAAATTTAGGCTTTGATCGAGAAGCTGCGAGACTTTCTGGATTAAAATACAAACAGGACCAGGTGTAAAAAGCCCACCTCAACTGCACTGGAACCCCGCGTGACCCAACCGCAATGCGCCAAACTTCGCTCCGTCATCGTGGGGCTCGGCGCCTGTCTTCCGAAGCGCATCGTAAGCAATGCGGATCTCGAAAAATCCCTCGACACGACGGACGAATGGATCGTTCAACGCACCGGCATAAGGCAACGCCACATCGCCGGCGACGAGGAGCGCACCTCGACTCTGGCGGTTGAAGCGGCACGCGCCGCGCTCGGCGACGCGGGGCTCACCGGCGCCGACATCGATCTCGTGATCGTCGCCACCACGACGCCCGACTACACGTTTCCCTCGGTTGCGACGCAGGTCCAGGCCGAGCTGGGCATCACCGCTGGCGCAGCCTTCGATCTTCAAGCGGTCTGTTCCGGGTTCGTCTTCGCGCTCGCGACGGCGGACAAATTCCTGACCTCCGGATCGCACAAGCGGGCGCTCGTCATCGGCGCCGACACCTTGTCGCGAATTCTCGATTGGCGGGATCGCGCCACCTGCGTCCTGTTCGGCGACGGCGCCGGTGCCGTCGTTCTGGAAGCGCAGGAGAGCGAGGGGACCAACGCCGATCGCGGCGTTCTTACCGCGCACCTGCGCGCCGACGGGCGCTACCGCGACAAGCTCTATGTCGACGGCGGGCCATCCTCGACGATGACGAGCGGACATGTGCGGATGCAAGGGCGGGAAGTGTTCCGCCTGGCCGTCACCATGATCAGCGATGTCGTCGAGGCGGCTTTCGCGGCAACCGGCACGAGGCCCGAAGATCTCGACTGGTTCGTGCCGCACCAGGCCAATAGCCGGATCATCGATGCTTCAGCCGAGAAGCTCGGGATAGATCCACAAAAAGTGGTCAAGACCGTCGATCTCCACGGCAATACTTCCGCCGCTTCCATTCCGCTCGCGCTGAGCGTCGCCCGGGACGACGGCCGGATCCGCAAGGGGGATCTCGTGATGATCGAAGCCATGGGCGGCGGCTTCACCTGGGGGGCGGCTCTCATCCGGTGGTAACTGCGGCTCCATTGCAACAGGCGGCAGGATTCATCGCCGCATGACGGTTTTTCGTCAGGACTGTGTAAAGCAGGGGCTAAGGTCTATTGCCTTAAGGCTTTTTTTGTACCAAACTTTGCGACAATGAAATTTTTCTCGCGACGCTAGAGATCTGGGGAGGATCGCGAGGCCCGTCGATCTATCGTGCAGCGCAAAACAGGGGGTCGCGTTTGCGATTCACCTTTGCTCGGTGCGAATCCGGGAGAATCATCGCGTTTAAAGAAAATAATCGAGTTCAAAATGGTGAAAAGTGAGTTGTCGGCGACGAGTCATATACCGGGGCCGGCGCCGAGCGGTCCCATAACTGCCAAGCCGCGGGGCCTTCGCACGGTCACGCGGGTCAACCTTGCCGAAGCGGTCTACCAGCAGGTCGGCCTGTCGAGAAAGGAATCGGCGGCGCTCGTCGAAATGGTTCTGGAAGAAATGACCAAGCGGCTGATCGCCGGAGAGTCGGTGCGGCTGTCCTCCTTTGGGTCGTTTAACGTTCGCCATAAGGGCCAGCGAGTCGGCCGCAACCCCAAGACCGGGGTGGAAGTGCCGATCAAGGAACGCCGGGTTCTCGTGTTCAAGTCGTCGAACCTGCTGAAGGCTCGGATCAACGGTCAGGCCGGCGGCCGCAACGGCGACTGATCTGTCCTCGTTTCACCGTGCGGGCTCGACGCTTGTCGCGCGCGGGCGGGCGCCAAGGCATGATGCGACGACGGCGCGATCGGCAATCGCCCGAGTGATCGTGCGGATCAAGGCGACCCCTTGGATCTTTGTCAGGCGACGCGATTGCGCCGCGGCGGGCGGCTCGACCCGGGGCATGATCCGCGAGTGCCAACCGGTTCGCGAAATGATCGTGCGATAACAAAGGAATTGAACGCAGGATCAATTCCATCCCGGAGGATCCTGATCTAAGATTCGATCGGTTGGGCTCGTATGCTCTCGAACCGATAGAACCGAGGCGCTCAGGAAACCCATGGAAAAGACTGCCGACGCATTCAGGACCATCAGCGAGGTCGCCCAGGATCTCGATCTGCCGCAGCACGTGCTGCGCTTCTGGGAAACGCGATTCGTCCAAATCAAGCCGTTGAAGCGGGGCGGCGGCCGCCGCTACTACCGGCGCGAAGACATCGATCTCCTGCGCGCCATCCGTCAGCTTCTTTACGGCGAAGGCTATACGATTAAAGGCGTCCAGAAGATTCTGAAAGAGCAGGGGGCGCGCGGCGTCATCGCGGCCTGGCGTCGGGAGGCGGCCGACGCGCCAACAGCGGCCGCGCCGCTCTACGATATGCTGCGGGGCGGCCATGCGGCAGCCGAGGCCGGATCGCAGGGCCATTCGGGCAAGGCTCGAGACGAGATCGGGCAGGGGGGCGAGGCGCTCGGTCCTGCCGAATACCAGGTCCTTGAAAAGCTTCTGACCGAGCTCGGCGAATGCGAAAGGCTGCTCGGCGCGGCGCGGGCGAGCTGAAATCAGCAATTTAGCTCTCGGTCCCGCCGCGTTGCGGGGGCGGGCGCCTTTCTCTATAAGAACCCGCTGTCGGAGTGTAGCGCAGCCCGGTTAGCGCACTAGTCTGGGGGACTAGGGGTCGTGGGTTCGAATCCCGCCACTCCGACCAAAAAGAATAACAAGTTCAAAGACATATTCTAACACTAGACTTGGGGTTTTAGAGCTTCGGCAATTTGGGTTCACGTGACGCCAGAATCTCCGACCATCGCGCACTTGAAAGGCCACGGCCTCGTGGGCCTCTTCGTCATGCACGAATGCGGGCTGCCTTCACTCCGCGCCCTTCACTTTCGCGGCGCTCGACCTGCCCGATGATCTGCGGTTCCGGGTAGTCGCACGACGCGATTCATATGCACGCAATGCGGCGCAAGGGCTGTGAACGTCATGCCGGACTGGCGTGCGCATCGTGCTGTCGGGATGGGACGTTATGCCGAACGAGCGTTGCGGGCCCGGCGAACGATTGCGAATCGGCGCGAGATTGCGACGGTGTTGCGCGCCATGAAAGCCTTGGCGAGAGTTGACGAGTGGGGTCATGAGCGGAAATCAAACTGAGATGTGCGCGCGTCCGCATCGCGTCATCCTCCGCGCGTGGCATAAGCGACGATGACCGGGAAGCGGCTTGAGACAGGAGGGGCTGATGATCAGTGACAACGACTACCATTCATGTGGGTTTCGGTGTTAAACGTGACATATGAGAAAATTCAGGATTTGGCTATGCGGACTGCGTCAATAGGGTTGGTTGTTTTTTGGATGGCTGTTTGCTCAGCCTGGGGCCAAGAAGGTAATACGGCAGAGGATGTGCGCAAAGGCCACGAGTTGGCGGCCACGGTATGCGCAATTTGTCATGTAGCGGCGCCCGACCAGCCTTTCATACCCACTTTGAACCCACCGGCGCCGTCATTTGAATCAATAGCGCAACGCACGGATATCAATGCGGATTCTCTACAACACTTTATAAGCACAACGCATAGGGGTTTGGATAACCCAAACGGTATGCCGTATCCTTACTTGACTGATTCTCAAGTGAAGGACGTGGCCGCTTATCTTCTGAGCCTGCGTAAATAAGGCGTAGGCATCGGATCAACCGCATCAGGCCGTGTTACGCGCAGCGCCGCAGCGCGCGCAGACCGTGCTTGAACACGATGGCCTCCGAACCGTCGTCGGTTTGCAGACGGATGCTGTAGAGGCCGAACGCGCTCGGCCTGCCGCGAAGGCTTGCGCCATCGAGAAATTCAACGTCGAGGATGGCGCCATCGCGGATCGCGGCCAATAAATATCCGCTCGGCAAGATCGAGCTGAAAGGGCTGCTTCGCGTTCGGCCGCGCGGTCGGCGCCGGCGCAGGGCTCGGCAGGGCGGTGCGGGGGTACCTTCGGCGGCGGCGGTTCATCGTCGCCATGCGCCGCTACATCAACGCGTGGTCGGCGCGGCGGATAATGAAAACCGGGCGCGGGCGCGCTTGCGTTTTTCGGCGCGGCTGACGACAATGCGGGCTTGGCCGCTTGTGCGCCATCTGTCGGGGCATCGGTGCGCGGCAGATGCAACGTCTCGCGCCGCGCGTTGCGTGCACCGCAGCCTTCGGCTAGACAGCGCCTGCGCTGAATGGCAATTGCGCTCATGTCGCTCGAAATCGGCTTTCTGGTCTTTCCGCGGGTCCAGCAGTTGGATCTCACCGGACCCTGTGAGGTGCTCGCCTCTCTGAAGGGCGCGAGCAACCATCTGGTCTGGAAGACGCTCGACCCGGTTGCCTCTTCGACCGGATTGCGGCTTTCGCCGACGGCGACTTTTGCGACCTGTCCGCCGCTCGATGTTCTGTGCATTGCGGGCGGCGTCGGCATCAACGTGCTCCTGGAGGATGGCGAGGTCATCGAATTCGTACGGCAGCAGGCGCAACGCGCGCGCTATATCACGTCCGTCTGCGCGGGCGCGCTCGCTTGGCGCCGCCGGCCTGCTGCGGGGCCGGCGGGCGACGACGCATTGGAACGCGCATGACTTGCTCGCCCATTTCGGCGCGATCCCCACGAAGGGCCGCGTCGTGCGGGTCGGCAATCTCATCACCGCGGGCGGAGTGACGGCGGGGATCGATTTCGGCCTGGCGCTTGTCGCGGAACTCGCCGGACAAACGGAAGCCGAGACGATCCAGCTTGCGCTCGAATATGCGCCGGCGCCGCCCTTCGATTCCGGCACACCGGAAACGGCCTCCGCAAACGTGCTGGCCGTGGCCAAAGCGCGCTTGGCGGCCTTGCGCCAGGCGCGGGAGGCGATCATCGCACGCATCGCCCCAGGCTGACACGGAGATCCCGCTGGTGCCGCTTCTAATATGCGGTCAGCCGTGCTATGGGCGGCCGGCCTGCCAAGGCCCATCGCAGCCAGGCTCTTTGGCAGGCAAATTTTCCCGCGCTTACGCCGATTGGTATCGGCGAGTGAGCTGAAGGAGACGAAGATGATTTCCGTGACATTTCCGGACGGCGCCTCGCGCTCCTATCCGGCCGGCACCCGCGGCAGCGAAATCGCCAAAAGCATTTCCCCCTCGCTCGCCAAGCGCACCGTCGCAATGGCGGTCAACGGCAAGCTCGCCGACTTCGCCGAGCCGATCGAGGACGACGCAAACGTCGAGTTCATCGATCGTGAGAATCCTCGCGCGCTCGAACTCATCCGGCATGACGCGGCGCATGTCCTCGCCGAAGCGGTGCAGACGCTCTATCCCGGCACACAGGTGACGATCGGGCCGGTGATCGAGAACGGCTTCTATTACGATTTCTACCGCGCCGAGCCTTTCACGCCGGAGGATTTTCCGGCAATCGAAGAGAAGATGGCCGAGATCATCGCGAAGGACCGGCCCTTCACCAAGGAGATCTGGACGCGTGAGCAGGCCAAGGCCTGGTTCGAAACGCATGGCGAGGCCTTCAAGGTCGAGCTCGTCGACGCCATCCCGCCCGACCAGGAGATCAGGATCTACAAGCAGGGCGAATGGCTCGATCTCTGCCGTGGGCCGCATATGACATCGACCGGGAAAGTGGGCTCGGCTTTCAAGCTCATGAAGGTCGCGGGCGCCTATTGGCGCGGCGATTCGTCGAAGCCGATGCTCCAGCGCATTTACGCGACGGCCTTCGCCAAGCAAGCCGAGCTCGACGCCTATTTGCACCAGCTCGCCGAGGCCGAGCGCCGCGACCATCGCCGGCTCGGCCGCGAGATGGACCTCTTCCACTTCCAGGAGGAGGGGCCGGGCACGGTCTTCTGGCATCCGAAGGGCTGGACGCTGTTCCAGACGCTGATCTCCTACATGCGCCGCCGCCAGCAGGCCGACGCCTATCTGGAGGTCAATACGCCGCAAGTGCTCGACCGCGCGCTGTGGGAAATGTCCGGCCATTGGCAGACCTATCGCGAGAACATGTTCACGACCATGACCGAGGACGAACGGGTCTTCGCGCTGAAGCCGATGAACTGCCCAGGCCACATCCAGATCTTCAAGAACGGCCTCAAGTCCTATCGCGACCTGCCGCTCAAGATCGCCGAATTCGGGATCGTGCATCGCTACGAGCCGTCCGGCGCTATTCACGGCATCATGCGGGTGCGCGCCTTCACCCAGGACGATGCGCATATTTTCTGCACCGAGGACCAGATCATGCAGGAATCGTTGAAGATCAACGATCTCATCCTGTCGATCTACAAGGACTTCGGCTTCGACGACATCGTCATCAAAATGTCGACCCGGCCGGAGAAGCGGGTCGGCTCGGATGCGGCCTGGGACAAGGCCGAGGCGGCGCTCACGCGCGTGCTCGATGAATTATCGGCGCGCGGTTTCAACATCGCGGTCAATCCGGGCGAAGGCGCCTTCTATGGGCCGAAGCTCGAATATACGTTGCGCGACGCCATCGGCCGCGAATGGCAATGCGGCACGACGCAGGTCGATTTCAACATGCCCGGCCGGCTCGGTGCCTTCTACATCGGACCCGACAGCGAGAAGAAGACGCCGGTGATGATCCACCGCGCCATGTTCGGCTCGCTCGAACGCTTCATCGGCATCCTGATCGAACATTTCGCCGGCCATCTGCCGCTCTGGCTCGCCCCGGTGCAGATCGTGATCGCCACGATCACCCAGGATGCGGACGATTATGCCCGCGAAGTTTTGGCGGCGGCGCGCGAGGCGGGGCTCAGGGTCGAAGCCGATCTCAGGAACGAGAAGATCACCTATAAGGTGCGCGAACATTCGCTTGCGAAAATTCCGGTCCTCATGGTCGTCGGCAAGCGCGAAGCGGCGGAGCGCACGGTCTCGCTGCGCCGGCTCGGCGCGCCGGAGCAGACGAACATCGGTCTTGAAGCGGCCTTGCGGGCTCTCGCGGACGAGGCGACCCCGCCGGATCTGAAACGGCTTGAGGGAACTGGGGCACGAGCTGAGGATCTCCTGTTCGAGACTCCGCTTCGCGCGCCTGTTAGCCATTAGGATCGGGATTTGACCTTTCGGGTTCGCCAATGGACGGCGAGAGCTGCGCAATTTGGCGTCCGCGTTGAGCCTTGCCACTGCTTTGCCGCAACACGATGCAAAAAGGCGGGGAGCGGTCACCGGGGTTGAATGCTGGAGCGCAATTCCGCTCCTGCTGTGGACAGCCGCTGTCTGGCTTGTTAACGAGTCCTTACCCGGCATCGGATAAATCGACCTTATGATCCGACGTCCTCGTCTCCTCCCGCGGCCTTGCCGAAGTCCGAGCCCGGATTTCCGGAGTTCCAGGCTCACCCTCTTGCTGTCGCTCTGCCTGTGCGTGCCGCTGCTGCTGACCGGTTGCGCAGGCGGCATGCCCGACGTCTATCCGAGCCCGGACGAGTTCGAGATCCACGGGATCGACGTCTCGAAATATCAAGGCGATGTTGACTGGGACGCGGTGCGGGACTCGGGCGTGAAATTCGCCTGGATCAAGGCCACCGAAGGCGGCGACGTCGTCGACGAAAAATTTACCCAGAATTGGGAAATGGCGAAGGCAGCCGGCGTGCCGCGCGGCGCCTATCATTTCACCTATTGGTGCCGGCCGGCCGAAGAACAGGCCGCTTGGTTTATTTCGAACGTGCCGAACGACCCGAGCGCGTTACCGCCGGTTCTCGATGTCGAATGGAACGCCGCATCGAAAACCTGCCCTAGGCACTTGCCGCGCGAAGAGGCCCTCGCGACAATCCAGACGATACTCGACGCGATGCAACGCGCCTATGGCAAGCGTCCGATCCTTTATACGTCGATCGATTTCTACCACGATGTACTCGAGGGTGAATTGAGCGACTACCAGATGTGGGTGCGCAGCGTGAAATACTACCCTGCAGTCAAATATGGCGACCTGCGCTGGAATTTCTGGCAGCACACGGCCGAAGGCCGCGTCCCCGGCATCAACGGCTATGTCGACCGCAACGCCTTTTATGGCTCGGCCAAAGAGTGGCAGACTTGGCTCACCGCTGAAGAAGGCGAGTGAGGGCAGGGCCGGATCAGCCGTGGGATCCCGCGTGAAGTTGTGATCGCCTGACGCGAAGCCAGAGATATCCGCGTGCCTGAGCCCGCGCAATTCGGCACGGTGCTTCGGCAGAGCATCCGGATAGTTCTCCTAGCCGATCAGCTTCTCACGAATCTCGCAGCGCAGGTCCCAGACTTGCTGCGAATTGCGGGCGCTCGCCAGCGCGCGAAGCGCGATCGAATGTTCCGAGGCATCGGTCACTTGCAGATTGACGACTCAGCCATCCCACAACTTCGAGTCCTTGACGATCTCGTTTTCGCGCACGCGATCGACAGGCGTCGTATAGTCGACCCACAGGTCAGCATGCGGCCGGGCCGGCGCCCGCGCTTATCTGCAGCTATTTGGCGCACCGTTCGTGAGGAAATCAGCCGCCCAGGCCCGCCTTGGCGCGCCGCCACCAGCCGGTTCGTTTCGGCCGCTCCGGTTCGGGGGCGGCCGCCGCAATATCGCCGGCCTGCGCTTCCGCTTCGGGCAATTCCTGTCCTTGCGACTCGGCTGGGTTTGCGAACGCCGCCTCGACCATGGCGCGGGTTTGCGCCGGAGGCGCCGCGCGCGCCGTTGCGACGGGTTCGAGGGCCCTTTCACTTGCCGGTTCGCCCGCGTGGCTCACGGCGGCTTCGGGCCTGGCGCGGCCCCTACTACGGCGCGAACGCCGGCGCCGTGCGCCGTCGCGTTTGACTTCGCCCTGCTCCGAATCCTGCTGAGCTTCCGTTTCCGCTGGCTGGGTGCCGCTGAGATTGCCCAATCCGGCGACCAGGGCCAGAGCATCGTCGGAGGGCTGCGGCGCATTGACGGAGACGCCCGAGTGTTCGCGATCGCGGCCACGCCGCCGCCGCCGGCGGCGCTTGCGCCGTGCGGCCTCTTCTGCGCTTTCCGCGCTTTCGACGGGGCTCTCGCCGCTGCCCGCGAGCTCTGGCTCTTCGGCCTGCTCGCCGAGTTCTTCCTCGGCCTGTGCCGGGCTCACCGATTCAAGCCGCGGCGGTTCCACGACGCCAACGGCCGGCTCGCCGCGTTCCATCGCGTGATAGGCCGTGCCGGTCAAAGTGTCGTCCGCGGTAATCGTGATGCTGACGCCGAAGCGCTGCTCGAGATCGCGCAGATTGGCGCGCTTCTGATTGAGGATGTAGAGCGCCACCTCGGAACGTGTACGCAATATGATGTTGTGCGCAGCGCTCTTGATCAAGGCGTCTTCGAGCACGCGCAAGACATGAAGGGCGATCGATGAAGTCGAGCGCACCGTCCCAGAGCCTCCGCAATGTGGGCAGATGATGGTCGAGCCTTCGAGAACGCCGGTTCTGATCCGCTGGCGGGACATTTCGAGAAGGCCGAAATGCGAAATCCGGCCGATCTGAATGCGCGCCCGATCGTTCTTCAGAGCTTCCTTCATCCGCCGCTCGACGGAGCGGTTATTGCGGCTCTCCTCCATGTCGATGAAATCGACGACGATCAACCCGGCGAGGTCGCGCAGACGCAATTGTCGGGCGATTTCGTCGGCCGCTTCGAGATTGGTGCGCAGCGCAGTGTCCTCGATGTCATGTTCGCGAGTGGAGCGGCCGGAGTTGACATCGATGGCGACCAGGGCCTCGGTCTGATTGATGATGAGATAGCCGCCGGATTTCAAAGTCACCTGATTGGTGAACATGGCGTCGAGCTGCGCCTCGACTCCGAGTTTGGTGAACACCGGCTGCGGATCGCGATAAGGGTGGACGTTCTTGGCATGGCTCGGCATGAGCATGCGCATGAACTCCTTCGCCTCGCGATAGGCGGCATCGCCCGCGACGATCACCTCGTCGATGTCCTTGTTGTAGAGGTCGCGGATGGACCGCTTGATCAGCGAGCCTTCCTCATAGACGAGGGTCGGCGCGGTCGACTTCAGCGTCATCTCGCGCACCGTCTCCCACATGCGCAGGAGATATTCGAAATCGCGCTTGACCTCGGCCTTGGTGCGCGACGCCCCGGCGGTGCGCAAAATGACCCCCATGCCTTCCGGCACTTCGAGGTCCTGGGCGATCGACTTCAACCTCTGCCGATCGGTGGAATCGGTGATCTTGCGGGAGATTCCGCCTCCCCGCGCCGTATTCGGCATCAGCACCGAATAGCGGCCGGCGAGCGACAGATAGGTGGTGAGCGCGGCGCCCTTGTTGCCGCGCTCCTCCTTCACGACCTGGACCAGCAGAACTTGCCGGCGCTTGATGACTTCCTGGATCTTATATTGGCGACGCGCCCGGTGCGGACGCGCCGGCACTTCTTCCATGGCGTCGCCGCCGATCTGTTCGATCTGCTCGTCTTCTTCGTCGTTGTCTTCGTCGTCCTCGATGCGCGGTTTCTCGCGAAGCCGCGTCTCAACCTCGGCTTCGACTTGCTCGGGAGAGGCCGGCGGCTCGTCTTCGACGATGGCAAACCCCTCCGGATCGGTCGCGAGCCGATGGCGCGTATGGTCCGGCTCGGCGTGATCCTGCCCGCTCGCGGCAGTCTTGTGGACCGGGGTGATATTTTGGATTTCGACCGGCGCGGCGTCGGCGTCTCCCGCAAGGTCGTACAGCGGTGCTACCACGCCCGATTCGAGCGGGTGTTCCGGCTCTGCTGGGCCTTCTGCCTTCGCCTCCGGCTGCTGTTCCGGGGCGCCTTCAGGCTGCTGCTGCTCCGGCTTGCCGGCGTTTTCGAGTTCGGCGGGTTGGGCAAGTCTTTCGTCTTTGTCGCCGCGGCGCTTTTCGGCTCTTTCGCCCCGCTCGCCGCGCCGGTGCCGACGGCTGCGTCTTCGGCCGTCCTCTTCTTCGTCGCGATGCGCGAGAGCATCCTCTTCGAGGAGCTCCTGCCGATCGGACACCGGGATTTGGTAATAATCCGGATGAATTTCCGAGAAGGCGAGAAAGCCATGACGATTGCCGCCGTAGTCGACGAAGGCGGCCTGGAGCGAAGGCTCCACGCGGGTCACTTTGGCGAGATAGATATTGCCGCGAAGTTGTCTTTTATCCGCTGATTCGAAGTCGAATTCCTCGACGCGGTTGCCGCGCAGCACGACCACCCGGGTTTCCTCCGGGTGGGAAGCATCGATGAGCATTTTGTTGGGCATGTGGAACTCGTTGAGGCGTGGCACCCGCTTGACCGCTGCCGCCAATGGCTCTCGCGAAGGAGGCCGGGGTGCGGCAGGGCGGAACGAACGGCGCCATCTGCAAAAGGGGGTGGAAGACGAACGATTCGCGAGGCGCGAACCGGTGAATGACGAAGCGCCGTGACAAGGCCCGGGAACGGCGACCCCGGCCGCAGCAAAACGTCGGCATGCGCGGATCGGCCTGCGTCCAAACTCTCGGACGCAGCCTCGAAACTTTGGGCTTGGGATAATCACCCGTCGAAGGGCAGACCATGTCCTCGTTATCCGCGCACTGGCTCAGGCGGAGCCGGTCGAAAATTCGGTTCGAGTGAACGGCGGCACATCTGTGCCGTTCGGACGCGCTCTCGCAAATCGCCGCTCGAAGGGCGGTAAAGTGCCGAAAGCCCGAAAATGTCCGGTGGATCGGGGGATCCTTCTTTGCACCCGAACACGAACATCTCTTTCTATCGGGTCGCCTATGGATTTGGCAAGTTTTTCGCAATGTGTGGCTAATCGGCAACGGCAATCGAACCGTTCTTCTGGCATGGTCATCCAACGTTAACCGCCCAGATTCATTCTGGGTTCGGGATCGATCGGGCGGCGAGCGGCTGCTGGGGATGCCACGCTCATGACGGGGACGCAGCGCGAATCACGCCCCGGGCGCACCCGAAAGGCGGGTCTTCGAGCCCCGCTCCAGCTTGGCTCGGCCGCGTTTCTGGCGGGTCTCGCGTTAGCAGGCTTGAGCGTGACTATGCGTCACCTGCACGCGGAAAGCCGTGGTCTGGTCGGCATTCGAACCGCGCTCACGCAGCCCCCAGCGCCGGTGATCGCAAGCGGCGTCAGTCTCGAAAACGGCACCGACCAGGCGAAGCTCACCTTCGAGGTGACGCAGCCCGTGGCGGCGATGTCCTTCGTACTCGCCTCACCTGACCGGATCGTCATCGATGTGCCGGAAATTGATTTTCACATCGATCCGCAGGTTGGCGGCGCAAAACCTGTGCATGACCGTCCGGGAAGGCCGCGGGTTTCGGGCCTCATCGCTTCTTTCCGCTTCGGCCTTTTCGCGCCCGGCAAATCTCGGATCGTGATCGATCTCGCCGCGCCGGCCCGCGTCGTGCGGGCCGAGGCCGAGCCGGATGTCGACACCACGAAATCCCGCCTCGTCGTCGAGCTTGCCAAGACGGATGATGCGGCCTTTCAAGCTGCCGCGCACGATGCCGTTCAGGCCGCCGAGACGGCCGCGAAGGAGGCCGAGCGCGCCGCCCCGGTCAAGGACTTGGCTGAGAAAAATCCCAATCTGCCGCTCATCGTCATCGATCCGGGTCACGGCGGCGTCGACAGTGGCGCGATCGTCAATGGGCTCGTCGAGAAGAACATTGTCTTCGACTTCGCCAAGGCGCTTCAGGGAAAGCTCGCGGCAAGCGGCCACTACAAAGTCGTCATGACGCGCGACAGCGACGTGTTCCTTTCCTTGGGCGAGCGGGTGCGGATCGCGCAAGACTCCGGAGCGGCGCTGTTCGTCTCGATCCATGCCGACACGATCTACGATGCGGCGAGCGTTTCCGGCGCCACCGTCTACACCCTTGCCGATCATGCAACCGATGCAGAAGCCGAGCGCACGGCTGAAAAGGAAAACCAAGCCGATGCCGTCGCCGGGGTCGCCGGCAATGAAAAGGCGAACGGCGTTTCCGATATTCTGGCCGATTTGACGCGCCAGGAGACGCGCGCCTACAGCCACGTTTTCGCGCGCACGCTCGTCAACTATTGGAGAGTCGCGGGGCGGTTGAACAAGAATCCCGAGCGCGCCGCGGGTTTCCGGGTTCTGAAGGCGCCGGACGTGCCCTCCGTATTGATCGAGCTCGGCTATCTCTCGAATGCGCAGGATGCCGCATCCTTGCTCTCGCCGGAGTGGCGCGACGCGACCTCCAGCAAGCTTGCCGCGGCGATCGACGCCTTTTTTGCCGTCCGCGGGACCAATTTCGGCGCTCAATCGCCTGCGCAGCCGGCCGCAACGGAGGCGGCAACCGCGCTCGAAGCGCCGCCGCCTAGCGAAGCCAAATAATGCGCGCATCCGCTGTGGCGGGCGGCCCATGATCACGCTATATGCGCCAGGGTTGCACCTCGCCGCGCCGGGCTCGGCCGGCACGTCAAACTATCAACACAAAAGCACCGCACCACGAGCCAGCGTAATGCTCCGGCCCGACTCCGCCGATCGGCTGGCCTTGTCGCGCAATTTGGTCTCGGCGAGGCATGGGGAGAGCCGCGAATCGCGGCTCCAGAGGGCTTGATTTCATCATGCGGTTGATCGCCCGGTTCTTCGGATTTGCCTTCGCGACCTGCGCGATTCTTTTCGTCGTCGCGTCGAGCGCCGCGGGGATCCTGATCTGGAAATTCGAGCAGGACCTGCCGGACTACACGCAGCTCAAGAATTACGAGCCGCCGGTGATGACCCGGGTCCACGCGGCCGATGGTTCCGTGCTCGCCGAATATGCGAAGGAACGGCGTCTGTATCTGCCGAGCTCGGCGATTCCGCCGCTCGTCAAGGAGGCCTTCATCTCCGCCGAGGACAAGAATTTCTATACCCATCCTGGCGTCGATTTCGAAGGGGTCATTCGCGCCGGCATCGTCTTCCTTCAAGGCAGCAGACACGTGCAGGGCGCCTCGACCATCACCCAGCAGGTCGCCAAAAACTTCTTCCTGACCAGCGAACGCTCGTTCGAGCGCAAGATCAGGGAAGCGCTCTTGTCTTTCCGGATCGAGGCCACCTATTCGAAGGAAAAAATTCTCGAGCTCTATCTCAACGAGATCTATCTCGGTCTCGGCAATTACGGCGTCGCCGCGGCGGCGCTGAATTATTACGACAAGTCGGTGCATGAGCTGACCATCGGCGAGGCCGCTTATCTCGCGGCCTTGCCGAAGGCGCCGAACAATTATCATCCGTTCTTGAAACGCGAGCGGGCGATCGAACGGCGCAATTGGGTGATCGACCGCATGGTCGAGAACGGTTACGTCTCGCCCGAGGCCGGCGAGAAGGCGAAGGCCGAGCCGCTCGGCGTCAATCCCCGCGTCCTTTCGCCGAATACCTATGCCGCCGGCTACTTCGCCGAGGAGGTTCGGCGCGAGCTTTTGGACCGCTACGGCGAGAACAAGCTCTATGAGGGCGGCCTTTCGGTGCGCGCCACGCTCGATCCGAAGGTGCAGCTCATGGCGCGCCGGGCTCTCGTCGACGGACTCGTGCGCTACGACGAGGCGCACGGGTTCCGCGGACCGATGCGCAACATCGACATCGGCCAGGACTGGGGTCCGCCGCTCGCCAACGTGCCGGCGCTGGGCGATGTCGCACCCTGGCGGCTCGCCGTCGTCCTCGACGGCAACGACACGCAGCTGCGCATCGGCCTGCAGCCGAAACGCGAGCCGTCGGGGGAAGTCAGCCCCGAGCGGGAAACGGGCACTCTCGTTCCCGTCGGCCTTCGCTGGGCGCGCAAGGGCAACCAGCGATCCGCGCTGGTCCCCGGCGACGTGATCTATGCCGAACCTCTGGACGGCAAGCCGGGGCAATATAGGCTTCGGCAGATTCCGGAAGTCAGTGGGGCGATCGTGGTCATGGATCCTTTCACCGGCCGCGTCTTCGCCATGGTCGGCGGATTCTCCTTCGATCAGTCGGAATTCAACCGAGCGACCCAGGCGCTGCGACAGCCCGGCTCCTCCTTCAAACCCTTCGTCTACGCGGCGGCGATCGACAACGGCTACACGCCGTCTTCCATCGAGTTCGATGAGCCGGTCGAGATCGACCAAGGCGCCGGCCTCGGGATGTGGCGGCCGGAGAATTTCGAAGGCAAGTCGAGCGGCCCGCATACTCTGCGCTATGCCGTCGAACATTCGATCAATCAGATGACGGTGCGGCTTGCGCGCGACGTCGGCATGCCGCTCATTTCCGATTATGCCGAGCGCTTCGGCATCTATGACGACCTGCCGCCCTATCTTTCGATGTCGCTCGGCTCCGGCGAGACCACCCTGATGCGGATGGCGACCGCCTATTCGATGCTCTGCAACGGCGGCAAGAGGATCAAGCCCACATTGATCGACCGCATCCAGGACCGCTGGGGCCACACGATCTATCGGCACGACGAGCGCATCTGCGAAGGCTGCGACGCGCAGAAATGGGAAAATCAGGACGAGCCGAAGATCATCGACGATCGCGAGCAGGTGATCGATCCGTTAACCGCCTATCAGATCACCTCGATCATGGAAGGCGTCATCCAGCGCGGCACGGGGCAGGCGATCCTCGCGGTCGGCAAACATCTCGCCGGCAAGACGGGCACGACGAATGACGCCAAGGACCTGTGGTTCGTCGGCTATTCGCCCGATCTCACGGTCGGCGTGTTCATGGGCTATGACCGGCCGCGCTCGCTCGGCGATTCCGCCCAGGCGGCGCTCTATACCGCGCCGATCTTCCGCGATTTCATGAAAATGGCGCTGAACGACAAGCCCGACGTGCCGTTCCGGGTGCCGCCCGGCATCAAGCTCATCTCGGTCGACCTCAAGACCGGCGTGCGCTCGACCGGGCCCGGCACCATCCTCGAGGCCTTCAAGCCGGGCACCGCACCGCCCGATACGTTCAATTACGGCACCCAAGCGCCGAATGTCCTGTCGGTCGATCCGGATGCCGACCGCACGCTCGGAACCGGGACGGGCGGCCTTTACTAAGCCTGGATTTCCGTCTGAACTTTCAGCTGCACGCGCGCGATGCGCGCAACGGCCGAACCCGTTAATCGCGGGTTGCCCGTGGTTTACAGCTGAGCCGCGGCTCACTATCTACTTTTCAAGTCGAGCGGCATCCACCAATCTCCGCGAAGGAACAAATATGCGCGCCGAAGCCGAAGCGCTCACCCAATCGATCAAGCAATCCATGGGATTGCTGAGGAGGCATCTTTGACGTCGATGCCGCCACGCGCCGGCTCGCCGAGCTGAACGCCAAGGCCGAAGACCCGAACCTCTGGAACAATGCCGAGGCGGCGCAGAAGATCATGCGCGAGCGCACCGACCTCGAAGAAAAGCTCGGCTCGCTCGCCCGTTTCGAGTCCGAGCTCGAGGATGCAGTCACCCTCGTCGAGCTCGGCGAGGCGGAAGGCGATACGGCCGCCGAGGCGGAAGGCATCGGCCAGCTCAAGGCTTTGAGGAAGGAGGCCGAGCGCCGGCAGATCGAGGCGCTGCTCTCCGGCGAGGTCGATCAGAACGACACCTATATCGAGGTCCATGCCGGCGCCGGCGGCACCGAGAGCTGCGACTGGGCGCGCATGCTGTTGCGCATGTATATCCGCTGGGCCGAGCGGCAAAAATTCAAGGTCGAGGTCATCGAGGAGACGCCGGGCGAAGAGGCCGGCATCAAATCAGGCACATTGCTCGTCAAGGGCCACAACGCGCATGGCTGGGCGAAAACCGAATCGGGCGTGCACCGGCTGGTGCGCATCTCGCCTTTCGATTCCAATGCGCGGCGGCATACGAGCTTTGCCTCGGTCTGGGTCTATCCGGTCATCGACGATAAGATAGAAATCGACGTGAAGGAATCGGACTGTCGGATCGACACGTATCGCTCGTCGGGCGCCGGCGGCCAGCACGTCAATAAGACCGATTCGGCGGTGCGCATCACGCATATTCCGAGTGGAATCGTCGTCGCCTGCCAGAGCGAGCGTTCGCAACACAAGAACCGCGCGACCGCCTGGAACATGCTGCGCGCGCGGCTCTACGAGCGCGAAATGGAAAAGCGCGAGGCCGCCGCGAGTGCGGCGGAGGCCGCCAAGACGGATATCGGCTGGGGTCACCAGATCCGCTCCTATGTCTTGCAGCCCTATCAGCTCGTCAAGGATCTGCGCACCGGCATCACGGCGAGTTCGCCGAGCGACGTGCTTGATGGCGATCTCGGCCCCTTCATGCAAGCCGCGCTCGCTCAGAAAGTCTATGGCGGCGGCCCGGCCGAGGTGGAGGACGTGGAGTAATCGCCGCGCTTCAGCCCAGGTTTCTGGAAGCGCGCGCACCGACCGGCGGCAGTTCTTGACGCCGGCTCTCCACTTGCAAGCGTCATTGGACGACGAGGCATGAGCTGCCTCAGTCGAGAAAGCGGAGCGCGGCGTGCGGACGCAACGAGAAAAGATCTTCAACATCCCCCTCGTCGTGGTTGCGCTGGTCCTCTTGCTCATCGGCATTCACGGCCTGCGGCAGCTTCTGCCGGCCGAGCGGGATGTCGAAATTCTCGCGAATCTGGCCTTCGTGCCGGGGCGGTTTACTTACGCCTTCGATCCGGACCGTATCACGGCGGCGCTCGACGCAGCGGGTGCCATGAGCAATTCGCAGGTCGAGCTAGACCGGTTGTTCCTTGGCGACGGCCAACCGCTCTGGTGGACGCCGGTCACTTACGCCTTGCTCCACGCCAGCTGGGCGCATGTGGGATTAAATTGCCTTTGGCTCGTCCCCTTTGGCGCGGCGGTGGCGCGCCGCTTCGGCAATGTGCGCTTTCTGTTGTTCTGCGTCGCAACCGCGATCGCCGGCGCTCTGGCCCATTTCGTCACCCATATTGATGATCTTCAGCCGGTGATCGGCGCCTCCGCCATTGTCTCGGGCACGATGGGCGCGGCGCTGCGCTTCGTGTTTCAGCCCGGCGCGCCGCTCGGCGAAAGCCTCGGCTTTGGCGATCAGGAGCATCTTTCCTACCGCCGGCCGGCCTTGCCGCTCGGCGCTGTCTTCACCAACCGGACGGCGGTGGTTTTTCTGATCGTCTGGTTCATCGCCAATTTCCTCTTCGGCATCGGCGCCGGTCCGCTCGGTTTCACCGATGCGACGATCGCCTGGCAGGCCCATATCGGCGGCTTTCTCCTCGGACTTTTCGGGTTTCCACTGTTTGACCCGCCGCCTTCAGATGTTGAATCGCCGCCGCTGGCGCATGTTGATTGAGCGGGCGAGACCGGAAGAGCGAAGCCCTTGCTGCGCTGCATTGGAACTTCGGCATCGCGGTAACGTTAGGACCTCTCAGAAGGCGGGCCGCCGTGCATTCGTTCCCGAAGTGCATGAAATCGCGATCGAAGCGCCGCGAGCGGTGACTTGGGTTGCGGTCGATAGGCGCACGCTTGGCTCGGCGCGCTGGGCAATCCGCGGACGAAATCGATCCGAATATCAACCTTAACAGCGAGGCTTAATTGCATCTTCCATGGAAGAGCGCTGGTTGGAACCCATTCGGGCGAGTGGGGATAGCCGGCGCGAACAAAAGCTTAAGTGTTGCACCTGCGCCTGAAGAAGCGCATTCTGACGAAATCCAATCGCCGCAAAAGAGCGATGGAACGGGAATGGGAAACGAGCCCAAAGAGGAGGATGAGATGACTGTGGCGCGGATACTTGCGACCAAGGGCCGTGAGGTCCTGACGGCGCAGCCGCACAGAACCTTGAAAGAAGTCGCGGAAATTCTCGCTGCACGGGACATAGGCGCCGTCGTGGTCGCCGATGTTCAAGGCAGCGTGCTGGGAATTCTTTCCGAGCGCGACATTGTCCGGGCCGTCGGCAGACGTGGCGCCAAGGCCCTCGACGACGCGACTTCAATGCATATGACGACGCGCGTCGTCACCGCGACCGAAGACGAGACCGTGCTCGCCACGGTCGAAAAAATGAATGCCGGCCATTTCCGCCACCTCCCGGTCATGAAGGAGGGCAGGCTTGCCGGCATCGTCTCGATCGGCGATGTGGTGAAATTCCGGCTTGCCGAAATGGAACATGAACATTCGGCGATGCGCGAATATATCGCTGCGGTCTGAGCGAGACGCGATAGGCTGAACTTCAGGCGGAAGCCTGAACTCCTGCGCCGCCCGAGCCGGGCGGCGTTCTTTTTGTGAGTGCGTCTGCGCCGCGTCATTGCGAGCGAAGCGAAGCAATCCAGATTTGGCGCTCCTGGACTGCTTCGTCACTTCGCTCCTCGCAGTGACGGATAAACAAACGGTGGCGTGCACCTCACCCTTGCGGCTAGCCCTCGTCGAAGATGAGGCCCGCAGAGCCGGGCGCCGGCGCGAGCCGACGATAGAAGCAGGAGCGCCGGCCCGTGTGGCACGCGCCGCCGTCACCGCCCGGCTCGACCCTAAGCAGCAGCACGTCCTGATCGCAGTCGGTGCGGATTTCCTTCAGCCTCTGCTGTTGGCCGGACGTGTCGCCCTTGCGCCAGAGGCTCTGGCGCGAGCGCGACCAATAATGCGCGATGCCGGTGTCGAGCGTCAGCCGCAGCGCCTCTTCGTTCATATAGGCAAACATCAGCACCGCGCCGTCGCGCACGTCGGTCACGATACAGCCGATCAGCCCATCTCGATCGAAGCGCGGCGTGAAGATGCCGCCTTCTTCGAGCTCGGTCTTGCTCCCGGCAATCGGGAAGGGCAGAGCCATTGTCGCTCCGAGCTTGGGCAGTTCCGGATCTCGGCGAAGGGCACGGACCGGAATTATTTGCCGCGCACCATGGTCAGGAAGCGCACTTGTTCGGCGGGATCGTCACGGAAGATGCCGGTGAACTGGTTGGTCACCGTCATCGTGCCTTGTTTCAGGACGCCGCGCATCGACATGCACATATGTTCGGCTTCGATCATCACGGCGCAGCCGCGCGGCTTGAGGTAGCGTTCGATCGCGGCGACGATCTGCGCGGTCAAAGCCTCCTGCGTCTGCAGGCGCCGCGCGTAGATGTCGACGAGCCGAGCGAGCTTCGAGAGGCCGACGACCCCTTCCTCGCCGACATAATAGGCGACGTGAACCTTGCCGACGAACGGCACCATGTGATGTTCGCAATGCGACGAAAAAGGAATGTCGCGCACGAGGATCAAATCGTCATAGCCATGCACTTCCTCGAAGACGCGCGACAGCAGGTCGCCGGCGTCGGCCCGATAGCCTGAGAAAAACTCTTCATAAGCTTTGACGACGCGCAGCGGCGTATCGCGCAGACCTTCCCGCGTCGGATCGTCGCCCGCCCAACGTATCAGGGTTCGGACGGCGGCTTCGGCTTCTTCGCGGGTCGGGCGGATCGGCGAGGTCGCGGCGGGTCTGGGCTGCTGTTGGCGTTCGAGCAAGGACTTAACCACGTCATCCATGTGGTGCCTCCTGATAAGTGTGATCTATGGGCCCAACCCTCGCCAAGCAAGGTCGTTGCGGTCGTTTCGGCAGCAGCGGATCTCCCAAATCTCGTTCGCCAAGCCTGGATATCCTATATAGGACTTAATCGGTGCCGTCATCCCGACCCTTTCTGCCATCTTGACCCATGCTGAATGACGTCTACAGCGCCAAAATCCTGGAACTGGCGGCGAATATTCCCCGCCAAGGCCGATTAGCAGCGCCCGATGCGACCGCCCGGGCGCATTCCAAGCTCTGCGGCTCGACGGTGATCGTCGATCTCGTGATGCGCGACGGGAAAGTGATTGATTTCGCCCATGACGTGAAGGCCTGTGCGCTTGGCCAGGCGGCGGCTTCGATCATGGCGCGCAACGTCATCGGGGCCACGGGGCCGGAGTTGCGTCACTTGCGTGATCAAGTTCGCGCCATGCTGAAAGAGAACGGCGCGCCGCCGCAAGGCAAATGGGCCGAGATCGCCATTCTCGAGCCGGTACGCGATTTCAAGGCCCGCCACATGTCGACCATGCTGACCTTCGAGGCAACCGTCGATGCCGTCGAGCAGATCGAAGCCAAAGCGCGGAGTGCCGCCGAATGAGCGAAGGTTCGGAGGGGCAGGGCAGGGGAATGAGTTTCAAGACTTACGGTTGTCCATGATCACGCTGCGCACCCGCCGCGCGGCGCATTATGCGATCCGCGCCTATCAATTGACGTTCTCGGCCATTCTCGGCCGGCAATGCCGGCACGAGCCGAGCTGCTCGGCCTATATGGACGAAGCGATTGCACGGCATGGGCTTTGGGCCGGCGGCCTGCTCGGCTTGGCGCGACTCTGCCGCTGCCATCCTTGGGGAACATCGGGCTATGATCCGGTGCCGGAGCATCTGCCGGCCCGAAGCCTTGCGGTCTTCCTCTACGGCCTGCGGCGCCGGTCCGGCCCCGATCCGCATGGCGCAGAGGACCGCAGTTCCGTCCTCTGAGCCAGCGCTCGACGCCTTGAATTCATCGCCATGACGGCGGATCCGGCATATGCTATTCGCAGATTCTGAGCGGCTAGCGCGAAGCGATGAGGGTCAGGCGCTGCTCGGCTTGCCTGAAGGGTGATGCCGCGGTCGAGCGCCTGACAATCTGCTCGGGGCCCTCGCCAACGCCATTGCACGATCGTGGCTGCCGCGCGCTCCGCGCAGTTTGAGGACTTAAGATGAGCGAAACCAATCCGCGCGTCGCCGATTATCCGATCGATCGGCAATTCATCGAGCGCTGGTCGCCGCGCGCCTTCACGGGCGAACCCGTGCCCGAATTCGATCTCCACACCATGTTCGAGGCGGCGCGCTGGGCGCCGTCGTCCAGCAATTTGCAGCCCTGGCGCTTTCTCTATGCGCTGGGCGGCACGCCGGATTTCGAGAGGTTCCTCGCTCTCCTCGTCGAGGGAAACCGGGTCTGGGCGAAGAATGCTGGTGCGCTCATCATCCTGATCTCCAAGACAACGCAGCCGGTCTCGGGGACGGACAAGGTCGTTCCGTCGCGGACCCATTCCTTCGATACCGGGACCGCCTGGGGCTTTCTCGCGCTCGAAGCCATGCGGCTCGGTTGGGCGGCGCATGGAATGGCCGGCTTCGATGTCGAGCGGAGCATGGTCGACCTGAAGATACCGGAGGATTATCGGCCGGAAGCCGCGATCGCGATCGGCCGGCGGGGAGACAAATCGGCTCTCCCGGAATATCTGCGCGCGCGGGAGTTCCCGAACAGCCGCCATCCGCAGAAGGATTTTGTGTTCGAAGGCGGCTTTCCGGCGACGTGACCGGATCAATGCTTATTCATAACAAAGTTGAAAACCAAGGAGAGATACATGAGTAAACTCGACAGGCCGCGCGAGATCATCGAATTCTGCTTGAAGCCCCTCGGCATTTCCGAGAAGACCGACGCTTACAGGGAAACCTATCGCCGGCTCGAACATGTCATCAAGACGTTTCAACTGGCCGCCGCGCGCGATAAGCAGCCCGTTGCGGTCGACTTCTCAAAGATGAAGACGATCACGATCGACGAACGCGCGCATGGCGACGAGTGACCGCGCCGGAGCGATATGATCGTTGGGAGCGAATTTCACGTGCGAGACAGTCGCGGACCGCCCGTCATTTCGAAGGCGGGACGCCGGCCGGCGTCGTGTCGCAACCGTTCGACATGGTCCATTGGCCGGTCTGGTGCATCCCCTGGCAGGGCTTCTCCGACTGAACATCGAGCGGCGCGCCGACCGGATCGATGCAGTGCGCATGGTTGGTGACCGGGTTCACTTCGGCCACGCGACATTTCGCGGGAGGCGTGGGCGTTTGGGCCATGGCTTGAGCGGTCAAAACTGCGCTGCCCAGGAGGGCAGCGCCGATGAGCTTTTTCATGTTTCCTCCGAGTCGTTCCCGCCGCTTCGCGCCGCATCGATTTGAGCACCGAATTATAGCCTCAAGCGGCCAGCGCGGCCTCCGGCCGCTTGAGTGCAAGTCCAAGGCTTTTTGCCACCGCCGCATGGGTGATGTGGCCGCGGTCGACATTGAGCCCGGCGCGCAGGCCTGGATCTTCGAAGATCGCGGCGCGTCCCTTGGCGGCGAGCGCAAGCCCATAGGGCAGGGTCGCATTGGTGAGCGCATGGCTCGAAGTATAGGGCACGGCCCCTGGCATATTGGCAACGCAATAGTGGACGATGCCATCGATGACATATGTTGGTTCGGCATGGGTCGTCGGATGCGAAGTTTCGAAGCAACCGCCCTGATCGATCGAGACGTCGACGAGGACCGCGCCGTTCTTCATCTCTTTCAGCATGGATCGCGTGACAAGTTTGGGTGCGCTGGCTCCGGCGATCAGCACCGCGCCGATCACGGCGTCGGCGCCGAGCACTTCCGCTTCGATCGCCGCGGCGGAGGCAAAACGCGTCCGCACCCGGCCTTGGAACAGTTCGTCGAGCTGGCGCAGCCGGGGCAAGCAACGATCAAGCACGCTCACCTCGGCGCCGAGCCCGACCGCCATGCGCGCCGCCTGGGTTCCGACCACGCCGCCGCCAAGGATCGCTACGCGTGCCGGCGCTACCCCCGGCACGCCGCCGAGCAGCATGCCGCGGCCCCCCCTGTGGCTTTGCAGCGCGGTGCCCGCCGCCTCTATCGCCAGTCGGCCCGCCACCTCGCTCATCGGCGCAAGCAGCGGCAGGCTCACGCCATCGGGACCGACGACGGTCTCATAGGCGACGGCGGTGCATTGGGACGCCATCAATCCTTCCGCCTGCCGAGGATCGGGGGCGAGATGAAGATAGGCGAAAAGGATCTGGTCCCTGCGGAGCTGCACCCACTCGGAAGGCTGCGGCTCCTTCACCTTCACGATCAATTCGGACTCGGCAAAGATCTCCGCCGGGTTGGCGGCGATTTTGGCTCCAACTGCGAGATAGGCGGCGTCGGTTGCCCCGATCCCGACCCCGCCGCCGGTCTCAATCTTGACCGCGTGCCCGGCGGCAACGAATTCGCGCGCCGCATCGGGGGTGAGGCCGACGCGGTATTCGTGGATTTTGATCTCTTTCAAGACACCGACGCGCATGGCCGATCCCCTTAAGTGACTCGAATTCCGTTGGATGGGCTTTACGCCTCTATCCAAGCGGAATTTCGGCAATTACAATACGAAATGCAGATTGAATGCAGGTTAATAGCGTTACCGCCTATGGCTGCGCAGGATTCGACCACACCTGATCTCGATCGGTTCGATCGCGCCATTCTGGCGGCGCTCGTCGCCGACGCGCGAATCAGCATCGCCGACCTTGCCCCGCATATCGGGCTTTCGAGCACCGCCTGCGCCCGACGCCTCAAAGCCCTGGAGGAGCGCGGCATTATCACCGGCTATCATGCCACGCTCGATCATCAGCGGCTCGGTTTCGCGGTCACCGTTCTCGTCCGCATCAGTCTCGAATCGCAACGCGAGGAGGACTTCGAGGCCTTCGAGCGGGCGGTCGGCCAATGCGCCTCGGTCGTGCGCTGCTATCTGATGTCGGGAAGCGACGATTATCAGCTCGTCGTGCTCTGCCGCGACATCGCCGATTTCGAACATATCCACAAGACTCAGCTCGCCCGGCTGCCGCGCGTGGCCCGTATACAATCGAGTTTTGCGCTCCGCAACGTGATCGATCGGAACTTGCCTGCCGCGCTGCTTGCGCCCATATCGAGCAGACGGCCGGGGCGGGGGTGAGTCGGCCTGGTAAACTTCCTGGGGACACGGGCCTTAGATACCAACGAGCATCGTTCGAAAGGCTGCTTATGCCGTCGAAGCCAAGTCATGCTAACATCGCAGGCCAGACGCAGCCTTGGGTAGGCGAACCGGAGGCCATCTTGCAACCGAGCAGCGAGAGCTTGAGATCGGTCGAAAGTCCGAGCGCTGAAACCAAGGCCGATCCGGCGCTGACCGGCGAGTGCTCGCCTGCCGCCTCGATCCTCATCATGAACGAGCTCGGCAGCCTCGCCGAGCGCCCGGCCGAACTCGCCCACTCGCCGGAGCGCTTCATCAACCGCGAACTCTCCTGGCTCGACTTCAACCGTCGGGTTCTGCAGGAGGCCTCGAACCGCAATCATCCTCTGCTCGAACAATTGCGGTTTCTGTCGATCTCCGCAAACAATCTCGATGAATTTTTCATGGTTCGCGTCGCCGGTCTGCGCGGCCAGGTGCGCGCCGGCGTCTCGATGGCTTCGGAAGACGGGCTCACCCCGGCCGAGCAATTGGTGAAAATCCGCGAGCGCGTCGGCCTTCTCGCCGCCGAACAGCAGCGCCGATGGCGCGAGTTGCGCAAGGAATTGCAGGCGGCCGGCGTCGTCCTCGTCGATCCGCAGGATCTCGACCAGAAGGAGGTCGCCTGGCTCGAACATTATTTTCTTCTCCACGTCTTCCCGGTCCTGACGCCGCTGGCGATCGATCCGGCGCATCCTTTCCCGTTCATTCCCAATCTCGGCTTCACGATGGCGCTCGAACTGGTGCAGCCGCGCGACAACAAATATCTGAAGGCGCTGGTTCGCCTGCCCGCTAAGATCGAGCGCTTCGTTAGGATGCCGGGCGGCCCGAACGAACAGCGCTTCATCGCGCTCGAGTGCCTGGTCGGCATGTTCACCCAATCGCTGTTCCCCGGCTATTTGGTGCGCGGCTCCGGCGTCTTCCGCGTCATCCGCGACAGTGATCTCGAAGTCGAGGAAGAGGCCGAAGACCTCGTGCTTCTCTTCGAGAGCGCCTTGAAGCGGCGCCGCCGGGGTTCCGTCATTAGGCTCGAGGTCGACAGCCTCATGCCCGAGCAATTGCGTAACTTTGTCGCCGAGGAGCTCGACGTCGTACAAGACGAAATCTTCTTGCTCGACGGCATGCTTGCGCAGAACGAACTCGCCGAACTCGTGAACGTCGATCGGCCGGAACTCAAGTTTAAGCCCTATAACCCGCGCTTTCCCGAACGGGTGCGCGATAACGGCGGCGATTGTTTCCTGGCGATCAAGCAGAAGGACCTCGTCGTCCATCATCCTTATGAATCGTTCGACGTGGTGGTGCAGTTCCTCAATCAGGCTGCTGCTGATCCGAACGTCGTGGCGATCAAGCAGACGCTCTACCGCACGTCCGCCGACAGCCCGATCGTGCGCGCCTTGATCGAGGCGGCGGAAGCCGGCAAGTCGGTGACCGCCCTCGTCGAACTCAAGGCGCGTTTCGACGAGGAAGCCAATATCCGCTGGGCCCGCGATCTGGAGCGCGCCGGCGCGCAAGTGGTCTTCGGCTTCATCGCCTTGAAGACTCACGCCAAGCTCTCCATGGTCGTGCGCCGCGAGTCTGGCTCGCTCGTCACCTACTGCCATGTCGGCACCGGCAATTACCATCCTGTGACGGCGCGCATTTATACCGACATTTCCTTCTTCACCGCGGACCCCGCGATCGGCGGCGACATCTCGCGGATTTTCAACTATATTACCGGCTATGCTGAGCCGGCTGTGCTGGAGCGGATGGCGATCTCGCCGATCAATTTGAAGACTCGCCTTCTCGACCATATCACGCAGGAGAGCGACTTCGCGAGAGCCGGCAAGCCGGCGGCGATCTGGGGCAAGTGCAATGCGCTGGTCGATCCGCAGATCATCGACGCGCTGTATGTGGCGAGTCAGGCGGGCGTCAAGATCGATCTTGTCGTCCGCGGCATCTGTTGCTTGAGGCCGGGCGTTCCCGGTCTTTCCGACAACATCAGGGTGAAGTCGATCATCGGCCGGTTCCTCGAACATGCGCGGGTCTATGCTTTCGGCGGCGGCCATGGCCTGCCGCATGCCAAGGCCCATGTTTACATCTCCTCGGCCGACCTGATGCCGCGCAATCTCGACCGGCGGGTCGAGGCTTTTGTGCCGATCACCAATCCCACCTGTCACGATCAGGTGCTCGACCAGATCATGATCGCCAATCTCCTGGACAATCAGCAGAGCTACCGCGTCTTGCCGGACGGTTCGAGCACAAGGATCAGCGCGACGGGACAGGAACCGTTCAATGCCCATTCCTATTTCATGACCAATCCGAGCCTGTCGGGGCGCGGCAAATCCTTGCGGGAATCCAGCCCGAAGACGCTGTTGAAAAGGTTGGAGGGCCGGTGAACCTCTCCATGCCCAGGCTTTTCGCCAACGTGGCCAGCCAACCGGAGAGCAAAGGTCCGGTGGCGGTGGTCGATATCGGCTCGAATTCGGTTCGGCTCGTCGTCTATGACGGGCTCAGCCGGGCGCCGACGCCAATCCTCAACGAAAAGGCGCTCTGCGCGATCGGCCATGGTGTCGCGACGACTGGCGAGCTTTCCGCGCTCGGCGTCGAAAAAGCGCTCATATCCATGCGGCGCTTCAAGACGCTGATCACGATCATGGGGGTGGATGACATCTATGCGATCGCGACCGCGGCGGCGCGCGACGCATCGAACGGCCCGGCCTTTATCGCCGAGGCGACCGCGGCGATCGGCGCGCCGGTCGATTTGCTCTCCGGCCGCCGCGAAGCCGAACTCTCCGCGCTCGGCGTCATCTCCAGCTTCCATGCGCCGGACGGGATCGTCGCCGATCTCGGCGGCGGGTCGCTCGAACTCATCGACATCAAGGGGACGAGGCTTGGCAAGGGCATCAGTCTGCCGCTCGGCGGTCTATCGCTGATGGATGCTTCGGACCACTCGTTGCGCACCGCCGTCAAGATCGCCCGCGATTGCTTGGCCAAGGTCAAGATGCTCGGCCAATTGCAGGGGCGCACCCTTTATGCGGTCGGGGGAACTTGGCGGGCGCTGGCCAAGCTGCATATGCGTCAGCGCAATTATTTCCTGAGCGTCATGCACGGCTATGTCATTCCGGCGCGCGAGGCGGCGGATTTCGCGGGCCTCGTCGAGCGGGTGAATGCCGAAGCCCTGGTCGCGGTCGAGAGCGTCACTCCGGCGCGGCGGCCGCTGCTCGCCTATGGCGCGATCGTTCTCGATGAGCTCATTCGCAGGGCACAGCCCAAGGAAGTAACGATTTCAGCGGCGGGATTGCGGGAAGGGCTGCTCTACGAAAGGCTCAGCAGCGCCGAGCGACGGCAAGATCCTTTGCTCGTCGCGGCCCGCGCGTTCAACGAGATCAACGCGCGCTCGCCGGGCCACGCGGAGGACCTCTGCGCTTGGACCGATCAATTCATCGAATCGGCGCGTTTCGACGAAAGCGCCGAGGAAAAGCGGCTGCGGTACGCCGCCTGTCTGCTCGCCGATGTCAACTGGCGCGCGCATCCCGACTACCGCAGCGAGCAAAGCCTCAACATCGTTGCCAATGCGGCGTTCACCGGCATCGATCATCCGGGCCGGTGTTTCATTGCGCTGGCCATGTCCTACCGCTATCTCGGCCTCGATGCGGACGTCAATCCGCAGATCCGGGCGCTCGTCTCGCCGCGGTTGCTCGATCGCGCCCGGCTCTTGGCCGGCGCCACGCGGGTCGCCTATCTTGTCTCGGCGGGAATGGTCGACGTGCTGCCGCGCACGCCCATGCTCTGCACCAAGACGAAGTTGACGTTGACGCTGCCGCAGGATTTTGCCGCGCTCGCCAACGACAGGCTCAACAATCGGTTGAAGCAGCTCGCCCGGCTCATTGGTCGGGAGGCGAGCATCCTCACTTCAAGCGAGGCCGGTCTTCGCCGCAACGGTGCGGTTTCCTTCCTCTAAGCAGATCCCGCGCGCCGCGCACGATGCGCCAACCGAAATCATCCCAAGCTCATTGTCGGCGGGGCGGCGTTCGCCTTGAGGTCCGCGTGGCATCAGGGAAGCTCGTTCTTCTCGAGAGCCGCTAAAATCGCCTCATACGTCGCGAGGGTCACTTTGTGAAACGCGATCCTCTCGGTGGTAACGTCTTTCCATGGCTCTCCTGGCCTGCGCTCCCCAAGGTGCATTTCGCCAGATTCAAGCGGCGCGAGATAGCGCCTCAACTCCGCTAGATCGTCCTCGATCCGCTTGCGATACTCGTCCAAGAAACCCGGTGGGAGGCCTTCAGGTAAAGGATGCGGCATAAGCTCATGATAAGCGTCCCTCGTCTATCTGGCTAGACCCCGAAATTTCAAACTGAGACAGGACCCCGCGCGCTAGCGCTTTCAGGGAAAGGGCAACCCATGTACATCGCCATGAACAGATTCAAGGTCATCAAGGATCAGGCTCGAGCCTTTGAGGAAGTTTGGCGCAGCCGCGTCTCCCGGCTCGACGAGATGAAGGGTTTCGTCGTTTTCAATCTCCTGAAAGGGCCGGAATACGAGGATCGTATTCTCTACGTCTCGCACACCGTCTGGGCGAGCAAGGAGGAATTCACCGCCTGGACGACATCGGAGCAATTCCGCGCCGCGCATGCGCATGCCGGCGATGAAAAGCCGAAAACGCTCGGCCATCCGCAATTCGAGGGCTTCGAGGTGGTGCAGACGATCGACAGCCAACGCCGCGCGGCGGAGTACGCGTAGCTCACAGATACCGGGCTCGTCTCTACAGGCGCCACGCGAGCTCGGTAGTGGGTCAGTCTGAAATTTGCCGATCTTCGCTCGCGCTTCGCCGGCGGCTCTTGTATGCTTAGTGCAAGGCCGGAGCGGATTGATGAGGCTATACGAAATTCAATGGATTGGCCCTCCCCGCGCAGGAGGTGCGCAGGTTATCGATCGGGTCACCGATAGTGCACCAGACGATGATGCTATCAAGCAACATGCCAGGCACTTATTTGCAACGATCTATAAGCCTGGAGCTCACGCTGTCAGGATCATAGACAGCGCAGGACGCGAAGTGCATCTATGGGTTCCTGGAGATGACGATGCCTAGAGGCCCTAAAGGCCAGAAGCGGCCGGCCTTATCGCCGTCGTGATCATCGCCGCCCTCACCACGCTCGGCACAAGCCTCTCGGCCAAGTTCAACGCGGTTGCGGCGAACTTGAGCTAGGCATCGAACCCTCAAGCCCTATCGCTCGCTTCGGGCTGAACGCGACTAAAAAGCCAAAGATAAGCCCGCATCGCGCGCGCTTGTGGCGGTACCGCCTAAACCGGTATTATGGAGACCGCACAAGAATTTTTAGCCATCCCGCCTATTTTTGGCGCATGGCTGAAATCCGTACCGTGACGACTCTCCGATCCAAACGCGACGAAATCGTTTCATCGATCCGTCTCTATGAGAAGCAGCTAGAGCAAGCCCGCTCCGATCTCGCCCATATCAATGCGGTAATCCGGGTCTTTGAAGCGACGGGCGATCCGAAGGGATATGCCCCGCTATGTGAATATCCATCGGCTCTTCAAGCGGCATGAGAAGTGGAGATTGTGCCTAGAAGCCCTTGGTAAGGGTGCGGAACTTTCGACAAAGGAAATCGCCCCGCACGTCATGGCCGCCAAGGGATTCGACACGTCCGATTCGGTCCTGGCTATCGCCATTACTCAGAAGCTCGCCCAAACCTTGAAGCGGCGTTCCGTTCGCGGCACCCTGCTTATGATCGGCAAGCGAAAGGGCATGTGTGTTTGGCGATTGCCGGCAACGTCGTAGGGCCGCGCCGTTAAAGCTTTGTGCGCTAGAGCATGATGTTTTTACGTTTAGGCATAACCTGCGTTTTTGAGATAGTGAGCGCATTCGTCTTGAGTGAAGGCTTCGAGGAGTTCGCCGGTTGCGGCGCAGAGGGTTTCGACGGTGCGCGGGGCGGTTTTGCGCAGCA
>DATFNQ010000133.1:0-3176 GCA_035266305.1 Methylovirgula sp.
GCTCGAAACCGACAAGGTGACACTCGAGGTCAACGCTCCCGCTGCCGGCGTGCTCGCCGAAATTGCGGCGCAGAGCGGCGAAAGTATCGCGCCGGGCGGGCTCCTCGGCGCCATACAGGACGCCGCTGGAGCACCGGCGCGGCCCGCGCATAAGAAAGGCACGGCTGCCCAGCCTGCAAGGCCGAGTCGCGCGCCGACACAGCCGGCGGCGGCGATGCCGCCCGCGCCGGCCGCCGCCAAGATCGCCGCGGACAAGGGTATCGACCTCGCGGCCGTTACCGGCTCCGGCAAGCGCGGCCAGGTGCTGAAGGGCGATGTCTTGGCCGCGCTCGCCGAGCCGCCGGTTCAGCCGCAAGTCGCCACGCAGCTCCGCGCGCCGGCCCCGGCCGAGGATGCGCGCCGCGAAGAGCGCGTGCGCATGACCAAATTGCGCCAGACCATCGCGCGGCGCCTGAAGGATGCGCAGAACACCGCCGCCATGCTGACCACCTTCAACGAGGTCGACATGAGCGAGGTGATGGCGCTGCGCAGCCGCGCAAAAGATGCTTTCGAAAAGAAGCACGCGGTGAAGCTCGGCTTCATGGGCTTTTTCGCCAAGGCCTGCGTGGCCGCGCTGAATGAAATTCCCTCGATCAATGCCGAGATCGACGGGGCCGACATCATCTACAAGAATTATTATCACCTTGGGATTGCGGTCGGGACCGACAGGGGTCTTGTCGTGCCGGTTGTGCGCGATTGCGATCAGCTGAGCCTCGCCCAGATCGAGAAGAAGATCGCCGATCTCGGCAAGCGCGCGCGGGAAGGCTCTCTCAAGATCGAGGAGATGCAGGGCGGCACATTCACGATCACGAACGGCGGCGTGTATGGGTCGCTGATGTCGACGCCGATCCTCAACGCGCCGCAATCCGGCATTCTCGGCATGCATAAGATCGAGGAGCGGCCGGTCGCCGTCGCCGGCAAGATCGAGATCCGGCCGATGATGTATCTCGCGCTCACCTACGACCATCGGATCGTCGACGGCAGGGAGGCGGTGACCTTTCTCGTGCACGTCAAGCAGGCGCTCGAAGATCCCGCGCGGCTCGTTCTGGATCTCTGAACGCGCCGAAAGCAAGGGGAGGACATCATGCATTCTGCCGAACTTTACGCGCTGGAATTGAGTGTGCTTCTGTTCGTCGTACACGTCGTCATCCAGGCGACATTCGCAAGGGGCGAATTCGGCGAGAAATATCTGCTGAGTCCGCGCGACGAGCAACGCAAAGTCAAGGGTGTCATCGCCGCGCGGTCGCAGCGTGCGCTTGCCAATTTCGTCGAGAACTACGCGCCCTTCGTCGCCGTCGATCTCGGCCTTATCGCGACCGGCCGCACAGGCGGCTGGGGCGCGATCCTGTGGATCGCTGGGCGCATCCTCTATCTGCCGCTTTATCTTGCGGGCATTCCGGTCGCGCGTACGCTCGCCTGGCTCGTATCAATCATCGGCCTGCTGATGATGCTCGCGCGGCTAGCGGGGCTTTGAGCGCCGCCGAGGTTCAATGATGTATGACCTGATTATCATCGGCACCGGCCCCGGCGGTTATGTCTGCGCCATCCGCGCGGCGCAGCTTGGCCTCAAGGTCGCGGTCGTCGAGAAGCGCAAGACGCATGGCGGAACCTGCCTCAACATCGGCTGCATTCCGTCCAAAGCGCTGCTCCAGGCTTCGGAGAAATTCGCCGAGGCCGACCACGAGCTGGCCTCCTTCGGTGTGATCGTCGGCAAGCCCAAGCTCGATCTCAAGGCGATGATGAAACACAAGGACGACACGGTTGCCGCCAACGTCAACGGCGTCGGCTTCCTGCTCAAGAAGTACAAAATCGACGCCTTCATCGGCGTCGGCAGGATCAAGGCGGCCGGCGAGGTCGAGGTCACCGCCGCCGATGGCGGGAAGCAGACGCTCGCGGCCAAGAACATCGTGATCGCCACGGGCTCCGACGTGGTGCCGCTGCCGGGCGTCGAGATCGACGAGAAGCAGATCGTGTCCTCGACCGGCGCGCTCGCCCTTGCCAAGGTGCCGGGCCGCCTGCTCGTGGTTGGCGCCGGAATCGTGGGCCTCGAACTGGCATCCGTCTGGCGCCGGCTCGGCGCGCAAGTCACCGTCGTCGAATTGCTCGATCATATCCTGGCGGGAATGGACGGCGAGGTCGGCAGTGCGTTCCAACGCATGCTCGAAAAGCAGGGGTTCGAATTCCTGCTCGGCCACAAGGTCGTGAAGGTCGACAAAGGGCCGAAAGGCCTCGCAGTGGCGATCGCGCCGGGCGCGGGCGGCGCGCAGATCGTGCGCGAGGCCGATGTCGTGCTGGTTTCGGTCGGCCGGCGTCCTTTCACGCAAGGCCTCGGGCTCGAAGCGCTCGGCGTCGCGATGGAGCGCGGCCGGATCCTCATCGACGAGCGTTTTGCGACGAATATTCCCGGCATTTATGCGATCGGCGATGTCGTGCGCGGCCCCATGCTCGCCCATAAAGCGGAGGACGAGGGGATCGCGGTCGCCGAGCTTCTCGCCGGCCAGCACGGCCATGTGAATTACGCGGCGATTGCCTCCGTCGTCTACACCATGCCGGAAATCGCCGCGGTCGGCGCGACCGAGGAAGAGCTGAAAGCCAAGGGCATTGCCTACAAGATCGGCAAGTTCCCTTTCACCGCGAATGGGCGGGCCCGCGCGATGCGGGCGACCGAAGGCTTCGTGAAGATCCTCGCCGACGCGGCGAGCGACCGGGTTCTCGGCGTGCATATCATCGGCGCCGGGGCGGGCGAGCTCATCGCCGAGGCCTGCGTGCTGATCGAATTTTCCGGCTCGTCAGAGGATCTTGCGCGCACCTGCCACGCGCATCCGACATTGTCGGAAGCGGTGCGCGAAGCCGCGCTCGCGGTGGACAAGCGCGCGATTCATATGTGACCGTTCCCCTCTCGCCGCAAGCGGGGAGAGGGGACGCGTCCCTACAGATCCTTGAACGTGAATGGCGACACGGTGCGCATCTGCTCATCGACATGCAGCGCGCGCAGCACCGGCGGGGCGGCGCGCTGCGGGCAGGCGGGGCGTTCGCAGAGCCGGCAATTGATCCCGATGGGCGTCGCCTCGACGCTCGCAAGATCGAGCCGCTTCGCGTAGATCAGCCGGCTTGCATATTTCATCTCGCAGCCGATG
>DATFNQ010000134.1:0-2836 GCA_035266305.1 Methylovirgula sp.
AGCCCGGCGACCACCGGCGATATGGAGAACGGCAGGTCGATCAAGGTGACGAGAAAGACGCGCCCCTTGAAGCGGAACTTCGTGATCGCCCAGGCGGCGGCCAGTCCGAAGATGATGTTGAGCGGAACGACGAATGCGGCGACCCAGCAGCTCATTCTTATCGCGCTCCAGGTCCGCTCCGCCTGGCCCATTTTGGCGGCAAACCGATGCTTCTCGCTCAACGACGGCGTGGCGCCAGACTCGGGCTTCGGCACGTAGAAAGTCTGGACGTAAGCGCCGATGCCCTTCGAGAAAGCCTCGCCGAAGACGTTGGCAACCGGCAAGACCACGAAGAGGGTCAGAAACAGAATTGTGCCCGCCACGAGCAGTCGCCCGACGGTCGAGCGCTTTGCGACGGCCGCGGGCGCGAGGCTTGCCAAATTCGACAGGTCCGCCATCCTATGCCGCCCGCTCGCGGCGCCGCGCCCAGAATTCAATCCCGTTGATGCCGAGCAAGACGAGAAGCGAGGCGAACAGGAGAACGACGCCGATCGCGGTCGCCTTCGCATATTGGAATTCGTCGAGCTTGATCACGATCTGCAGCGGAACGATCTGCGACTTGCCGGGAATATTGCTGGCGATGAAGATGACGGACCCATATTCGCCGATGGCGCGGGCGAAGGCGAGCGCGATGCCGCTCAGCCAAGCAGCAAAAATCTCCGGAAAGATGACGCGGCGGAAGGTCGTCCAACCGCCGGCCCCCAGACTATGCGCCGCCTGCTCATGTTCGAGATCCCATTCCTGGAGAACCGGCTGCACGGTGCGCACCACGAAGGGCAGGCCGACGAAGACCAAGACCACGACGATGCCGAGATTGGTGTTGCTAAAAGGGAAATCGAGCCAAGCGAGCGCGTTCGCAGGAATGAGGTCGGGGTGGCCGAAGCGCCCCGCCAGCCAATCGGCCCCGGCGACGACATGGTCGCCGAAGCCGCCGATCCAGCCATCCTGCAGATAGAGCGTGCTGAAGGTGATGCCGGCAACCGCCGTGGGAAGGGCGAAGGGGAAATCGATCAGCGCATCGAAGAGCCTCCGGCCGAAAAAGGGCTCGCGCACGAGAACCCAAGCGACCATCAGGCCGAAGACGCCATTGATCGCCGCGGCAAGCGCCGAGGCGCCGAACGTGAGCTTGAACGCCGCGACGACCACCGGATCGGCGATCGTCGCGTAAAACTCGCTCCACGTCAGCTGCGTCGTCTTGAAGACCAGGCCCGCGAGCGGGATCAAGACGAAAAGCGAGAGATAGAACAGAGTATAGCCGAGCGTGAGCGGCAGGCCCGGAATGACGGGGAAGGCGCGAGCCATGACGTCAATCTTCGCAATTTTTCGGGATCATGCCAATAGGCCGCGCATACCTTCTCCCCGAGCTGAGAGAGACGGATGACGGGTTACGATCAATTTCCGCTTCGTCATAGTTCCCTCGCCCGCCACCTCTCCTACACGGAGAAAGTGTTCCCTGACATCTTACGATGTGAAACAGCATTAATTCGTCGGCTTGTAGATTTGATCGAATATGCCGCCGTCCGCAAAAAATGTCTGCTGCGCTTTCGCCCAGCCGCCGAAGGTCTCGTCGACCGTGAACAACTTCAGGGGCGGAAGGTCGGCGGCGTATTTCTTCAGAATCTCGACGTTGCGCGGACGATAATGCCATTGGCCGATCACGTCCTGGGCTTCCTTCGTGTAGAGGAAATTGAGATAGGCCTCCGCGACGGCGCGCGTCCCCCTTTTATCGACGACCGAATCGACGACCGCCACCGGCGGTTCGCCGAGGACGCTGGTCGAGGGATAGACGATGTCGAACTTGTCATTGCCGAATTCGTCGCAGGCAAGCCATAGTTCGTTCTCCCAGTTGAGCAGAACGTCGCCGAGCCCCTTTTGCGCGAACGTCACGGTCGCGCCACGCGCGCCCGTGTCGAGCACCGGCACATGTTTGTAGAGTTCGGTCACCGCCGCCAATGCGGCGGCATTCTTGTAAGCGGGAAAATCCTTGGCCGCCTTGGCCGCGGCGAGCGAAGCGGCGAGGCCTTCCGGTGTCGAGAGATCATAGGTCTTGGCGCCCGCGACAGCGCCCCAGAGGCCAAGAAAAGCCCAGCGGCCGCCCCCGCTCGTCTTCGGATTGGGCGCGATGACCTGCACGTCGGGGCGCAGCAGATCCTTCCAGTCCTTGATATGTTTCGGATTGCCTTTGCGGACGAGGAAGGCGACCGTCGATGTATAGGGCGCGGAGTTGAAAGGGAACTTCTCCTGCCAGCCCGGCTTGATCAGGCCGGCGCGCTCGATGGCGATGACGTCCCAGCCAAGACCCAAGGTGACCACGTCGGCTTGCAGCCCGTCGATCACCGCGCGGGCTTGTTTGCTCGACCCGCTATGCGATTGCTCGATATCGACAGTCACGCCGGTCTTAGCCTTATAGGTGTCGACGAAAAGATCGTTGATCGCCGCATAGAGTTCGCGGGTCGGATCATAGGAGACGTTCAGAATCGTGACGTCCTGGGCGCCTTGCGCTTGCATAGCGGGCGTCGTTGCGAGCGTGACCCCAACCATCCCCAGGAAAAAAGCCGCCGCCGTTCTACGCATGCCCCGCCCTCTTCATCTCGTCCTGCGCTCGCGGAGACTGGCAAGGCAGCTCGCTATTGCGGAGGTAAGATCCGAGGTGCGGCCCGGATGTCAAGCCAGAAATCCACCAAATTAGTAGAAAAAGCAAAGACGAAGGATAAACAGAGCGTTTGAAGCCGGTTGACGGTGAATTTATTCGCGGCAGGCCCTATCGGGCGGAGGGCAGAAGGCCTGCAGCTTGGCG
>DATFNQ010000135.1:0-4023 GCA_035266305.1 Methylovirgula sp.
GTTTTGCGAAAGGATCATGCGGTAATAAAGGAATCTGGCGCGGGATCGAAACGTGGGAAACGATCCCGCTCTAGAGCGCCGCCGCGTGCACCGGCCCAGAACATGCAGGCAAACTGGATGGCGCCCGCGGATTCGCTGTCCGAAGGGCTCTGCATCGGTACGCTGAGCGTTTGACGAAGGCCGGACTGCGCACATTGTGAATGCGTCGGACCGGCCGAGAACACCGCAAAGGTTCGCCGCGCGGAGGCGGCGCGGGTTGGCGTTCCTCATGAGACAAAATTCCCGATCAAGCGAACAGGTCCATGAAAACCCTTGCAATCATCATCGCGCTCTTCTCGCTGGCCGCCGCGGTTGTCGCGCAAAGGACGGGAGATACGACCCTCGTCCTGCTGACCGCCGCCTCGGCGATCTGCGCACTCACGACCTATCAGAGCCGTGCCATCTCGAGCTATCTCAGAATTTTCGCGGCGATCTTCGCCGTCGAACTGGTCACCTTCGGGTCGCTTTGTCTGGCGGCCAAGCTGAAACTCTGGCCGGCGGCGCTCGACAGCTACGAGCTGCCGGATAGCCTTCCGCTGACCGTCGCCCTCTTCGCCATCGTCGTTTACCTCGTCTCCTTCATCCCGATGGTGCGGGCGATGACGCGGATCGCCGATCGCTATTTCAATACGGATGAGCGCACCACCGCGCGCATCTGGCCGTTTCCGGCCTTCCGCGGGCTCGAACGCGCCGTCGCCTCGGCCATGGTCGTCTTCCTGGTCCTCGTCAATCAGGCGGAAGTCGGCATCGACATCCGGCTCTCCTACTTCTCGCGCGATTGGTTCAACGCGATCCAGAACAGAGATGCAAATGCCTTCTGGTATCAGCTCTTCACCGTCTTTATGGTCTGGGCGTTCCTGTACATCGCCGCGGCGGTCATCGAATTCGTCGTCCAATCGACCTTGGTCATCAAATGGCGACGTTGGCTCACCGACTTTTACATCGATCACTGGCTCGACAATCACACCCATTATCGCATGTCGCTCGTCGGAATCGCGGCCGACAACCCGGATCAGCGTATCGCCGAAGACGTCAACCGCTTCATCGATGGCGGTCAGGTCGGCTATGGAATCTATTCGTTTTCGATCCTGCTTATTTCCAAGCTGACTTCACTCGTATCCTTTGCGATCATTCTCTGGATTCTGTCGGCCAGTTTCACCTTGCCCTATACGAGGATCGCCGTGCCGGGCTTTCTCTTCTGGGTAGCGCTCGTCTACGCCGGGGTCGGTACACTGGTCACGCATTGGATCGGCCGTCCGCTCGTTCGCCTATCATTCATACGGCAGCGCTATGAAGCGGATTTCCGCTTCTCGCTCGCAAGGCTGCGGGAATATACCGAACAGGTCGCGCTGCTCGGCGGCGAGAATGCCGAGAAGATGTCGCTTCGGCAGAGGTTCGCGGCGATCGTCAAGAATTATTTCGAGATCGTGGCCTGCCGCAAGACGCTGACCGCCTTCACCGCTTCCTATGCGCAGCTAAGTCCCTTCATTCCCTATATTGTTTCGGCCCCATTCTATTTCGCCGGCAAGATCGAGCTCGGCATCATGACGCAGACGGCGCGAGCCTTCGGCAGCGTCAATGACGCCTTGACCTTCTTCGTCGCCTATTACGTCTCGCTTGCCGACTTCAAATCCGTCCTCGACCGCTTGACCTCGTTCGACAGGGCGATCGACAGGGCCGGCCACTTCGACCTCAAGCCGCAACAGGCCTCGGCCGAAAACGAAGGTGTCAACGTCGATGCATTGACGGTGCGCCTGCCGGATGGGCGCGCCATCATCGAAGGCGCCAATATGCGGCTGGCCACACACGAGCCGACCCTTTTCACCGGCCCTTCCGGCTCCGGCAAATCCACGCTCTTCCGAGCGATCGCCGGAATCTGGCCGTTCGGCGAAGGCAGCGTAGAATTGCCGGCCTCGGCGCAGGTGATGCTGCTTCCGCAAAAGCCTTATATCCCGATCGGCACGCTGCGCGCCGCGCTCGCCTATCCGGCATCGCCGGATAAGTATGACGATGCGACGCTGCGCGCCGCGCTGGTCGCGGCAAATCTCAGCGATCTCGGCGGCAAGCTCGATGTCGAAGACATCTGGTCGCAGAGGCTCTCGGGTGGCGAACAGCAGCGTCTGGCGGTCGCTCGAGCGCTTCTAGCGAAACCCGACTGGCTCTTCCTCGATGAAGCGACCACCGCCATGGACGAGCCGATGGAAGCCGAAATCTACAAGACCATTCGCGAAAACCTGCCCGGTACGACATTGGTCTCGATCGGCCACCGCTCGACAGTCGCGCAATTCCACAAGCGGCGCCTCGAAATGCAGGGCGCGGGTACTGGCATGTTCACGCCGCGCGACATGGCTGCGCAGGCCGCGGAGTAATTACGGCAGGCGTGCCAGCAGCTTCTCAGAAAGCTTGTCGTCTGCGGCATAGACATAGTCGAGCGCCGCGACCGTGACTTCCGCCGCTCCTTGCGTGAGGAGCCAATCGGCGAGCGCGGCGACCTTCTCGGCCGGGCAGGTCAGCGTCAGCCAGCTGTCGGCAAGGTGGCGCCGGGGCCGCGCCGCAAACAACACCTCGGCGTGCGCGAAGAGGTCCACTTCGACATGCGCAAGCCGTGCCGAAACTTCGCGCGTGGTGCGCGCTACTTCTTCCGCCGCGATGCGCGAGAGAATGACGCGCGCCGCCTCGCGGCTGGCTTTGCCCCAAGGCGCAGTCAGTGACGCGACGAGATTGGCCTCGGAGCGCAGGATGATTCCGTCGTCGAGAACCTTCAAGGCATTGGCGGCGAGCGTTGCGCCAGTCGTCGTGATGTCGACGATGAGTTCCGCGGTGCCGGCCGCGGGCGCGCCTTCGGTTGCGCCGGAACTTTCCACGATGCGATAGTCGGTGACGTGGCCCGCGGCGAAGAAACGACGGGTCAGGTTCACATATTTGGTGGCGACCCGCATCCGCTCGCCGCGTTTGGCGCGAAAGGCCGCCGCGACATCTTCAAGATCGGCCATCGTGCGCACGTCGATCCAGGCCTGCGGCACGGCGACGACGACATTGGCATGGCCGAATCCGAGCGGCGCCAGAAGTTCGAACTTGGCATCGGCCTCAGGCACGGTTTCGCGCATCAGGTCTTCGCCGGTCACGCCGAGATGCACGGTTCCCGCGGCAAGATGGGTGACGATCTCGGCCGCCGAGAGAAAGGCGACTTCGACATTGTCAACCCCCGCGATCCGACCGCGATAATCGCGCGCGCCGCGGCCTTGGACGAGAGCGAGCCCGGCGCGGGCGAAAAAAGCGGCGGCGTTTTCCTGTAGGCGCCCTTTCGAGGGCACCGCCAGCACGAGGTTTTCGGATTCGCTCATCGCCACCAGCCCGCGCCTTCGGAGACACTCAGCCGTTCCACCCAGATGGCGGCGCCGACCGCCGGGATCTCCGCTGGCGCGCCGAGCGATCGCAACAACCCGTCATAGCGACCGCCGCCGATGATGGGCCTATCGTTCTGGCGACCGCGCTCGCGGGCCTCGAAGACGAAGCCGGTATAATAATCGAGATTGCGGGCAAACCGCGTCGCAAAGCGAAAATCGGCGACGTCGAGTCCGCGCGCCGCCATGAAGCCCAATCGTGCGTCGAACCGGTCGAGCGTGACGGCGAGGTTGAGGTGAGCATCGGTGGCAAGCTGCCGCAATCGCAGCGAGGCCTGATCCGGATCAGCCTCGATTGCGAGGAAATTTTCGAGGATTGCGCGCTGCTCGGCCGGAAACCCCGGTCCGGATTTCAACGCGGCCTGCTCGAGGAAGCGCTCGGCGATCTCCGCGGCGCTGCGTCCGCCGACCGTCGAAAGGCCGGCGATCGCGAGGAGATCTTCGACCAGCGCGCGCGCACCTTGCTTGTCAGCCCCTTCGAGCGCCGCGAGCACGCCGCTGTGATCATGGCCGCCGCTACTCCCTGACGCGGCGAGGATGACGTCAAGCGCCTTATCCTGCGCGTGCCCGCGCAGAATGC
>DATFNQ010000136.1:0-5018 GCA_035266305.1 Methylovirgula sp.
CTGAGCCGTTGGATGGCCCGCATACCCGATTATGGCTCGTCCTGATGCCGAATCGGCTTGGTTCTCGCAACTAGGCTCGTTGCCAAAATTTGGGTCGCGTGCGCTGCAACACAACGAACGCAGTCGGGCATGGGAGGAACGACATGGACCCGTCGCAACTGATCGTATACGCGATCCTGTGGACTTTTTGTTTCGCTGTGACCGTCTACGCGCTGGTGAGCGGGCCGTAGGCAGATTGCCGGTGAGATCCGCGTTCGCGCGATACCCCTGAATTACCATGGAGCCCGGCCAAGCGCCGGGCTCTTTCGTGGCGTGGCGAGGTCCCGCGGCGGCGCTGATACGACCTGCTGATGACATCAGTGCTCGACCAGCTGAGCTGGACCTGCCTTGAGAATTATGGATCACGCGGCCGCTCTTGGGTGGGCGCGCCGATCCCCAAACGGGAGCGACACGGCCCGCTGCACCGAGCCAGGTCCCGCCGACGAACGTCTGCTTTAAGCTTTTGGTGCGCGTGTCCGGTGGAAGATCGGCCGCGGGACCGAGCGCGGGTTTCAGCCGCGTCCTTGCCGCAATGAGTGCTTAAGGGCAAAGGTTCGGCTGATTCGCCGGGTGCGGTGTCGTCCCGTGAGGATAAACTGGACTCGAATTGCGCCAAGCCGGCGCCTTTTGTTGGAGCGGACGAATGTCGATGAAGATCGGATCAGTAGCGAAATCCGGCCTCGCCTTGGCTCTGGCCGCGAGCGTCGTGGTCGCCGTCGCTGCCCCGGCACAAGCGGGTGGCGGCGGGGCCTTTGTCGCCGGCATCATCGGCGGCACGGCCCTGGGCCTCATCGCCGGCAGCGCCATTGCGGCGGCCCCGCCGCCTCCGCCTCCGCCGGGCTATTATGCCCCGTATGCGCCGGCTTACGCGCCTGGGCCGGGCCCCTATGGACCCGGACCGCGTTGCTGGTATGAGCCGCAACAGGCTTGGGACGGCTATGCCTATGTCGTGCGCCGCGTTCGGGTCTGCGACTGAGCCGACCTGCCGCGTCCCTTTGCAAGGCCCCGTTCGACGGGGCCTTTTTTATGGTTAACCAAATATTTATTTTGCCTGAGAATGCGCTAAGTTTGATGGGCGGCAAGCGGCCACATCAAAGGAGCGCGCATGAAACTCTCGGGCAAACTTCTTCTTGCGAGCCTTATCGGTCTTGGCCTTGGGCTGCCGGAAAGTTTCGCGGCGACCGGCGGCCATGCCATGGCGCCGCGCGTGATGGGCATGCAACCGCCGGCTCGCCCGCAAGCCCTTGCCAGACAGAGGCCTGGTTTGGCAGGCTTGGGCGCCAGCGGCGCTTACTCGACCCTGCTGTCCGGTACCTTCGAATGGCCGTCGGCTGGTGAGGAAGCGGGGTTCGTGGTCCCGCCGCCCTTCTGTGGCTTTCCCGTGGTCGTGCCGCGCCCTTGCATCCGGTCACTGCTGATCCATCTCGTGCCGCCGCACCACCCGAAATTGCCGCGCGTCGTCTACGGCAGCCCCTACACGTGTAGCTGAACGCTCGATTCTTCAGGACGATCCTGAGCTTACCCGAGTATCGGCTTGTTTCGATAGAGTGTCCTGGCGGCCCTCGAGCTTGATCCTGAGGAGCGCCAAAGCGACGGCGCAGGCATTCGAGACGTTGAGGCTCTTGATCGGGCCCGGCATGTCGAGGCCCGCCATGAGGTCGCATCTCTCACGGGTCAGGCGGCGCAGGCCCTTGCCTTCGCCGCCCAGCACAAGCGCGAGCGGGCGCGCCAAAGGCGCCGGGCTCAACGGCAAGGGCGCCTCGGAATCGAGCCCCACGCGCAGATAACCGAGGTCTTTCAGCTCATCGAGCGCGCGGGCAAGATTGACCACCTCGACGATCGGCACATGTTCGAGACCGCCGGACGCGGCCTTGGCGAGGACGCCGGAAAATTCCGGGGCATGCCGCTCGGTCGTCACCACCGCGTCGACCCCGTACGCCGCCGCGCTGCGCACAATCGCTCCGACATTATGCGGGTCGGTGATCTGATCGAGCACCAAGACGATGCCGCTTTTGGACGCGATCTCGTCGAGGTGAAAAGCGGGCAGGGGACGCGCTTCGAGGAGCACGCCTTGATGCACCGCGTCGGGTCCGAGGCGGCGCGCGAGATCCTCGGGGCTGACGATATGCGCCGTCAGTCCGGCCGCGGCGCATTCCTGCTCGAGCCGCGCGGCAGCCGCGGGCGTCGCGAAAAGATCGAGCAGAACCCGGTGCTTGCCGCGCAATGCCTCGCGCACCGCATGAAAGCCGTAAAGGACGACCAGATCGGCCGATTGGCGGCGGAAAGCCGGCCCGGCTGCCTTGGCCGATGGCGTCGCGGCCTTGATCTCGCGCTTCGGCGGCGGAGGATGCGCGGCTTGGCCGCCGCGGCCTTCGCCCGGCCGGCGGCTCTTCGTCCTTGTCATGCGCGCGCTCCCGCGTGAGAAAAGGCGCGCGGGCCATGTCGTGGCTGTTTATGAGAGTTCATCGGACACATTGCAGAGGGGTTGACAGAGGCGGCCAGGCCTTCCCATAAGCGCGCGATCAACCTCCCGCGCAAGGGCCGGCGCTGCGCTTGTCCGGGGCTTGTGCGGGGGAGTGTCCCGAGCGGCAAAGGGGGCGGACTGTAAATCCGCTGGCTAAGCCTTCGTAGGTTCGAGTCCTACCTCCCCCACCAACTTGATTTCATTTGAGTTCGTGGAACGGGCCACTTTCCCGGGGTGGCCTTTTTCATGTCGCATCTCTTGCGAGTGGCTGCCCTTGATTTCAAATAATTTCGAGGGAACGGCGAACGGCCTGGGGTCCGGCTAAAAACGAGCCGCGGGTTAAAAGGAAACGGTGATGATTTTTAGAGTTTTTGTAGCTGCAGTTTTTGAATTCCTGAGCCTCGCTACTTTATCGGCTGCAAACGCTCAATATTCAGAGGGAGCATGCGGAGGCGTGATGACTGGTTACAACGGCCGAGGATACTCCTGCGAGTCGGACCGCAAACCAGTTTGTGAGCAGAGCACTGGACGATGTGTGTGCCTTCTGAGAAAGGAGTGCGGCGCCAAGCGTAACGAAAATTGGTGAGTAGGAACGCGCGGAAGACGGCTGGCGTCGAGTTCATCAACGGCGGCCAGCCGGGGGTGAGATGAAGGCGACGAGCATCGCTATGCTGGAACAGGCGTTTGAAGAAGGTCTGGTGACTTTCATCAGAGATATCCCGCTTCAACGGCCCGGATTGCGGATAGAACGTCCGTCGGCGCTGTCCGCTATTCTCACGAGTCAGACTCATCGCAGCGGAGGGCGCCGTTCCCGGCAGCGAGGCCGCCTCATGAAGTCATCGGACGTATGCTCTGTCACCGCCGCTGATCTTGCTCGCATCTGACGAGGTGCCGCGTGTTTTCCTCTCAGCCCCGGCTCATTCGAGCCGCCAGCCTCGCTCTCATCTTTCTACTCCCACCCGTCGTTGTGGCGAGCGCCGCCGCGGCCGCAACGCAATGGGAAACGCTCCCGCCGACGCCGACGCTGCCGAAGCCCGATCGCGTCGGCTATGCGCCCGTGAACGGCATCCGCATCTGGTATGCCGAGTTCGGGCGCGGCGAGCCGGTCATTCTCCTTCACGGCGGCCTTGCTAACGCGAACTACTGGGGCAACCAGGTCCCGGCCCTTGCGAAAATCTATCATGTCATCGTGATGGACAGCCGCGGCCACGGCCGCAGCACGCGCGACGATCGGCCCTTTGGTTACGACCTCATGGCCTCTGACGTTATCGGGCTCATGCAATTCCTCAAGATCGACAAGGCAGCGATCGTCGGCTGGAGCGACGGGGCAATCCTGGGATTGGACATCGCGATCCATCATCCTGAGCGGCTGACCAAGCTCTTCGCCTTTGCCGCCAATTCCGACCCGAGTGGCGTGAAAGACATCAAAAGTCCTGTCTTCGCGGCGTTCATCGCGAGGGCCGAAAAGGAATATGCCGAGCTGTCACCGACGCCCACAGAATATCAGTCCTTCCTCGCGCAAATCACGAAGATGTGGGCAATGCAGCCGAACTTCACCGCTGCGGAGCTTCAGCGCATCACCGTGCCGACTTGGATCGTCGATGCCGACCATGACGAGGCGATCAAGCGGGAGAACACGGAGTTCATGGCGCAGGAAATCCCGGGCAGCGGGCTCCTCATCCAGCCCGGCGTGAGCCATTTCTCCCTTCTTCAGGACCCTGCGCAGTTCACCAACGACGTGCTTCACTTTCTCGCGCACGTTCAGTGACCGGCCGCCTTTTAAACTTTTCCCGCGGCCGACCCAAACCTGGAAAACCCGTCTGGCTGTGTGTTGCAATGGCGCATCGACCATAGCATAGTCGCGCCCGCGCGGGTGTAGCTCAATGGTAGAGCAGCAGCCTTCCAAGCTGAATACGAGGGTTCGATTCCCTTCACCCGCTCCAAGAATGCCGCAAGGGCTGCGCCACAAGCTTCGCTATCAGCTTCAGCGCTTAGCGGCTCCGGCAGGCGAAACGGGAGGAATGAATGATCGTCGCCACGACTAATGAGATCGCCGGCTATCGGATCGTCCGCCATCTCGGCCTGGTGCGCGGAATAACCGTGCGCTCGCGCAGCGTCGTCGGCAATATTGTCGGCGGCATTCAATCGATCTTCGGCGGCAAGCTCGGCGCCTTCGTGCAATTGGCCGAGACGGCGCGGCAAGAGGCTTACGAGCATATGTGCGAGCACGCCACTCAAGGCGGCGCCAATGCGGTGGTCTGCATGCGCTACGATGCCAATGAGATCATGGACGGCATTACCGAAGTGCTCGCCTATGGCACCGCGGTCTGGGCGGAGCCGGCCTAGCTGTTTGATCCCAGGTTTTGATGGTGCAATCCTTTCTCCGGCATGGAGGGATGCACTATGGGCCAAGTTCTACACGGCTGCGCCACGACGACAGAGGCGGTCCGTCGAGCAATACAAAATAGTCAAGAGAGCTTGAGAACGCTCGCCGCGCGGCACGGAATCAACCCGA
>DATFNQ010000137.1:0-14640 GCA_035266305.1 Methylovirgula sp.
ACCGGCGAATATGGCGATCTCGTCGCGCTCGGCATTATCGATCCGACCAAGGTCGTCCGCACGGCCCTCCAGGACGCCGCGTCGATCGCGGGTTTGATCGTCACCACCGAGGCGACGATCACCGAACATCCGAAGAAGGAAGCGCCAGCCATGCCCGGAGGGGGAATGGGCGGCATGGGCGGCATGGATTACTGAAGAACCCAGTTCGCTCGAAGAAACAAAGCGAGGTCCTGGGATTTTCCCGCGGGCCTCTTTTCATTCGGCTCGGAGCCTGTCCCTCCCGCGCGCAGGCGCCGCAATGCAAAGAAAAGCGCAAGCGGATCACATCCGACGCGCTGGCAGTTTGGGATCGAGGACCTTTCGAGCGCTCTCGGCACCACTTACCGGCAGACCGCTGGGATCGAGCAACCCGACCTGCACCAGCACGCCGGCCTGATCCCAGTAGATGTGCTCATGCGAAATCTTCCCATCCTTGAACCCGACGATGACGGCGACCGCCATTTCAACGTGCTTTCCCGTGGGTGGGATGCCAGGCAGGAGCCAGTCAATGGGCGTCGTGTGAGTGAAACCGATCACGAGTTCCTCCACCACCTGATCGTGCCCAACCGTACGCGACACATTCGTCATCTTCACGTCGGGCGGAAAGAATTTGCCGACGAGATGATCGCGATAGAAGGCGCGCACGCCATCGCGGCCCACGCCCCCGGCCATAGAAGGCACGTGATTGAGATGGGGATCGTCGGTCATCGTGGCCATCGTGGTTTCGAGATCGCCGGCGAGCTCTGCGTTTACGTGCCGCTCGAACAGCGCGACCATCGCTTGTTGCTCGGCTGACAAAGTAGTCATCTGAACTCCTCACCTCGCTTAGCTGACGGTCGCAACTTAACGCATTCGGTCGCCTGTTCTCGTTGAGGTGTCAATGCCACCCTTTTGGCTGACGACAGAGCCATTCGCCGTCCTTGAGCGTCAACGGCCATTTTGACTTAGGAGATTCCAGGTCCCTCAACTTACGGGCTCGAGCGACAGGAAAATGCCCGGTTCGGGGCGAACCGTCATGGTCATGATCGGACGGGGGGCGGGCAGGCTCGGCGCAAAACGGAAGCGCTGGACCAGGGTGGCGAGAATAATCTGTGCCTGCATCATGGCAAAATTCGCGCCAACGCAGACTCGAGGCCCCGCCCCGAACGGGAGATATTGGTATTTGTCTCGTCGTGCGCGGTTCGACGGCGAGAATCTGTCGGGATCGAATGCATTGGGCGTGTCCCACCACATCGCATGGCGGTGCAGTGCCCAGATGGGCAGAAAAATCGTATCGTTCGGCCGCATGATCCGACCGCATAATTCATCCTCTTCCAACACGGTCCGCGCGAGCAGGCCGACCGGCGGGTACAGACGCATCGCCTCTTCCAGTATCTGCTCGATGAATGGCATGGCGTCCAAATCGTCCGCGTCCGCCACACGCCCGTTCAGCTGCGCTACGGCTTCCGCCCGCGCCCTATCCTGATATTCGGGGATGTTCGCGAGCAGATAGAGCGCCCAGGAAATCGCCAGCGCGGTCGTCTCGTGACCGGCGACGATGAAGAACTGCATGTTGTGGACGAGATCTTCCGGCGTCATCCGTCGCCCGGTCTCGGGATCCTGGGCCGCCAGCATGCGATCCAGAAGGTCGTCGGCAAGACCTGTGGCACGGCCCCGGCGTGCCTCGATGGCCTGCGCTACCATTTGATGCATGGTGCGCACCGACGATCCGGCAAGCCATTCGCCGGGCCGCGGGAACCAGTCGGGAAAGCCGAGAAAATCCAGCAGCGAGGCGCGCCCCGCGGTCTGGAAATAGCGGGTGATGGCGTCGCCGAATGTGTGGCTGTCGAAATGCTCGCGCCCGGACAGCGCGACATCGCATATCACGTCGAAGGTCGCGGTCAGCATTTCGCCGACCAGTTCCGCGCGCCCCGCACAGGCCGCGAGCCTCTCGCAGGCGCGTTCGGCGGTGGCGCTCATCGCAGGGGCCAGCGCGACCACATTGCGATGGGTGAAGATCGGTGCCACAGCCTGGCGCTGCCATTTCCAATCCGCGCCGTCGGCATTGAATAGGCTTTCGCCGATGGCGGGCCGCAGCATGCGCCGCATGATTTCGGATTTGGGATAATTCTTCAGATTGTCCAGCAGAACCCGTTTGAGGCCGCCGGGATCTGCGAGCATGTGCCAGCGGATGAGCATTTCCCCCGAAACGATGGGCTGGCGATAGGCCAGGGCGGGAATAATTTCCAGCACGTTCCGCCGCGCGACGAACGCGGTTTCGATACGGTTTAGCCGCCGATTATGAAGGGGTGCTTCGACAGGGATAAAACGCTCTGCCACGACGATCTCCAAAATTGAAGAGCCCGGCGCCGCATTTTAACTGCTGCCCGAAAGCTAGGTGGTGGCCCGGCGATTTCCTTGTTGCACTCACGAAGGGAGAATCGGCCGCAGCGCGCGTTGTAGGATGCGAGTTTGTCCGCGACAATGACAAAAGCACGCCTAATCGCTACAATCCTGCACCCGTTACTGCAATCACTTGACCCGTAATTCCCGCACCGGCCTGAGATGCGAGGAAAAGGACGGCCTCGGCGATGTCCTCGCGTTTGGCCCAGCGCTTCAGATCTTTGGGTTTCATCGCGGCAATGTTCGATGCAGTATCGACAAGGCCGGGGGCCACCGCATTGACCCGGATTCCCGAATCTCTTCCTTCCAGCGCCAGCGTGCGTGTGAGAGCCTCGATTCCTGCCTTGGCGCAGTTGTAGGCCACCATGTTGGCCTGGGGAAGTCCGGCGCGAGCGAAGTTGATGATTGCCCCGCCCCTGGATTCCTGCATGTGCGGGAATACTGCTCGCGAGGTCAAAAACGCGCTCAGGAGATTATTGTTCAATTCTTGGGTCCAATCATCGAGGCTGTGCTCGACTGCGAGCTTGTAGCGGGTAAGGCCTCCTGCCAGATTGACCAGAATGTCGATCCTTCCGTATTCGCTTAAGACACGCTCTATCAACTGACGCACTTCGGCCTCATCGGTCAGAGATGCGGCGACGGCAAGGACGCGCGCGCCGGCTTGGCGCAGCTCCTCCGCGCGCACTTCTACGTTGCTCTGTGTGCGTGCGCAAATCGCGAGCGCGGCGCCGCTCTCCGCCAACTTTTCGGCGACGGCTTTCCCGATCTGTCCGTCGTAGCTTACTCCCGTCACGAGGGCTACTTTTCCTTCAAGAACGGCCGGCATGTGCATAGCCTCCATCATCTGCCCGTCTTCGCCGTAAACGTCGTGATCATCGTACCAACGGGTTGATCGAAATCAAGCAGCCCACGCCATCCGGCGCTATAATTTCAAAATGGAAGCCGGCTGGGATATCTGGGATCTAATGGCCGCAAGCTCGCGAGGCTTCCTAAGCACGATCTGACAGGTATTTGGGCGTGACCAGCGATGCCACTGAGTTGCGTCCTCCTATCAGTTCTACGACACTGGACATGCGGCCAATCTGTTTGGCCTCAAGGAGATTGGTTTCATCTATACGCGCATCGGCAATCCGACCACCGATGTCTTGGCGCGTGGCGGCGCTCGAAGGCGGTGCCGCTGCGCTTGCCGTTGCTTCCGGCCAGGCCGCCTCTGCTCTCTCGCCGCAGAACATCGCCTTTGCCGGCGACAATGGCATCGCCCGCGCTGCTTGAACCGGGGCTCTTCCGTTTGGGCGTCGCACCCCTATCTGAGAGGGCGGCGCTTGCCCCGGTCGGAGGCGCGTTTCGAGCGGCTCGCATCTTGAGCAGGCACTCGGGCGGATCGGATAGGGAAAGATGATGAACGAGCCGAATGGAGGTATTCCACGCTCTGACAAAACGGGCGAGGCCACCTCCCATCCGACGCCGGAGCGCGGGATCGGCCAGACGATCGTTCCGGAGGCAGCCTATCTTCCATCGGATGTCGCTTTACGGCCTTCGTTGCCGGAAAAGATTGCGGAGAAAGTTCCCGAGACGATTCACGGCGGCGCCGTCGTGGTTCTGCCGGTGCGACAGCGGCGGCGCTGGCGCTGGGTCTTGCTGCTCCTCGTTCTCGCCGCCGGCGCCGGCGGCGGCTATTATTGGTGGAGCCTTCGGCAGTTTCATCTGCCGGCGGGCTTCGCATACGGCAATGGCCGTCTCGAAGCCGATCCGATCGATATCGACACGAAATTCGCCGCACGTATCGCCGAGATCAAGGTCGATGAAGGCGATCGGGTGACGGCAGGTCAGGTGGTCGCACGCATGGATACGCGCGACCTCCAAGCGAGCCTCAGGAGCTTGATCGCACAAAAGGCTCAGGCCGAGCATAGCCTCGAAGAGGCGCGGGCCCTCGTAGTCCAGCAGAACACGCAGGTTGTCCTCGCGCAGCAAGAGATTGACCGCACCAAGGCTCTCGTTGCCAGGGAGTTCGCTACGCGAGAGCTGCTTGATCAGCAAACGCAAATCCTCAATGGCGCCATTGCCGCACTTGACGCGGCAAACCAAAGGGTCGACGAGGCCGAACATGCCGTTGCGGTGGTGACCCACAACATCGAACTCTATAAGGTCAATATCGCCGACGATACGCTCGTCGCGCCGAAGGATGGCCGCATCGAATATCGCGTATCCAATGTCGGCGAGGTTCTACCGGCCGGCGGCAAAGTCTATACAATGCTCGATCTGTCCTATGTCTATATGGACATCTATCTGCCGACCGCGGATGCCGGCCGCGCCGCCATCGGGGACGAGGCCCGCATCGTCCTCGATGCCTTTCCGAAGCTCGCTCTGCCGGCACGGGTCACCTACATTGCGACCGAGGCGGAGTTCACGCCCAAGGCCGTTGAGACACAGAGCGAGCGCGACAGGCTGATGTTTCGCATCCGCGCCCGGGTCGCCCCCGCATTGCTGGCAAAACATCCCCATGAAATCCGGACGGGCCTGCCCGGCGTGACCTATGTCCGCCTCGATCCAAAGGCCAAATGGCCGGCGCAATTGAATCATGTGCCCGTGCCATGAATGACAGCCGCATGAATGTGGCAGAACTCTCCGGCGTTACCCTGCGCTATGGCCCGACTCTGGCGCTCGATGCGGTCGATCTCTCCATTCCCGCGGGTCTCCTGGTAGGGTTCATCGGAGCGGACGGCGTCGGAAAATCCTCCCTCCTCAGTCTGATCGCCGGTGCGCGCAAGATCCAGACGGGTCAGGTATCCGTTCTCGGCGAAGACGTGCGCTCGCCTCGCGTGCGCGCGGCGATCTGCCCGAGGATCGCATATTTGCCCCAGGGCCTCGGCCGCAACCTCTATGCCGATCTCAGCGTCAGCGAAAACATTGCGTTTTTTGGCCGGCTGTTCGGGCAAGCGCGACGCGAGTGGCAGGCGCGCATGGATCTCTTGCTGCACAGCACGGGGCTCGCACCCTTTGCCGATCGGCCGACGAAGAAGCTCTCGGGTGGCATGCGGCAAAAGCTCGGGCTGTGTTGTTCGCTCATCCACGATCCCGATCTCCTCATTCTTGATGAGCCGACGACGGGCGTCGATCCTTTGTCGCGCCGCCAATTCTGGGATCTGATCGCGAGCATGCGACGTAGCCGTACCGGTATGAACGTGCTGGTCGCCACCGCCTATATCGAAGAGGCCGAGCGTTTCGATTGGCTCGTTGCCATGGACGCGGGCCGGGTGCTCGCAACGGGCACGCCGGCGCAACTTAAATCTGCGACCGGCTCTTCGACGCTCGAACAATGTTTCATCGCGCTTTTGCCCGAGGAGCGCCGCCGCGGCCGGCGTGAATTCAGCGTGCCGCCGCCGCTGCGAGCGGGCGGCGAGCCGGTCATCGTCGCGCGTAATCTCACCATGAGGTTCGGCGATTTCACGGCGGTCGATCACGTCAGCTTTTCGATCGCGCGGGGCGAGATTTTCGGCTTCGTCGGTTCGAACGGCTGCGGCAAGACGACGACGATGAAAATGCTTGCCGGCCTCTTGCCGCCGACCTCGGGCGAGGCCTTGCTGTTCGGCCAATCGATCGAAACCGCGAAGGAAAAGGCGCGTACCCGCGTCGGCTATATGTCGCAGAGCTTTTCGCTCTACACGGAACTGACCGTCCGGCAAAACCTCGATCTGCATGCGCATCTGTTCGATATACCGCGTGCGGCGGCCGCAGCGCGGATCGCGGAGCTTGTTGAGGATTTCGGCCTTGCAGCCTATCTCGATCAGCGCGCCGAGGCTCTGCCACTCGGCATTCGCCAGCGCCTGTCGCTTGCGGTGGCGATCGTCCATGAGCCGGAGATTCTCATTCTCGACGAGCCGACCTCCGGCGTCGATCCGATCGCCCGCGACCAGTTCTGGGAGCACCTCATCGATCTATCGCGCCGCCAGAGGGTGACGATCTTCGTCTCGACCCATTTCATGAACGAGGCGGCGCGCTGCGACCGGATCGCGCTCATGGACGCCGGGCGTGTTCTTGCGATCGATTCGCCGGCCGGCCTGGTTGCCGCCCGCAAGGCGGCAAATCTGGAAGAGGCCTTCATTTCCTATCTCGAAGAAGCCAAGGGTCCGGAAACCGCCGCCGTGGGGCTCGAAGGCGGCGGGTCTCTGCGGGTTCCGGCGCGGAAATTGACGTTCTCCGCGGCGCTCGGCCTGAAGCTGCGGCGCCTTTTTGCATGCACGATCAAGGAAACGCTCGAACTCATCCGCGATCCGATCCGCATGGGCTTCGCCTTCTTCGGTACGACCTTTCTCATGCTGGTCTTCGGTTTCGGCATATCGGTCGACGTGAACAATCTTTCCTTTGCCGTCCTCGACCGCGACAACAGCCATGAAAGCCGGGCCTATCTCGAAGAATTGCGGGGCTCATCATATTATTTCACAGAAAAAGCCCCGATCGCCGACGAGGCGGATCTGCAGAAGCGACTGCAAACAGCCGCTATCAGCTTTGCGATCGAAATTCCGCCCGGCTACGGCCGCGACGTCAAGCGCGGCCGGCCCACGACGATCGGCGCCTATATCGACGGCGCCATGCCCTTCCGTGCCCAAACCATCCTCGGCTATTTGACTGCAGTCCAGAGCCAATATCTCGCCGATCTGGCGATAGAAAACGGCACCGAGCCGATTGCCTGCGGCGTTTGGATCGCTTGGGGGCCTCAGCTTTGCGAGCTGGCGATAGAAAACGGCATCACCCCGAATGCGGCGAATCTGGTGACGATCGATACGCGGTTCCGTTACAATCAGAACTTCGACAGCGTCTTTGCCATGGTGCCCGCAGACATCGCGCTCTTGCTGATTCAGATCCCGGCCATTCTCATGGCGCCCGCCGTGGTCCGCGAGAGGGAACTCGGCACGATCACCAATCTCTATGTCACGCCGTTGGGTCGCCTTGAATTTCTCCTCGGCAAGCAGATTCCCTATGTCGGCGTCGGCCTGGTGAATTTCGCGCTTCTGTGCCTGATCGCCATCTTCATCTTCGGCGTGCCGATCAAAGGCAGTTTTTTAACCCTTTTGACCGGTGTCACGGTTTATCTTACTGTGACCACCGCTTATGGAATGTTCATTTCCACATTTTGCAAAACCCAGATCGCGGCGCTTTTCGGAACGACCATATTAACCTATATGCCGGCGGCCATGTTCTCCGGCATGGCAGTGCCGGTCTCTTCATTGGCCGGCGTGGCGATCCTGATGGGACGCATTTTTCCCATGAGTTATTTCTTGCCGATCAGCGTCGGAGCCTTCACCAAAGGGCTCGGCTTCGCAGCGCTCGGGGAATACATTCTCGCTCTCCTCGTCTTCATCCCGGTATTTATCGGGCTCAGTTTCCTGTTCCTGCACAAGCAGGAAAGCTGAGGGCCTTCATATGAAAGCGCTGAAAAACATCTACTGGCTCGGCACCAAGGAAATCCGCAGTTTCTTCCGCGATTTCGTCTTGCTCGGCCTGGTGATCTATGCGTTTTCCCTTGCCGTCATTGCTCAGGCCCAAAGCATGTCGCAAGAGGTCCATAATGCCTCGGTCGGCGTGCTTGACGAAGACAATTCTGTGCTCTCCCGCCGGATGATCGCTGCAATTCTACCGCCTTATTTCAAAGAGCCGCAGCCTGTGGCGGAACGCGACATAGATCATCTGATGGATACGGCCCGCTATACGTTCGTGATTTCGATACCGCCGCATTTTGAACGCGACGTCGTCGCTGGCCGCGCGCCGACGGTGCAAGCGAATATCGACGCCACGGCCATGGTCCAGGCCGGCCTCGGCTCAGGCTATATGCAGCAGATTCTCACGACGGAAGTCGAGAATTTCGTTTCGCACAATGAAGGTAATCTCCTCTCACGCGGGCAGGACATCCCGATGTCGCCGGTGACGCTTGCCGCGCGGGTCCTCTTCAATCCGAATTCCATTACCGCCTGGTTCACGAGCGTCATGGGCATCATCAACAATGTGACCATGCTGGCGATCATTCTGGCCGGCGCCGCATGCCGGTGACGCCGTTCCAAATCGCCATGTCGAAGATCTGGGCGAACGTCCTCGTCATCACGGTTTCGGTCGCCCTGTCGCTCACCTTCGTCGTGCGCGGCCTTCTCCACATTCCGATCGTCGGCTCCGTGCCGCTCTTCATGGCGGGTGTCGTCCTCTATCTCTTTTTCACGACCTCGGTCGGGATCTTTCTCGCAACGATCGCGCGCACCATGCCGCAGCTCGGCCTGCTCTATATACTGGTCGCAATACCGATGAACTTATTGTCCGGCAGCAATACGCCGATCGAAAGCCAGCCTTGGCTGCTGCGGACCATCATGCGGGCCTCGCCCTCCACCCATTTCGTTTCCTTCGCCCAATCGATCCTTTACCGGGGTGCCGGATTCGATGTTATCTGGCGCGAATATCTGGCGGTCGGCTTGATCGGCGCTCTGTTTCTAGTCTTGGCATTGCTTAGATTCAGAACGGTTGCGGCCCAAACAAGTTGAGATATTCTTTATTATGATAATGCGACTCTGGTCACCCTTTCCGTTAGGGTGGACTTCAATCCGAACGTTATGATCTCTTGGTTGACGAGCGCCATGAGGCCCCGCTTGCCGCGCGGATCGACGAGAGGCGCGGCTTGTGCCGCTTCGGTCGCGTTCGACATCTCGATATTCCTTAAGGCTTGCGTCTTGCTCCGAGTTATGCGGCCGGCGCGGGCGCGCCGATCGTATCGAGCGTATGCCGGGCGATCATCGCTTCCTCGTCAGTCGGGATCACGCGGACCGCGATGCGGCTCGCCGGCGCGCTGATCAGTGTGGCATTGCGGTCGTTTGCGTCCGGATCGAGCACGACGCCGAGCCAGGTGAGGCGCGCGCAGACGCGCGCGCGAATCGCCGGCGCGTGCTCGCCGATCCCGGCGGTGAACACGAAGCCGTCGAGGCCGCCGAGCGAGCTTGTCAGCGCCCCGGTCTCGCGGGCGATCCGGTACACGAACAGGTCTATTGCGTCCTTCGCGCGAGGATCGTGACTCGCGAGGAGCGTGCGCATGTCGCTGGTAATCCCGCCGGAGACGCCGAGGAGGCCGGACCGGCGGTAAAGAAGATCCTCGACCTGCTTTGCGCTGAGCCCGCGTTCTTCCTCCAAGTAGAGGATCACGCCGGGATCGATATTGCCGCAGCGGGTTCCCATCACCAGCCCGTCGAGCGCCGTGAATCCCATGGTCGTGTCGATGCTGCGGCTCTGCCGCATGGCGCAAAGGCTCGCGCCATTGCCGAGATGCGCGGCTATGATCCGACCATCGGCTAGGTCCGGTGCGACCTCACGCAGTCGCCGGGCGATATATTCATAGGAGAGACCGTGGAAGCCATAGCGCCGAACGCCCATCGCCTCGTATTCGCGCGGCAGCGCGAAGCGGGTCGCCACCGCCGGCATGGAATGGTGGAACGCTGTATCGAAACAGGCGACCTGCGGCAATTTCGGCCGCACAGAAGCGATCGCACGAATCGGCGCGATATTGTGCGGCTCGTGCAGGGGTGCGAGCGGCGTCAGACGATCGAGCGCCGCGAGAAGATCGGGCGTTACCCGTTCCGGTCGGTCGTGGTCGGGGCCGCCATGCACCACACGATGGCCGACGGCGACAAGATTATCGGCGCCGAGATGGCTCTCGGCCCAATCGATCACCGCCTCCAAGAGCGACTGGAAGGCCTGATTCGGGTCCGTCCAGCTCTGTTCCGCCAGCACGGTGTCCGCCGGATCGTAGACGACGAAATGGGGCGCTGAGCCGATGCCCTCGACCTCGCCGCGCGACGCGAGCCTCAACGGCTTCAAACCATCAACTTCAAAGAGCGAGAACTTGATGCTCGACGAACCCGAATTGAGAGTCAGCACTGCATCGGCCACGTTCAGACTCCGACCGCCTTCTCGGCCGCGGCCGCGCGCCTGCGGGCGATCAGCACCGCGACGGCACAAGAGGCCATGCGCGTGCGTTCGGCATCCGCGCGGCTCGTTAGGATGATCGGCACGCGCGCCCCGAGCACCACGCCGGCCGCGTCGGCGCCGGCGAGAAACGTGAGCTGCTTGGCCAGCATATTGCCGGCCTCGAGATCGGGAACGACGAGAATATCGGCCTGCCCCGCCACCTTGGAGATGATCCCTTTCTCCGCGGCCGCCGCCGGACTTACCGCGTTGTCGAAGGCGAGCGGTCCGTCGACCAGGCCGCCGGTAATCTGGCCACGATCCGCCATCTTACAGAGCGCGGCGGCATCGAGTGTCGAGCGCAGCTTCGGATTGATCGTCTCGATGGCCGAGAGCACCGCAACCTTCGGACATTCGAGGCCCATGACATGGGCAAGGTCGATGGCGTTCTGAATAATGTCGCGCTTCGCTTCGAGATCGGGCGCGATGTTGACCGCAGCGTCGGTCAGGAGCAGCGGCCGCGGATAGCTCGGCACGTCCATCAGATAGACGTGGCTGAGCCGGCGCTTGGTACGCAATCCGGCCTCCGGCGAAAGCACCGCGTGAAGCAGCTCGTCGGTATGCAGCGAACCCTTCATCAGCAGCGCCGCCTCGCCCTTTTGCACGAGAGCCACGGCCGCGGCGGCCGCGGCGTCGCTATGCGGCGCATCGATCAGCCGAAAGCCCGAGATATCGACCTTGGCCTCTTCCGCGGCTTTGAGGATCTTGGCCTTCGGCCCGACCAGGATCGGATCGATGAGGCCGGCACGCGCCGCCTCGACCGCCGCGCCGAGCGCATTGGCGTCGCAAGGATGGGCGACGGCCGTTGGCAGAGGCTCCTGCCCGGCCGTCGCGGCGAGGAGCGCGCGGAATCGTTCGTGCCGGCTGAGCCGCACCTCCGGCAGCTCGACCCGCGGCCGGCGCACCTTTTCCGTCGGCGCCTGCACATACGCCGTGCCACTGATGACGAGCTGGCCGCTCTGGTTCGTGCAGCGGCAATCGAGAGCTAGATCGCCCTTTTCGGCGCGCTTCTCGGTCACGGTGAGGGTCGCGGTGATCGTATCGCCGATGCCCAACGGACGTAGGAAGCGGAGATCTTGACCGAGATAGATCGTGCCTGCCCCCGGCAATTTTGTTCCGAGAACACTGGAGATCAGGCCGGCTCCCAGCATTCCGTGTGCGATCACCCTGTGGAAGATGTCGGTTTGCGCATAGGAAGGGTCCATATGCGCCGGATTGACATCGCCTGAAACGACGGCGAACAGATCGATATCCTGCTGAGTCACCGTGTGCGAGAGGCTGGCGCTGTCGCCGATCGCAATCTCGTCGAACGTTCGGTTCTCGATCATCACTTCTGATGCGAGCGGTTTGGCGGAATCCATACCTTGCCTCGCTCAGGTTTCGCGCACATAGGTGCCCGGCGCATCGGCGACGGCAGGATAGCCCTTGGCCCCGAGCGGCGGCGGCGCGATCGGATCACCGGAGCGCTGGCTCAGCCAGGCGACCCACGCCGGCCACCAAGAGCCCTCATGTTCCGCGGCGGTAGCCACCCACTCTTCCGGCGCGACATAGGGTACTTGGCTCGCCCGATGGGCGAGGCGGTAATGCCGTTGCGGGTGCCCCGGTTCGCTGACGATCCCGGCGTTATGCCCGCCGGAGGTGAGCACGAAGGTGATATCGCCCTGGTTCAGCAGATGGATCTTGTAAACGGAGCACCATGGCGCGACGTGATCCCACTCGGTCGATACCGCGAAAAGCGGGACATGGATCTCCGAAATGGTGATCGGCTGCCCGTCGACACAGTACCGCCCCTCCGCCAGATCGTTGTGAAGGAACATCCGGTGCAGATATTCGGAGTGCATGCGGAACGGCATGCGCGTCGCATCCGCGTTCCAGGACATCAGGTCGCTCGGCTGTTCGCGGACGCCGAGGAGATAGGTCTTGATGATGCGCGACCAGACGAGATCGTTGGACCGGAGCATCTCGAAAGCGCCGGCCATCTGGGTGCTGTCGAGATAGCCCTGCTGCCACATCACGTCGTCGAGGAGCGCAATCTGGCTCTCGTCGGTGAAGAGCTGCAGTTCGCCGGCTTCCGCGAACTCCGTTTGGGCGGCAAACATCGTAACGGTCGCGAGCCGGTCGTCGCCGTCGCGTGCCATCGCCGCCGCCGCGATGGCGAGCAGCGTGCCGCCGAGACAATAGCCGCAGGCATGCACCTTGTGGTCGCCGCAGATCGCGTTGACCGCATCGAGCGCCGCCATAAGCCCGAGCCGCCGATAGTCGTCGAGCGACGTCTCACGCAACTCCGGGCCCGGATTGCGCCAGGAAATGCAGAACACTGTGAAGCCCTGCGAGACGAGGTAGCGGATGAGCGAATTGTGCGGCGAGAGGTCGAGAATATAATATTTCATGATCCACGCCGGGATCACCAGGATCGGCTCCGGGCGAACCGTCCCTGTCGTCGGCTGATATTGGATAAGCTCCATCAGTTCGTTGCGCAGGATCACCTTGCCCGGCGTCACAGCGACGTCTTTTCCGACAACGAAGCCCTTGGCTCCATCGAGCGGAAGGCCGTTCGCCAACCGCTGCATGTCTTCCACGAAATTCTGGTAGCCCTTAGCGAAGTTCCACCCGAACTGCGCGGCCGTCGCTCTCAGCACCTCCGGGTTCGTCAAAGCAAAATTCGAGGGCGCGAAGACATCGAGCATCTGCCGGGCCATGAAAGACACAATATCGCTGTGAGATTTCGTGACGCCAGGCAGACCGGCCGTGGCGGCGCGCCACCATTGCTCGGCGAGAAGGAATGATTGCGCAATCGCATTATGCGGCGGATGCGTCCAGGCCTCATCCTGAAAGCGCCGGTCTCCCGGCAGCGGCTTCGTCCAACGGGAAGGCGAGGCGAGTCGCGCCCATTGGCGCGCCGCCTGTTCGAGCAATTCGAGACGCCGTCCGGGCGCGTTGGCGAGATGCAGGCCCCAGTCGAGAAACGCGAGCTCCAGGGATATGAGCGACAGCGAGCCGGTGAACCGGGCCTCGCGCGCGTGCAGCAAACGGTCGAGCGAATCTTCCTTTATCCCGGGCGCCGGCGCCTCGGGGACCGGATGCGTTTGCGCGGAGGGATGGCCGAGGCCGGGTGCGGCAGAATCGTTCCCGCCTTCCTCCGCGCGCGACCTTTCGCGCGACATTGGGACAGCACCGGGCGCTGCGGTGCAAGCGCCGTTCGCTTCAGGGCTTTCCGCCGAATCGGCGGTAATGCGCTGCTTGGCAAGGCGTAACTCTGGCATTGCGAACTCCTAAAGAGAACGGAAGCGTCATATCGAGGCGGCAGCGTGAGGCGGGTGCCAATCGACACAGCTTAACTAGGAAAGATTACACTACAGCGTCAGAAGGGGATTTGATGCCAATCAATCGCGGCAAGTCGAGCCTGCCTGCCCCGTTGTCGCCGCTGCTTTGATCGAGATCAAACCTGCCGCTTCATGCACATGCTACCCCAAAAACCAATTGGGCGATGCTCTTCGCTGTTCGCCCTGAGCGCGCCGTCCCATCATTAAAGGAGGACACCATGCTCGATATCCCGCAAGCCGAAACAAAGACCATCCAAGCGGAGGCGCAATTTCCGGTCAATCTCGTCGAAGCACAGGAGCGCGGCGCGGAACTCTTTACGCTGGCAAGCGAGCTCATCGTCAAAACTGCGCGGGCGATTTGGGAAAGCCAGAGCGAATTGCTACGGCTCGAGACCGAGCAAGCGGCCAAGGCCTTCGCGCCCCCCACGATCGGCGAGGACCCGGGTACGACGATGTCCGCCTATTGCTTTCAGGCGCACGAACAGACGGATCGCATGATCGCTCAGATGCGGCGTGTCAACGATCTCCTCCGCGACTGTGGGTGGCAGCTCTTCACGATCTATGCCGAGAGCCTCCGCCAAGGCGCGAAACAATTCCGGGTTTCGCCATGCTCTGCTCGGAAAAATCAACTTTGAACCTGGCGCTTATGTCGTCCAACCCGTCGCTCGCTAAACCGTGAATTTCAAGCGAGCACAGTCGGAGGCCTCCAAAAACTATAGCCGAATCGGCGGCGAGCTGATTCAATCCGTTGTCTCTGAAGAGGAGCGCGGACAGGGCGGGACGGATGCCCGGGTTTTTCGATGTTGATGAGCGGTTGCGGGAGCTATCGGCGAAGGGCGACGATCTCGAGCGGGTGAAGAGCCTGGTCGATTTCGAGATGTTCCGCCCGGCGTTGGAGGCT
>DATFNQ010000138.1:0-2731 GCA_035266305.1 Methylovirgula sp.
GCCGCGCAACGACAAATTTTTCCCGCGCCGCCATTATGACGATTGAAAGGGGTTGACGCAGGTGGACCGCTTGAATATGTTCCGCGCGCTTTCGGCAGGCCGTAGAGCTTCGCTGTATCGGACGACGCGTCGGATACCCAACGGCTCTAAACGCTGACGATCCTACCGACGACGAGCCTTGCCGGCTCTTGACGGGCCGGTTCTGTTTCGCACGATCGCGGGTTTGCTCCCCGTGATCCTCTGCTTTCGGCGGCGCCCAAACCCGAGCGGGTTTCCTGGGCGCTGTTGGTTTCGCGCGTTGCCTCGACGGCTTCGCGCGCGGGTCAAGGAGAGGGAATTGGATTTTGAGTTCGGCTTGGGCGCCGGACGCCAAAGGTGACTGAAGTTAAGGGCCGACATGCCGACGATTAGCCAGTTGATCCGCAAGCCGCGGCGACCGAAGACCTACCGCGAGAAGGCCCGCCATCTCCAGGCGAGCCCGCAGAAGCGCGGGGTGTGCACGCGCGTATATACGACGACGCCGAAGAAGCCGAATTCGGCGCTTCGCAAGGTCGCCAAAGTGCGGCTGACCAACGGCTTCGAGGTCATCGGCTACATACCGGGCGAAGGCCACAACCTGCAGGAGCATTCTGTGGTCATGATCCGCGGCGGCCGGGTCAAGGACTTGCCTGGAGTGCGCTACCACATCCTGCGCGGCGTGCTCGACACGCAGGGCGTCAAGGACCGCAAGCAGCGCCGCTCGAAATACGGCGCCAAGCGGCCGAAGTGACCTGAGCGAAGCGAAGGTCAACCCCGGGCGAGCGAAGCGAGACCCGGGCATCTGGATGGCCGGGCCAAGCCCGGCCATGACGAAGAGAGAAAGAGAGAGATTAGGCGATGTCACGCCGACATAGCGCTGAAAAACGCGAGATCATCCCCGACGCCAAGTACGGCGACGTGGTGGTGGCGAAGTTCATGAACACCATCATGTACGAAGGCAAGAAGTCCGTCGCCGAGGCGATCGTCTACGGCGCCCTCGACAACGTCGAGACCAAGGCGAAGACCGACCCGCTCGCCGTCTTCAAGCAGGCCCTCGAGAACGTCGCGCCGTCGGTCGAGGTCCGCTCGCGCCGGGTCGGCGGCGCGACCTACCAGGTGCCGGTCGAAGTGCGCACCGATCGCCGGCAAGCGCTGGCGATCCGCTGGATCATCTCCGCCGCGCGCGACCGCAACGACAAGACCATGGTGGACCGGCTCTCCGCCGAACTGCTCGACGCGTCGAACAATCGCGGCGCCGCGGTCAAGAAACGCGAGGACACGCACCGCATGGCGGAAGCGAACCGCGCCTTTGCGCACTACCGCTGGTGAGCGGCGGTCGCCAGGGCAAACGGGATTAAGGATCATGGCGCGCAGCCACGCTATCGAGGACTATCGTAATTTCGGCATCATGGCCCACATCGACGCCGGAAAGACGACGACGACCGAGCGCATCCTCTACTATTCCGGCAAGTCGCATAAGATCGGCGAGGTGCACGACGGCGCCGCGACCATGGACTGGATGGAGCAGGAGCAGGAGCGCGGCATCACCATCACCTCGGCCGCGACCACCACCTTCTGGCGCGACAAGCGCCTCAACATCATCGACACCCCCGGCCACGTCGACTTCACCATCGAAGTCGAGCGATCGTTGCGCGTGCTCGACGGCGCGGTCTGCGTTCTCGACGGCAACCAGGGCGTCGAGCCGCAGACGGAGACCGTTTGGCGCCAGGCAGACAAATACGGCGTTCCGCGCATCGTGTTCGTCAACAAGATGGACAAGGTGGGGGCCGACTTCTTCCGCTGCGTCGAGGAGATCCACACCAAGGTCGGCGGCCGTCCGGTCTGCCTTCAGCTGCCGATCGGCTCGGAATCGAGCTTCAAAGGCGTCGTCGATCTGTTGCGCATGAAAGCGGTCGTCTGGGAAGAGGAAGGACTCGGGGCGAAGTATCATGATGAGGACGTTCCAGCCGCTCTGAAGGCGAAGGCGGAAGAATATCGCCACACGCTGATCGAGGCGGCGGTCGAGCTCGACGACGAAGTGATGACGGCCTACCTCGATGGGCAGGAACCGGACATCGACACGCTAAAGCGCCTCATTCGCAAGGCGGTCAAGCAGATTTCGTTCGTGCCGGTGCTGTGCGGCTCGGCGTTCAAGAACAAGGGCGTGCAGCCGCTGTTGGACGCGGTTGTCGACTATCTGCCCTCGCCGGTCGATCGCGGCGGCATCAAGGGCGTCGACATGAACAGCGGCAAGGAAATCGTTCGCATGCCGAGCGATTCCGCGCCGTTTTCCATGCTCGCTTTCAAGATCATGGACGACCCGTTCGTCGGCACCATCACCTTCTGTCGCGTCTATTCGGGCAAGGTCGAATCCGGCGCGACCCTGCTTAATTCGACGAAAGACAAGAAAGAACGTGTCGGCCGCATGCTGCTCATGCACGCCAACAACCGCGAAGACATCAAGGAGGCCTTCGCCGGCGACATTGTCGCCCTCGCGGGCCTCAAGGACACCCGCACCGGCGACACGCTATGCGACCCGATGAAGCCGGTGATCCTTGAAAAGATGGAGTTCCCAGAGCCGGTCATCGAGATCGCGATCGAACCGAAATCGAAGTCCGACCAGGAGAAGCTTGGCGTCGCGCTCTCGAAGCTTGCGGCCGAGGACCCGTCGTTCCGCGTCTCGACCGACCCCGAGTCCGGCCAGACCATCCTT
>DATFNQ010000139.1:0-23964 GCA_035266305.1 Methylovirgula sp.
GGGGGTTCGGCTATTTTGTCGCGGGCTTCTGGTGGCTCGGCGCGGCCTTTCTGCTCGAGCCGGAATTCGCCTGGGCTCTGCCGCTGGGCGTCATCGGTCTGCCTGCGGTGCTTGCGGTCTTTCCGGCGCTTGGATTTGCGATCGCCCGCCTGTTTTGGGCGCCTGGCGCCAGCCGGATTCTCGCGCTCGCCGCCGGACTGGGGTTCAGCGAGTGGCTGCGCGGCCATGTGCTGACCGGCTTTCCTTGGAACGACTATGGCATGGCGCTCGGCGATCATCTCGTCTTGGCGCAATTCGCGGCGATCGGCGGCCTCGCCAGCCTGAATGTTCCGTGCGTTGCGATCTTCGCCGCGCCGGCGCTCCTCGCCGACCATCGGTATAAGCGCGGCCCGAGCCGGGTCCCGGCGGGCCTGCTTGCCGCTGGCGCGGCGCTGGCCGGACTGGCCCTTTTCGGCGCGCTCCGTCTGGCTGCACCGTCACCCGCGCCGGTCGCCGGCGTCAAAGTGAGATTGATGCAGCCGAATATTGCCCAGGACGCGAAGTTCAGCCCGCAAAACAAGGATGAGATCGTCGCGGATTATCTGGCGCTTTCGGACCGCGCGACGGGCCCGGAACATACCGGCCTTGCCGATGTCACTTTGCTCGTCTGGCCGGAATCGGCTTTTCCCTTCCTTTTGACCGAAGATCCGCAGGCGCTCGCGGCGATCGGCGGCGCCTTGCCGCCGGGAACCACGCTGGTGACCGGCGCCGCCCGCATCGGGGAGGCGCGTTCCCGCCCGGGCCCCGGCTTCTACAATTCGATCCTGGTGATCGGGCGCGGCGGCATCATCCTCGACACTTACGACAAGGTTCACCTCGTGCCGTTCGGCGAATATCTGCCTATGGCATGGTTGTTCCAGAAACTGGGCTTGCATCATTTCGTGCATGTGCCCGGCGGCTTTGAGAAGGGCGCGGCCCACGGCCTTTTGAATTTGCCCGGCTTGCCGTCGGCGGTGCCGCTCATCTGCTACGAGGCCATTTTCCCGGAGGAGGCCGCGCCGCCGACCCTGCCGGGAATCCCCAGACCGGGCTTCATGCTCAATGTGACCAACGACGCCTGGTTCGGCCGCACCGCAGGCCCCTATCAGCATTTCGCGCAGGCCCGGGTGCGAACAATCGAGCAGGGTCTGCCATTGCTGCGCGCGGCCAATACCGGCATCACCGCCATTGTGGACCCGTATGGCCGAGTCTTGGCGCAATTGCCTTTAGGGCAAGAGGGGGTGCTCGATGGCATCCTGCCGGGAAAGATCGCGCCCCCGCCTTTCGCGCGCGCCCCGTTCCTGGTCGGGCTCTTGGCTTGGCTCGTCGCTCTCTTTGCCTCTCTGGCGCTGAGACTGTTCGTTTGACTTCCTGAGAAAACATGGGTTTATATGGCGAAATCGCGCTGAAGGGGGGCGTGAAGCGGCAGCCGCGTGGCATGCGGCGCCTCGAATCACCACAATAGCGGACAACATTTTCTTTGCGGTTTCGTGCCAAGGACCCGATTCTTCAGCTTGCGCCGTGTTGGACACGGGGGCCGGGGCAGAGGAGCTTGGCGATCTGGCAGGAACCAACGATCAGCACTATGACGCACGGCAGTTCTAAGCTCAGTTCTAGCCGGATCAGCGAATCGGTGCCCGCTTTGGCGGCAAACGCTCCTTGCTTGGTCACGGTACAGTAGGAGAGTCTCTGCGTGAAGAAGGTCCCGAATCCGATCGACCGCCATGTCGGCAGCCGGGTCCGCATGCGCCGAATCCTGCTTGGGATGAGTCAGGAGAAACTCGGCGAGGCCCTGGGGCTGACATTCCAGCAGATCCAGAAATATGAAAAAGGCACCAACCGGATTGGCGCCAGTCGACTGCAGCAGATTTCGACGACCTTGAACGTGCCGCCGGCCTTCTTCTTCGATGGTGCTCCCTTAAACAGCGGCGGCATCGGCAGCGGCCGGGGAGAACTCGCGGTCGCCGAGGACGCGAACTCGACTTTCGTGCTCGACTTCATCGCCACGACCGAAGGCCTGAACCTCAACAAGGCCTTCGCCCGCATTCAGGATCCGAAGGTGCGCAAGCGCATCATCGACCTCGTTACGAGCCTCGCCGGAGAAGAGGCGCCTGCGGGGAGCAAACACGGTAAGTCATGAGATGCGTTCGCCATAGGAAACGTATCCTCGTGTCGCGCTTGACCAAACGGACGGTTTATTAGAGATTTCACCGCTCCTCGCGGCTGTTCCGCCTCCCCTGCCAACCGAAGAGCTCACTTTCGCAGCGGCTTGTTGCATCCTCGGAGTTTGTATCCGTGCCTCGGCAAAACTATCTGTTCACGAGTGAATCGGTTTCCGAAGGCCATCCCGACAAGGTCTGCGATCGGGTTTCCGACGAGATCGTCGATTTGTTTTTCAGAGAAGCAGCGAAAGCCGGTCTCGACGCCTATCAGGTGCGGGTGGCCTGCGAGACCTTGGCGACGACGAACCGGGTGGTGATCGCCGGCGAGGTGCGCGGCCCGGCGATTTCGATCGCGACGATTGAAGACACGGTACGCGGGGCCATCAAGTCCATCGGCTATGAGCAGGCCGGTTTTCATTGGCAGAACGCCAACATCGAAGTTTTGCTGCACGCTCAGTCGGTCGACATAGCGCGAGGCGTCGATGCGGCCGGCAATAAAGACGAGGGGGCCGGCGACCAGGGAATTATGTTCGGCTATGCCTGCGCGGAAACGCCCGAATTGATGCCGGCGCCGATCTACTATGCCCACAAGATCCTCGAAAACCTGTCGCGCGCACGCAAGCTCGGCGAGGGAGACGCGGCCAAGCTCGGCCCCGACGCCAAGAGTCAGGTGACGATCAGATATGCCGACGGCAAACCCGTCGAAGCGACCCAGATCGTTCTGTCGACCCAACATCTCGACGCCGACCTGACCTCGCCCGACGTGGCCGCCATCGTCGAGCCCTATATCCGCGCCACGCTGCCGCACGGCTGGATTAACAAGCACACCGTCTGGCATATCAACCCGACCGGCAAATTCGTCATCGGAGGCCCGGATGGCGATTGCGGCCTGACCGGCCGAAAGATCATCGTCGATACCTATGGCGGCGCGGCGCCGCATGGCGGCGGCGCATTCTCCGGCAAGGATCCGACCAAGGTTGATCGCTCCGCCGCCTATGCCGCGCGCTATCTCGCCAAGAACATCGTCGCCGCCGGGCTGGCCCAACGCTGCACGATCCAGCTCGCCTATGCGATCGGCTATCCCGAACCCTTGTCGATCTACGTCGATACGCATGGAACCGGGCGGGTGCCTGAAGACAAGCTCGAGACAGCCCTGCCGCACATCATGCGGTTGTCGCCACGCGGCATAAGAGATCATCTTTCGCTGAACCGGCCGATTTACGCGCGCACCTCGGCGTACGGCCATTTTGGCCGTACCCCCGACGCCGACGGCGGCTTTTCGTGGGAGAAGACCGATCTCGTCGAGAAGCTCCTCGCCAGTTTCGGCTGAGCGCTTGCGCGCAGGCGCAACTTTCATGAGCGCCGATTCTGGAAAGGACGATGTGGCGGGCGCGAGGCCGGCGGGCGCGACGCGCCTCTATGGCCGGCACAAGGGCAAAAAGCTCAGGGCTCATCAGGCCGGCCTGTTGGAAACGCTGCTGCCTCGATTGGCGCTTGACCTGTCGCGACCGATCGCCGACGCGACGACTCTCTTTCCGCGCAAACCGGCGGCGATCTGGCTCGAGATCGGCTTCGGCGGGGGCGAACATCTCATTGCTCGAGCCGAAGCGAACCCGAATTGCGGCTTCATTGGCTGCGAGCATTTCGAGAACGGCCTCGCCAAGGCCTTGGCGCTCGTCGAAGCCAAGAAGCTCGACAACATTCGGTTCTATTGTGGTGACGCGGGCGCGGTCATCGACGCGCTGCCGGATGGGGCTTTGAAAGGCGTCTATCTGCTCTATCCGGACCCCTGGCCAAAGCGGCGGCAGCGTAAGCGGCGATTCTTGTCGGATGACATGCTCGCCGCGCTCGCGCGGGTGATGCAATCGGAAGCGCAGCTGCGCTTTGCGACCGATATCGACGACAATGCCGGCTGGACTCTGGCGCGCATTCTGCGCTCGACCGACTTCATTTGGGATGCCGAGACGGCCGCCGATTGGCAGCAAGCCTGGCCGGGCTGGACATCAACGCGCTATGAAACGAAGGCGCTCGCCACAGGCCGCAAGCCCATCTACCTGACGTTCGCGCGCCGCTGAGGTGCGCGGCAAAGGGCGGGATGCGAACTCAGCCTTGATAGGGCCCGAAGCGCAAGAGCCCTGCGCCATGCGCTTTCAACCAGGCTTCGGCGCGATCGACATGCGCCGAGAGCTTGGTCACGATCTTCCAGAAACTCGGCGAATGATTCATGTAAATGAGATGCGCGACTTCATGCGCGGCGAGATAATCGAGCACATAGGTCGGCGCCATGATGAGCCGCCAAGAGAAGTTCAAGGCCCCGGTCGAGGAGCATGATCCCCAGCGGCTCGTCGTGTCGCGCAAGCTGATCTTGCGCGGCGTAACTCCGATGTTCGTGGCATAGCGGGTGACGGCGGCTTCGAGGTCGCGCTTGGCCTCGCGCATCAGGAAATCTTTCACGCGCCGCTCGACATGGGCGGGCTCGCCGCTTACGCAAAGGAGCGGCAGCGCGGTATCGGCCATGGGCTTGTCGACCGGTTCGATCCAGACATTGCCGCGCTGCCGCGAGCGCTCGACGATGCGATGGTTGACACCGCGGATCGGCACGATTTCGCCGCCGCCGAACGGCATGGGCGCCGGCAGGCGTTGCAGGCGCACGCCGATCCACGCCGCGTGCCGCTCGATGAAATTGCGTGCGCCGGCGATCGAGCCGCGCGGCGGCATGCTCAGAACCACGTCGCGGGTTGCCGCCCGCACGCGCAATGTGAAGCGGCGCGCCGAGGCGATGCGCTTCAAGGCGACGCGATAAGTTTCGCCCGCATGCGAGACGTCGAGATAGGCGATCTGCGACGTTCGGGGAGCGTTCTTTCGGGGCGGGCTCGGCATGCATGGGAGCTTAGCTTCAGCGAGCCTGAATCGCCACTGGATCGAGGCCTCCGGGCGGCAAGATTCTACGCCCCGCACCCCTGAGGATCGACCGGTCACGAGACCGCAAATGAAGCGAAAGCTGAGCCGTTACGGCCTACGACGCAGGCGGGGCCGAAAGCGCGCTCCACGAGACCCCCCTTGCGGGGGCTTGGCGGACTCGAGACAACGGTGCCCCTCGCCCGCCCCGCAAGTGGGGAGGCAACACCAGTGCGGGGATCACCTTCGATCTTCAGATCGGCGCGACCGCGGCGTGGAAGGCCCGAATACGCGGAGCGATTTCCTGGCGGTAGCGGGAGCCGTTGAAAACCCCGTAGTGCCCGACATTCTGCTGATGGTGAAGCTTCCGCTTCGCCGGAATGTTGAGGCAGAGTTCCTGCGCTGCGAACGTCTGCCCGAGACCGGAAATATCATCCTTTTCGCCCTCGACCGTCATCAGTGCCGTGCGCCTGATGGCGGCGAGGTCGATTCTTTCATTGCGGTGCATCATCGTGCCGTCTGGCAGGCGATGTTCGACGAAAACGGTGTCGACCGTCTGCAGATAGAACTCGGCCGTCAGATCCATGACGGCCAGGTATTCGTCGTAGAAGTCGCGGTGTTTTTCAGCCGAGTCGCCGTCGCCTTCCATCAGGTGGTTGAACATTTCGATATGGGCATTCACATGCCGGTCGAAGTTCATCGCCATGAATCCGGAAAGCTGAAGAAAGCCCGGATAGACGTCGCGTCCGACCCCCGGATAGGGATAGGGCACCGGATGAATGCAATTTCCCCGGAACCAGTCGCTGCCGCGTTCCTGGGCGAGGAGATTGACCGCCGTGGGGCTGCGCCTTGTATCGATCGGGCCACCCATGAGGGTCATCGAGGCGGGAACATCCGGGTCGGCGCGATGGTCCATGAGGGCCACGGCCGAGATCAAGGGAACCGCAGGCTGGCAGACCGCAATCGTGTGCAAAGGCAGGCCATCCTGCGTGGCGCTGAGCAGACGACACATCTCGACCACGTAATCAATGTAATCGTCGAGATCGAATGTACCGAAGGCACGCGGCACCATGCGCGCATCGGCCCAATCGGTAATGTAAACATCGTAATGGGGCAGAAAGGCATCCACCGTTCCCCGCAACAAGGTCGCGTAATGCCCGGACATGGGCGCGACGATCAGCAGCTTCGGCTGCCGCGGCTCGTCGGCCCCCTCCCAGTCGCGCTCGAAATGCAGGAGCTTGCAGAACGTTCGCTGCCACACGACCTCATCGCGGACAGGCACCGTTCTGCCGTCGACCTTTGTCGAGGTCAGGCCGAAGATCGGCTTGCCGTAGCGCCGGGTCAGACGCTCGAAAAGCTCGGCCGAAGCCGCCACATTGCGGCCAACCTGCGTGTGGGCAAGCGGATTGATCGGATTGTTGAACCAAAGCCGCGCCATGTCGGAAGCGGCGCGGGCCGGCGCAAGCGCGAGATAGGCCATCTCATGCAATTGATAAGAATAGGTGTTCATGGACTCGCCTACGACTCTGAGCGCCCCGCGAACCGACAACCGCCCTGATAGGCTAGCGCTCCGCCAGGTCCTCCCCAATCATTATTGCACTGCACATTACGACAATTTTCTCAAATCAGTGCGAGGAAACATGCATAATTTTTCACTTCGCAGGATTTTCAGCGAAACTGAAGGAAAAATGTCACAACGTCGTTACTCACCGGTTTGCAGCAGGCTGCCGGCGCGGCGGGCATTTTCCAGCATGAGCTGAAAGCCGATGACCGCCGCGGCAAAGATGACGAGGTTCAAGCCGAACGCCTCAGCCATCAGATCGCCGCGGAACTCGTGGTGGATGAGAAGCGCCCGCAAGCCTTCGAACACATAGGTCGGCGGCAGAGCCCAGGCGAAGACCTGCAGCCAAGGCGGCAAGATGGTGACCGGATAATAGACGCAGGCCAGGGGCAGCATGAGGAACATCATTGTCCAGACTAGGCTTTCTGCCGCAAGACCGTAGCGCAGAACGAGGCCGGAGACGAACAGGCCGAGCCCCCAGCCGGCCAGGACGAGATTGGCGAAAAAGGCGCCGAGCGCCAAGCCGAGCCCCCAGAGATTGAAGCCGAAGAACCAGATCGCCAAGAGCGAGACCGGCACGATCCCAATCGCCAGGCGGATGAGGCTCATCACCATCAGCGACAGGATGAATTCGCTGATCCGCAATGGGCTCATCATCAGATTGGCGATGTTGCGCGACCACATCTCCTCGAGAAACGAGACCGAAAATCCAAGCTGGCTGCGAAACAATATGTCCCACAGCAGCATGGCGCCGATTAGCGCGCCGGCGGCGAGACCCAAGCGGCCGGCGATCGGGCCGGCGGCCGGCGCCTTCGCAAGATAGGTTTGAAGAAATCCCCAGGTGAGCATCTGGACGAGCGGCCAATAGACGAGGTCCAGGATCCGCGGCACGGAGGAGCGGAGCAGATAGACGTAGCGGCGCACCATGGCGCCGACGCGACCCAAGGAAAAGCCATTGTTCATTGGGCCTGCCTGCGGCCGCGCGCGAGATCGAGGAAGACCTCTTCGAGATTGCTTCGCTCGAAGCGGGCGAGAAGTTCTTCCGGGCTGCCGTCGCCCACGATGCGCCCCTGTTTCAGCATGATCACCCGATCGCAGAGCCGTTCCACCTCCCGCATGTTATGCGAGGCCAGCAGGATGGTGGCGCGCCTCCCGCCTCGATAATTCTCGATATGCGTTCTGACCCAATCCGCCGTATCCGGATCGAGGGAGGCGGTGGGCTCGTCGAGCAACAGGACCGCGGGTTCGTTGATCAGCGCCTTCGCCAGCGCGACGCGCGTCTTCTGCCCGGCCGAGAGCTGACCGGAGGGCCGATCGAGCAGGTCTTCGAACGCAAGGTCGCTCGCCAGATGCGCGATCCTCGCATCGATCTCGGCGACGCCATAGAGCCGCGCGAAAACTTCGAGATTCTGCCGCACGCTCAGGCGATGCGGCATATCCACGTAAGGACTTTCGAAATTCATCCGCGCCAGCACGCGATGGCGCTCGCGCAACATGTCGATGCCGAGCACCCGGACTTTGCCGGAGGTCGGCAGAACAAGCCCCATGATCATGCCAATCGTCGTGGACTTGCCGGCGCCATTGCCGCCGAGCAACCCGGTGACCGAGCCGCGCGCGACGGCAAAGCTCAGATCGTCGACCGCGACCACGCCCTTAAAGCGCTTCGTCAGGGCCTCGACTTCGATCGCCGGATCGGCGGGCTCGAATGCGCCGGAGGCCGAGGGCACGGCTAATTGCATGGCTTGGTCCTGTCGCTTGACTTGTTTCAGGCGCATATAGCAAGCCAAAAGCAGGCTCGTGAAGGCGAACAGGACGATTGCGGCTCATGCGTCCACCTCTGCGATGGAATGCTGGCGCGGCCGGCGAAGGCTATAAGGCGCCGGATCGCGTGGATCTCGATCTCGGCCGGCGGTCGCGCCGGCTGCGCGTCGACACGCTCGTCAGATTGCGTTGGCTCGCGCTCTGCGGGCAAGCGGCCGCCGTTCTTTTCGTCCGCTTCGGCCTCAAGTTTTCGATTCCGCTTGGCCTCTGCCTTCTGTTCATCGCCAGCTCGGCTTGGCTCAACGTTCTGCTGCGGCTTCGGTTCGGGCGCAGCGACCGGCTTGAAGATCGGCCGGCAGCCGCCGTGCTCGCCTATGACATCGTTCAGCTTTCGGCGCTCCTCTATTTGACCGGAGGACTCGAGAACCCGTTCTCGATTCTGTTCCTGGCGCCGATCGTGATTGCCGCCGTGTCCTTTTCCGGGCGCATCACGCTGGGGCTCACTTTGCTGGTGGTCGCAGCGGCGACGGCGCTCACTTTCGTGCATTACCCCTTGCCGTGGCTCGCCGGCGCGCCGCTCGAGCTGCCGTTTCTCTACATCGCCGGCATCTGGGTGGCGATGACGATCGGCGCGGCTTTCATGGCGATCTATGCGTCGCGCATCGCCGAAGAGACCCGCAAGCTTGCCGACGCTTTCGCCGCGACCGAGCTCGTCATGGCTCGCGAACAACACTTGAGCCAGCTCGATGGTCTCGCCGCCGCAGCGGCGCACGAGCTCGGCACGCCGCTTGCGACCATCACTTTGGTCGTCAAAGAGCTGCAGAAGCAGTTGCCGCAAAGCGGCGCCATCGACGAGGATGTCCAGCTCATCGCGCAAGAGGTCGGGCGCTGCCGCAGCATCCTCGGCAAGATCGCCTCGCTCGGAGATGAGTCGGGCACCATCCTGAACGAGATGAGCCTCGGCGTCCTGCTCGAAGAGGCGGCCGCGCCGCATCGCGACTTCGGCGTCGTGATCGCCACGATCAAGGAGGGCAGCGAACCAGAGCCGATCTGTCGGCGCAATCCGGGCATGATTTACGGGCTCGGCAATCTCATCGAAAACGCGATCGATTTCGCCAGGTCCGAGGTCAAGATCATCGCCCGGTGGAGCGCCACGTCCGTGGAAGTGGCGATCGAGGACGACGGGCCGGGCTTCTCCGCGGACGTGATCGGCCGTCTCGGCGAACCCTATGTGACGACGAAGAAGGATCGGCGGGCCAAATCGGAAGAGGATTCGGGGCTCGGTCTCGGTCTTTTCATTGCCAAGACCTTGCTCGAACGATCGGGCGCCGCGGTCATTCTCAGCAATCTTGCCCCGCCACAATCCGGGGCGCGCGTGACCATCCGCTGGCCGCGCGCGGTCTTCGAGGGGGGACGCCGCCCTCTTGAGGAGCCGCTCAAGGCGGGGGTCACCGGATGATTTGTCCAACCAAGTTCGGGATGTCGCCCTCAGCGACGCGCACCGGCATTTTTAACTATGCGCTTGCGAAAGATGCTTGCCTCGTGGCTGATAAATCTGGCGAAAGTCGATTTTACCTGGCAAAAGCAGGCTAAAGTGCGGGCGACGGTGAATTTGCCATTCTAGGGGAGCGGAATCCGACCTAATATGAAGAAAAGACAAGGGACCTGATCATGAAAACCGACCCCCCCGAGACGGGCCCGGGTACAAGGGTGGAGACAGTTCCGCTTGGCGATTCCGATTTCGACAAGACTCTGCTGCTCGTCGACGACGACCGGCCGTTCCTGTCGCGTCTGGCGCGCGCGATGGAGGGCCGCGGCTTCATCGTGACAGCGGTGCAGTCGGTCGCCGAGGGATTAGCCGCGATCGCCCATGAGCCGCCGGCCTTCGCCGTGATCGACATGCGGCTCGCCGACGGCAACGGGCTCGACGTCATTTCCGAACTGAAAGCCAAGCGCCCCGACGCGCGCGCGATCATCTTGACCGGCTACGGCAATATCGTCACCGCGGTGACCGCGGTGAAGCTCGGCGCCTTCGATTATCTCGCCAAGCCGGCAGACGCCGATGACATCTACGCGGCCTTGATGGCGACTCGCCACGACAAGGCCGAAGTGCCGGAAAATCCGATGTCGGCCGATCGCGTCCGCTGGGAACATATCCAGCGGATCTACGAGCTTTGCGGCCGCAACGTCTCGGAGACGGCGCGCCGGCTCAACATGCATCGGCGGACCCTGCAGCGCATCCTCGCCAAGCGCGCCCCGCGGTAGTGCCTGTTCCCTCTCCCCGCAAGCGGGGAGAGCGAATCGTAACCCCTCATCCGCCTCGCCATGGGCCGCCGCTTCGCGGCGGGCGTCTCGCAATTTGACCGGCGCGCGAAGCGCGCCCTATGGCTCGGCACCTTCTCCCACAGGGAGAAGGTTCACACCGGCCCGAAGCTCAGAATTTCCGGGTCGCTCAGTCCGTGCAGCCGATGCGCCGCGGCATGCGCGAAGCGCATCAACATGGCGCGCCGCGTCGCCGGCGCCAGACGATGCTCCGGCGCTTCGCGCAGAATGGCGGCGCCGAAGGCATCGGCGATGATGAGGCCGGCATCCGCAGGCATGATCGCGGCCGGCACGCCGTCGGGAATGGCGAAATAGAGGCGGTCGCAATGGGCGCGATAGTCCGGCCATTTCGCATCGGCGCGGAAATCAGCGACCGATGATTTGATCTCGACGATGACGATCGTCGTATCGCTCGCCAGCGCGACGATGTCGGCCCGCCGGCCGCTCGCCAGCGGCAATTCCGTCAAAGTCGAGAACTTGAGATTGCGTAACAACCGGCGCGTTCCGCGGCCGATAAACAGCGCCATTTCGGACTGGCGGCCGTCTTGCGGCAGCACGGCTTCGCTGAAGTTCGGCATGCGGCCCCCGATCTTCGCTCTCAGAACGCCGGATCGCCGCCGCTCGGGCTCGGCGCGGCTGGCTCCACAGAAATTTTCGCCTCGAGCGCCGCGATGCGTTTTGCCAGCCGCTCGTTCTCGTCGCGCGCCGCAATCGCCATGTCCCTCGTCGCCTCGAACTCCTCGCGGCTCACGACATCTATGCTGGCGAGCAGCCGCTCGACTTGCGCTTTCACCATCGTCTCCGCCTCGCGGCGCACGCCATGCGCCATTTCCGCCGCGTCGGTCATCAGCCGCGAGAAATCGTCGAACATAGTGCCACGGCTCTGAGGCATCCCATCCTCCTCGATGTTGGCGCACTCCTCTCCCCGTGAGCGAAGCGAAACGGGGAGAGGCAGGGTGAGGTGCGAGGAGACTGGCCGAGATGCTGGCAACTCACCCGGCGCCTCACCTTACCTCCCCCCGCAAGCGGGGAGAGGAGCGCGACAGGCAATCGCTGGAGGCGATAACCTTGCGGTTGATACGTTCGCTCACATGCTTTTCGCGCCTTTCGGCTTTGGCTGCAAGCCGCCCGGCTTGACGCATCTCTTGGGGCATCGCATGACGCCTTGGGCGCCTGCCAGATTTCGGAACCGAAATGCTGCTCCTCATCCCCTATCCCGAAATCAATCCGGTGTTGATCACGATCGGGCCGCTGCCGATCCGCTGGTATGCGCTCGCCTATATCGCCGGGCTGATCTTCGGCTGGGCCTACGTGCGCCATCTCGTCGCCAATTCGGCTCTATGGGGCAACCTGCCGCGCCCGAGCCCGGCCAGCATCGACGATCTTATCGTCTATGTGGCGTTTGGCATCATCCTCGGCGGTAGGCTCGGCTACGTGCTGTTCTACAATCCCGGCTTCTATTTCGCCCATCCGGGCGAGATCGTCGCCGTCTGGAAGGGCGGCATGTCCTTTCACGGCGGCCTGCTCGGCGCGGCGCTCGCCATCATCCTGTTTGCGCGCCGCGCCAAGATGCCGGTCCTGAGCGTCATGGACATCAGCGCCGCGGCGGTGCCTATCGGGCTTTTCCTCGGCCGGCTCGCCAATTTCATCAAGCCGGAGCTCTGGGGCCGGCCGACCGATGTCCCATGGGCGATGATCTTTCCGGGGTCCGACGGGGTGCCGCGCCATCCGAGCCAGCTCTATGAGGCGGGCTTGGAAGGAATCCTGCTGTTCATCGTGCTCTATATCGCGATACGGCTCGGCGGCTTGCGCCCGCCCGGCCTCGTCACCGGGATTTTCGCGATCGGCTACGGCGCCGCCCGAATTGCCTGCGAATTCTTCCGCGAGCCCGATCCGCAACTGGGCTTTCTCTATGGCGGGGCGACCATGGGGATGATTCTCTCGCTGCCGCTGATCGCCGGGGGCCTCGGGTTCATCTTTTTCGCTCTTTCGACGAGGCGCGTCGAAGCATGACCCCCCTCGGTCGGGAAATCGCCGCCATGATCGCCGAGGATGGGCCGATGAGCGTCGAGCGGTTCATGACGCTGGCGGCCATGCATCCAGAGCACGGCTATTACCGCTCGCGGTTACCGATCGGGGCGTGCGGCGATTTCGTCACCGCGCCGGAAATCCACCAGATGTTCGGCGAATTGATCGGGCTCTGGGCGGCGGAGGTCTGGCGCGCCATGGGCGAGCCTGGCGTGGTGCATCTCGTCGAACTCGGGCCCGGCCGCGGCACTTTGATGGCGGATCTTCTGCGCGCCGCCCGCGTCGCCCCCGATTTCCGCAAGGCGCTCGACGTGCATCTCGTCGAGATGAGCGAACCGCTCGCCGCCGAACAGCACCGCACATTGGCAGGCGCTGACGTCCCGATCGTCTGGCATGAAACGATCGAGTCGCTGCCGCCGGGACCGATGATCATCGTCGCCAATGAATTTTTCGATGCGCTGCCGGTGCGCCATTATGTGCGGGCGAAGGAAGGCTGGTGCGAAAGGCTCGTCGGGCTCGCCGCCGATGGCGCGCTTTGCTTCGGCCTTGCGCCGGCCCCGGACGTGGGAGCGGCGGCACCCTCCGCGCCGGAAGCGATGCTGCCGGTCGGCACGATCGTCGAACTCGGCCTCGTCGCGCAGAGGCTGATGAGCCGATTCGCCGGCCATATCGCCGCGGCGGGCGGCGCGTTGCTCGTCATCGATTACGGCTATGCGAAGACGCGGCCCGGCGCCACTCTCCAAGCTATGAAGGCACATGCTCCAACCGACCCTTTGCGCGAGCCGGGTGAAGCCGATCTCACCGCGCATGTCGATTTCGCCGCGCTAGCGCGGGCCGCCACGGCCGCCGGCGCTCGCGTTGATGGTCCGGTCACGCAAGGCACGTTCCTCGCCCGCCTCGGCTTGTTCGAACGTGCGGCAGTCTTGAAGCGCAAGGCGGATGCCGCGCAGATCGCCGCCATCGATGCGGCGGTCGAACGCCTCGCCATGCCGGGCCCGCCTTCAGGACCGCGCGCCAGCATGGCGGAACTTTTCAAGGTTTTCGCCGTGACCTCGCCGGGTCTTGGCACGCCGCCGGGATTCGCGAGCGACAAGGCAACTTGATGATCGAGGCGATCAAGAGCCAAAGCCTCGCGGGGCTGGCGCATGCCTTCTTCACGCGTCACGGCGGGGTCTCCGAGGGCGTCTATGCGTCATTGAACGGCGGCATCGGGTCGAACGACGATCAAGGCTTGGTCGCCGAGAACCGGCGGCGCATGGCGAGGCATTTGGGCATAGGCGCTGATCATCTGCTGATCCCTTACCAGGTCCATTCGGCCGAGGCGCTGATCATCGACAAGCCCTTTTCGGCAGAGGCGAGGCCCCGCTGCGATGCTCTTGTCACGGCGACGCGCGGCTTGGGCCTCGGCATCACCGGCGCCGATTGCGGCATGATCCTTCTCGCCGATGTCGAACGCCGGGTGATTGGCGCCGCCCATGCCGGCTGGAAAGGTGCGCTCACCGGCATTCTAGAAACGACGCTCGATCAGATGGAGAGGCTCGGCGCGAGGCGAAGGACAATTGCGGCCGTGCTCGGCCCGACGATCGGCCCGAAATCCTACGAAGTCGGCGAGGAATTCTTCGCGCGCTTCCTCGCCGCGGCGAAGGATCATGCGCAATTCTTCACGCCTTCACCGCGCCCGGGACATTTCATGTTCGATCTGCCGAGCTTCGTCGGGTTTCGATTGTCGGCGGCGGGGATCGGATATTTCGAAGATCTTCGGATCGATACTTATGCGGACGAAACGCGCTGCTTTTCATATCGCCGTTCGGTGCACCGCAAGGAGCCGGACTATGGCCGCCTCGTCGCGGCGATCGCGCTGCCTTGACTGCCCCGAACTGCGGCCGAAGTAAAGCTTGAGCTCACCTCGATCTGCAACCTGAGCTTTGACCTGAAGCGTGGCGCCAAGCGCGGCTTTTTTAAGGGAGAGTTAAGCGACGCCCAAGGAGCTTTGCGCGTTGCCAGCGGGCGAATTCACCGCGAGACCGCGTCGGCAGGAGAACCTTCATGGCGCATCGGATGAAGAAGATTTGCGCGGCGGCAACCGCGATCGGACTTGGCCTTGCGGTTCCCCTTGCCACGTCCGGCGAAGCCTTCACCCTGCCTAGCGAATCCTGACCTTGTGCTTGGCGACCGGGATCTGGGCGCGAACCTTGTTGATGAGCTTGCGGTCGATCCGCGTCGAGACGATGCCGACGCCGTCCGACGCGCGTGCGGTGACATGCCCCCAGGGATCGACGACCAGGGAGTGCCCGTAGGTGGAGCGTTGGTCGCTGCCGACGTGATGCGTGCCGGTCTGCGCCGCGGCGCAGAAATAGGCCTCGGTCTCGATCGCCCGGGCGCGACAGAGCACCTCCCAGTGGTCCTTGCCGGTCAACATGGTGAAAGCGGCAGGCAGCGCGATCAGCTCGGCGCCCTTTTCGGCCAGCGCCTGGAAGAGGTCGGGGAAGCGCAGATCATAGCAGATCGAGCAGCCGACGCTGAGCCCCTCACAATCGTAGGTTACGACGGCGTTGCCCGGCTTGAATGCGGAGCTCTCGTGATACTGCGTGCCGTCCGGCGCGGTGATGTCGAACATATGGATCTTGCGATAGCGGGCGATCTCTCTGCCGGCGCGATCGAAGACGACGGTTGTGTTGTGAATGAGATCCTGGCCGGCGATCTTTTCGAGGATCGAGCCGGCATGGATGAATATGCCGTGTCGGCGGGCAAGGCTTTGCATCGCGCCATAGGCCGGCCCTTCGCCGAGGATTTCGGCAGCAGCCTGTTTCTCGGCGCGGGTACCGCCAAGAAAATCGAAACACTCCGGCAGGCAGACCCAATCGGGTTGCTCTTCCGCCACGGCCCGCTCGATGAGTTCGACCGCCGTCGTGATGTTCGCCGCCTTGGCCTGGCGCGAGTTCATCTGGATCAAGGAAATTTTCATCGCTGTTGCGTCGATCGCTGGCCCCGAGCTGCCTCTTCTATTTAATGCGCGGCGCGGCCTTATGGAATGGAGCAGGTCGCAACCATGGCGGCGTGCGGTCGGCAAAGGCCGAAACCAGCTGGCGCGAGATCGGTTCAGGCGGCTTCTTGAAGGGCGTCGGCGAGGGCGCGGATTTCTGCGACGAGCGCATTGTTGGTCCGCACGGCATCGCGCAGGATGCAGAGTGCCTTGGCGATGGCGCCGATCTCGTCCTTGCGCTGCGTGTCGGCGATCTCGATCTCGGTGTTGCCGGCGGCAAGGGCCGCCATCTGCGCGGCAAGGACCTCGATGGGCCTGGCTATGGTGCGGTGAATGACCGGGATCGAAATGGCAAGGATCAGAAAGCAGCCGAGCCCTGTGCCGATCAGCAGATTATAGGACAGAGAGGCTGCCGCCGTTTCCAGTTCTCCGGCGCGTTGGCGCGCCAGCATGGGATCGCTGGCGGTGGCCACCGAATGGGCGAGATCATGCAGCTCAAGGGAGGCGACATAGGCCACAACGCCCAGAACGATGAGCAGCCCCATGAAAAGGAGTTGTCTCAGCACCAAGCTTCGGCCAATGGATAATCCGACCATGGATTTTCGCCTTTCGCTGCGCGATCGATAAAGCTTAATCCGCCGCACTTCATGGGAAGTTAACAACGCGGAAATTGCTGGCTTTTGCGGGTCGCGGGGTCGCCCCAGCGAAAGTTCGGGGAGCGGAGGTTGCGGCAAATCGACTGGGTCGCGTGCCCTGCGCGCAACGCGCTGCTCGCCGGCTGCGGGCGGAGCGGTTCCGGTGCACGCGGTCCTGCTCTAGGGTCCTTGTTATCGCATGGTCTTTTCGCAAAGCCGGATGCCTTTGCGGATCATGCTCCAGAGGAGCACAACATGTCGCTGGCCGTCGCGGTGCAGATGGATCCGATCGAAAGGATCAATTTTGCCGGCGACTCGACCTTCGCTTTGATGTTGGAGGCGGCGGCGCGCGGACATCGGCTTTTCTATTACACGCCGGATAAATTGTCCTGGCTCCAATCCGGCATCGTTGCCGAAGCCGCGCCGATCAAGGTCAGTGACACCGCCGGCGATTATTTTCGCTTGGGGGAGACCGAAAGGCTCGATCTCGCCTCGGTCGACGTCGTGCTGCTGCGGCAAGATCCGCCGTTCGACCTCGCCTATATTACGTCGACCTACCTGCTCGAACGGCTGCCGCCAAACGTCCTCGTCGTCAATGATCCGGCCTCGGTGCGCAACGCGCCGGAAAAGCTCTTCGTGATGCAGTTTCCGCAACTCATGCCGCCAACCCTGATTACCAGGAGCAAGCCGGCGATCGAGGCTTTTTTGGAGGAGCACGGCGAGATGGTCATGAAGCCCTTACACGGGCATGGCGGCGCCGCCGTCTTCAAGCTGGGCCGCAAGGACCCCAATTTCGGCTCCCTTTACGACCTCTTCGCCGCGACCTTCAAGGAACCTTGGGTCGTGCAGCGCTTTCTGCCACAGATCGTCCAAGGCGATAAGCGGATCATTTTGATCGACGGCGTGGCCGCCGCCGCGGTGAACCGGCTGCCGACGGGCAATGACATCCGCGCCAATATGGTGCGCGGCGGGGCCGCGGCGCCGACCGATCTGACCCGCCGTGAGCGGGAGATTTGCCAGACAATCGGACCGGAATTGAAGCGCCGTGGGCTGCTGCTGGTGGGAATCGACGTGATCGATGGCTATCTTACTGAGATCAACGTCACTTCGCCGACCGGGATCAGAGCCATCCGGAACGTCGGCGGCCCCGACCTTGCCGTTGCCGTTTGGGATGCGATCGAGGCGAAAATCGCCGCAGGCTGAGGGTCTTCCACAAGAGCTTTCAAAGGCTAACTTAGGTTTTTCACTCCGCGCGATCTAGATTATTGGCAGCGGAAAAGCAGGGCGAACCGCATGGCAATGACAGATCTCGCGCCGGCTTTGGAGAGGCCAGGCCGGCGCGCGCAAGCCTTGACTCCGGCGCAGTTATTCGACCGGGCTGAGATCGCCAGAGCGATCGCGCAAGCCCACGCCGGCGGTATGAGCCTCGAGGATTTGCGCAAGCATGCCGTCGACCTGTTCCGGCGGGAGCTGGAGACCGGCCGCTCCCGCGCGCGCGCCGCCTTCGAGGCGACGAGCGGCGGTCTCGCCTGCGCCGGACATCTCGCCGTCATCGAAGACGAGCTCATCCGGGCGCTCTACGATTTCGTCGTCTCCTATTTGCGTCCGCCGCCCGACGGCAGGCCGTATCGGCTCGTCGTCGCTGCGGTCGGCGGCTATGGCCGCGCCACCCTGGCGCCAGGTTCCGACATCGATCTTTTGTTTCTTTTGGCGGCAGACAAGGACGAATGGGGCGAGCGTGTCGCGGAAGCCATGCTCTATGTGCTTTGGGATCTGCGCCAGAAGGTCGGCCATTCGACGCGTTCGGTCGCTGAGTGCCTGAGCCAGTCGAAGAGCGACATGACGATCAGGACCGCGCTGCTCGAAGCGCGTTTCATTCTTGGCGACGAAAGCCTTTTCGAGGACATGCGCCGGCGCTTCGAAAAGGAAATTTTGCACCACAATCCGCGCGAGTTTGTCGCGGCCAAGCTCGCCGAGAGGGACGCGCGGATTTCGCGAGCCGGCCGGTCGCGCTATCTCGTCGAGCCGAACGTGAAAGTGGGCAAGGGGGGGTTGCGCGATCTCAACACCTTGTTCTGGATCGCTAAATATGTCTACCGCATGCGCGAGGCCGCCGATCTTGTCGAGGCTGGCCTGTTCACCCGGCGCGAATATCGGCTGTTTCGTCGTTGCGAGGAATTCCTCTGGCGGGTGCGTTGCCATTTGCATTTCTTGACCGGCCGCGCCGAGGAGGTCTTGAGCTTCGACGTGCAGCGGGTGATCGCCGATCGCCTCGGCTATGCGAGCCGCGGCGGCCTCGCCGGCGTCGAACGTTTCATGAAACACTATTTCCTGGTCGCCAAAGATGTCGGTGACCTGACCGCGGTCCTCTGTGCCGCGCTGGAAGAGAACCAGGCGAAGCCCGCCGCCGTGCTCGACCGTTTCGCAATGCGCGGGCGGCGGCACGAGAGCGCGGTGCGCAGCGCCGGCTTCGCAATCGAGAAGGGCCGCATCACGGTTGCGGGACCGGAAGTATTCAGCCGCGATCCGGTCAATCTCATTCGTCTCTTCTGGATGGCGGATCGCAATGGGCTTGCAATTCACCCCGACGCCAAACGGCTCGTCATTTCGGCGCTGAAGCTGATCGACGCCAAGCTGCGCGCCAATCCCGAAGCCAACCGGCTCTTCCTCGACATTCTCACCTCGCGCAATTCGCCAGAGGTCGTGCTGCGCCTGATGAACGAAGCCGGCGTCCTCGGCCGGTTCATTCCGGAATTCGGCCGCATCGTCGCTTTGATGCAATTCAACATGTACCATCACTATACGGTGGACGAGCATCTCTTGCGGGCGGTCGGCCAGCTCGCCGATCTCGAGGCGCAGCGCCATAGAGAGGAGCATCCGCTGGCGAGCGTGATCATGCCGGCGATCGAGAAGCGCAGCGCGCTTTACGTCGCCATGTTTCTTCATGATATCGCCAAGGGCCGCACCGAGGACCATTCGCTCGCCGGCGTCGCGGTGGCGCGCCAGCTCTGTCCGCGTCTCGGCCTTTCTCCGGCGGAGACGGAGACCGTCGCCTGGCTCGTCGAAAACCACCTCATCATGTCCGATACCGCGCAGCGGCGCGATCTCGGTGACCGGCGCACAATCGAGACCTTCGCCGCCCGCGCGCAGACGCTGGAACGGCTGAAAATGCTGCTGGTCCTGACGGTCTGCGACATTCAGGCCGTCGGCCCCGGAGTCTGGAATGGCTGGAAAGGCGAATTGCTGCGTACCCTCTATTGGGAGACGGAGGTCGTGCTTGCCGGCGGCCATTCGGCCCGCGAGCGGACCTGGCGGGTCGAGCGCGCCAAGGCGGAATTGCGCGAGAGGCTCACGGGCTGGTCGGATCTCGACTTCGAAGCCTATGCGGCGCGCCATCAGCAGGCCTATTGGCTGCGGGTCGACCTGCCGCGCAAGATCCGCCATGCCAAGCTTCTCAACATGACGGAAGTCGAGCTTCCCGCGCCGGTCATCGATATAGCGACGGACGCGTTTCGCGCCGTGACCGAGCTCACCGTGATCGCCCCGGACCATCCGCGCCTGCTGTCGATCGTCGCGGGCGCTTGCGTCGCGGCAGGCGCCAATATCGTCGATGCCCAGATCTACACGACCAACGACGGTCTCGCCCTCGACACGTTCTTCGTATCGCGCGGGTTTGATCGCGACGAGGACGAGCTGCGCCGCGGCGATAGGATCGCGCTGGCGATCGAGCGCACCCTGCGTGGCGAAATCCGTCTCAGCGACCTGGTCGCTGCCAAAGGTGGCCCGGTCCATGAGCGCGACGCGACCTTCGACGTGCCGCCCGAAGTCTCAATCGACAACGAACTCTCGAACAGATACACGGTGATCGAGGTCTCCGGCCGCGATCGGCCGGGCCTGCTCTACAGCATCACCACCATCCTATCGGGCCTGAACCTCAACATCGGCTCGGCCCATATCGCGACCTTCGGCGAAAAGGCAGCGGACGTGTTCTATGTCACGGATCTGACCGGCGCCAAGATCACCTCGAACAGCCGCAAGGCCGCCATCCGGCAGAAACTGCTGGGCGCCTTCAACCTCCAGTCGGCCGCCTCCGCGCCATCCCGGGCGCGGGCTCAGGTCCCAGCCGACCGCTCCGGTTAAGACGCCAGCTTGATTTTCGCCGGCTCCGACCTGATATCGACGGAAGCATTCTCGCCGCGGCGGTTCGAAGCCGCCGGGGCGCCCATCCGTCTGACAGTGTCCAGGTGAAAGCTTGAGCTTGCGGCCGCATTTTGAGACGAACAGCGGATCATGTCATGCCCGACGCCAAATTGAACGAGAACGCCGAGCCTGTGGTTGAACCAGAGACGCTGGGTCACACCCCACAGGCCGAACCGGATTCCCTTGCTGAAAACTTGCAGCGCGAGAACGCGGAATTGAAGGACAGGCTGCTCCGCGCCCTTGCCGACATGGAGAATTTGCGCCGCCGAACCGAAAAGGAAGTCGCCGACGCCAAGCTTTACGGCATCAGCTCGTTTGCGAGCGATATGTTGAGCTTCGCGGACAATTCCCGCCGCGCCGTCGAAAGTATTCCGCAGGACCTGCGCGAGGGCGCCGAACCTGCGATCAAGACGCTCATCGAGGGAATCGAACTGACCGAGCGCGACTTCCTGGCGCGTCTGGCGCGGCACGGGGTGAAAAAGATCGACACGCTCGGCACGAAGTTCGATCCCAACCTGCACGAAGCTTTGTTCGAAGTCCCCGACGATTCGGTGCCGAACGGCACCGTCGTGAAGGTCGTCGAAGACGGCTATGCTATCGGCAACCGGGTGGTGCGTCCTGCCAAGGTCGGCGTATCGCGCAACACAGCCAAGGGGCGGGGAGAGTAAAACTCGGCGCGAACCCAAGGTTCGCGCCGCACGCCACGCTTCACTCAGCCCTGGCTTTCGCTTCACTCGACGGCTTTGCTCAGTGCAGAGCCTTCAGCCAATCGTCCACGTTTTTTTTCGCAATGTCCCGCCCGATGCCATAGCGCTCTTGCAATATGCCTTCGAGCTGATCGCGGCGCCCATTGACCTTCTCGAGATCGCTGTCGCTGAGATCGCCCCATTTTTCCCTGATCTTGCCGGTGAACTGCTTCCAGTTTCCTTCGATGCGATCCCAATTCATGACAACCTCCTTGAAAACCTGATCTTGGCTTTGTAGCGGCTAAACGTCGATCGGCGCCGCGTGGTTCCAAGCGCGGAAAGGGGACCGCCAGCCGATGATTCGGCCGGGTTCGGCACAATGCTCGCGCGTCGGATTGTCGGCGGCCAATTGGGCGGCCGCATTAAGCATGTATGGAACCGGGATGGGTTGACGATAAATCTTTCGTTGCCGCTCGCAATCCTATCGAACTGAGCGCGTGCGCGATCCTATCGGTGCCCGCGTTTCGCCCTTGCCACACGCGGCTTCGTCACTCGCCGCAAGGTGAGATTGATCCGGTTGCCGTGGAGCAGAGTCGACGAGCCCGCAATGATGCGGGCGACGCCATGATAGGCGAGGCGCGCCGGCCCGCCGAGCACGAGAGCATCGCCTGAGGCGAGTTCCAGGCTTTCCGTTCTGCCGCCGCGCATGCTACCGCCGAAGCGGAAGACACACGAGCACCCGAGAGACAAGGACACGACCGGCGCGTCGAAATCATCTTCGTCGCGATCCTGATGCAGGCCCATGCGCGCGCCAAGATCATAGACATTGACGAGACAGGCCTCGGGCGGATGCGGATAATGGCCGAGCTCTTCCCAAGCGCCGAGCGCGAGCGGCGGGATCGCGGGCCATGGCTTACCGGTGTCCGGGTGGCTCGGTTGATAGCGATAGCCGTCGCGATCCGACACCCAGCCGAGCGAACCGCAGTTCGTCATCTTCACCGAGAAGGGCTTGCCGGTCCTTGGCATGCGCGGCTGAAACAGAGGGGCCGCCGCGATCACCGCCTCGATCTCGGCAAGCAACGCGCGTTGCGCCGCCTCATCGAGAAAGCCAGGCACATGAACGAGGCCGTTGTCGTAACTGTGCTGTTGCGCCGGCATAAGGATTCGTTTTCGGAGCAGTCTGCCCGCTTTCCACGAGTTAGATTGATCTTCTGTTGACCGAGCCGTTAAGCGGCTGGATTCGGCTGCTGTTTCCGTGCGCTGGACGCAAACTCGGATTTGGTGATTTCTTGAGGTGTCTGCGCCCCCTGCTTCATATAGGTCTCGAGGGGTGGGCAGTTGCACATCAGGTTCCTGTCGCCATAGGCGTTGTCGACGCGATTGATCGGCGGCCAATATTTATCGACCCGGAATGCGCCGGTCGGGAAGCAGGCGATTTCGCGCGAGTAGGGATGACCCCACTCGCCCACCAAATCTTCGACCGTATGGGGCGCGTTTTTCAGTGGGTTGTTGATGCGGTCCGCCCGGCCCTCCTCGATCGCGCGCGCTTCTTCACGGATCGCCAGCATCGCGTCGCAGAAGCGATCGATTTCGGCCTTGCTCTCCGACTCCGTCGGCTCGATCATCAACGTGCCGGCGACGGGCCAGCTCATCGTCGGCGGATGAAAGCCGCAATCGATCAGCCGCTTGGCAATGTCATCGACCGTGATGCCCGTGCTCTTCGTCAGCGGCCGCACGTCGATGATGCATTCATGCGCGACGCGGCCGTTCCTGCCCGTATAGAGAATAGGATAGGCGTCTTGAAGCCGTTTGGCGATGTAGTTGGCGTTGAGAATCGCGATGCGCGTCGCCTGGGTCAGGCCGCGGCCCCCCATCAGCAAGCAATAGCTCCAGGCAATCGGCAGGATCGAAGCGGAGCCATAGGGCGCGGCCGATACAGTGAACCCGTGCCCGTCCGTCTCCGGATGGCCGGGCAGGAAGGCAATGAGATGCGCCTTGACGCCGATCGGCCCCATGCCGGGGCCGCCGCCGCCATGCGGGATGCAAAAGGTCTTATGCAGGTTGAGATGGCCGACATCGGCGCCGATGTCGACCGGCCGCGCGAGCCCGACGAGCGCATTGAGATTGGCGCCGTCGAAATAGACTTGGCCGCCATTGGCATGGACGATCTCGCAGATCTGCCGCACGCCCTCCTCGAACACGCCGTGGGTCGAAGGATAGGTGATCATGCAGGCGGCGAGATCGTCGCGGTGCGCCTCCGCCTTGGCGCGCAGGTCCGTCAGATCGATGTCGCCATTGGCGGCGGCATTCGCGACCACGACCTCCATGCCGCACATCTGCGCCGAGGCCGGGTTTGTGCCATGCGCCGAGGAGGGGATCAGGCAGACTTTGCGCCGCTCATCGCCGCGGCTCTTGTGATAGGCGCGGATCGCCAGCAGGCCGGCATATTCGCCCTGTGCGCCGGAGTTCGGCTGCATCGAGATCGCGTCATAGCCCGTGATCTCGCAGAGTTTCTTCGACAGGTCGTCGATCAGCCGGCGATAGCCCTTCGCTTGGTCCGCGGGAACGAAAGGATGCAGTTCGGAAAACTCCGGCCAGGAAATCGGCAGCATTTCCGCCGTGCCGTTGAGCTTCATCGTGCAGGAGCCGAGCGGGATCATCGCCCGGTCGAGCGCCAGGTCGCGGTCGGCTAGGCGCCGCATGTAGCGCG
>DATFNQ010000140.1:0-3362 GCA_035266305.1 Methylovirgula sp.
GATTCTCGGCCACTTCGATCTCGTCGGCATTCCGCCGGCGCCGCGCGGCGTGCCGCAAATCGAAGTGACCTTCGATATCGACGCCAACGGCATCGTCAATGTGACGGCGAAGGACAAGGCGACGAATAAGGAGCAGCAGATCCGCATCCAAGCCTCGGGCGGCCTTTCCGAGGCCGATATCGACAAGATGGTGAAGGACGCCGAGCTGCATGCTTCCGAAGACAAGTCGCGCCGTGAACTCGTCGATGCCAAGAACCATGCCGAGGCGATGATCCATACCGCGGAGAAATCGCTGAGCGAATATGGATCCAAGGTCGCGCAATCCGACAGGAGTGCAGTCGAATCCGCGATCGCCGGGTTGAAAACGGCGCTCGAAGGCGAGGACCTCGGCACGATCAAGGCCAGGACCGAAGATCTCGTTCAGGCTTCCATGAAGCTCGGCGAGGCGATGTACAAGGCCCAAAGCGAGACGGGCGCGCCCGGCGGACCCGGCCAGGAAGGCGCCAAGGACGAAGTGATCGACGCCGAGTTCAAGGAGGTCGGCCCCGACGACAAGAAGAAATCGGCCTGATGCCGGCAGCGCGAAGCAAGCTTCGCTCGCTTGGTCCGAACGAAAGAAAAGGCCAGGCGTCGAGCCTGGCCTTAAAATTGCGAAAACTGGTAATTCGGCCTGGCTTTCTTATCTGTTGAAGCGGCGCGGTTCGAGGCCGGAGAGGGCTCAAACTTCCGCCGCGAATCCTTTATGACGTGGGATCAGTGCTGCGCGCGCATAGGGACCTGACCTGCAATGGCGAAACGCTGTTTCTACGAGGTTCTCGGCGTATCGCGGAGCTGTTCGGACGTAGAAGTGAAGGCGGCTTTTCGAAAGGCCGCGATGCAATACCACCCCGATCGCAACCCGGGCGATGCCGCGGCCGAACATAAGTTCAAAGAGCTGAACGAGGCCTATCAGGTCCTTTCGGACGGGCAGAAGCGCGCCGCTTATGATCGTTTCGGTCACGCGGCCTTCGAGCCGGGAGGTACCGGCTTCTCCGCGACCGGCGACGGGTTTGCGGCGTCGATGGCGGATATTTTCGACGATCTCTTCGGCGACGTGATGGGTCGGCGTGGCGGACGCGGCGGCGCTGCGCGCGGCTCGGATCTGCGCTACAATCTCGAGATCACCCTCGAAGAGGCTTACGCCGGCAAGACGGCGAATCTGAACCTGCCTACCTCGGTCGCCTGCACGGCCTGCGCCGGCAGCGGCGCCAAACCAGGAGCCAAGCCCCGCGCCTGTCCCACCTGCGGCGGCTATGGACGGGTACGGGCGCAGCAAGGCTTCTTCTCGATCGAGCGGATCTGCCCGCATTGCCACGGCCAGGGCGAGACCATCGACAATCCCTGCAGCCTATGCTCCGGCTCGGGCCGGGTGACGCGCGAGCGCAGCCTGGCGGTCAATGTGCCGCCAGGCGTCGAAGACGGCACCAGGATCCGCCTCGCCGGCGAGGGCGAAGCGGGACTGCGCGGCGGGCCGCCCGGGGATCTCTACATTTTCGTATCCACCAAACCGCATCCGTTCTTTCAGCGCGATGGCGCCGATCTTTTTTGCCGGGTGCCGATCTCGATGGTCCAGGCTGCACTCGGCGGCGAGGTTGAAGTCCATACGCTGGGCGGGGGCGAAACCAAGGTCAGGATCCCGGAGGGGACCCAATCCGGCAAGCAGTTCAAGGTGAGAAACAAGGGCATGCCGGTGCTCCGCTCACGCGACGTGGGCGATCTCTACATCCAGGTCACGGTCGAGACGCCGCAGAACCTGACCAAACGGCAGCGCGAATTGCTCGCCGAGTTCGACTCTCTGTCCTCCAACAGCACGCATCCAGAAGCATCGGGCTTTTTCGCGAAGATGAAGGATTTTTTCGAGAACCTCGGTTCGTGATTGGCGCGCGTTATGGCCGAGTCGTGTCTTGATTTCGAGACGCTGGAAATGCGCATCAAGAAATTATGTTCAGCGCTAGTCGCAATGCTGTCTCTTGGGTTGGCATCGGCCGCCCTTGCTCACGATTCCACCTCTGGCTGGAAGGTCCCGAGGTCACGTCATGAGGAGGGTTGGAATGGGTCATGCGACTACGTTCAAAGGCCATACACGTACGTAAACTGTTGCGGCGAACTCATAGCTTCGCCAGACGATCCAAGAAGCGCACCCGGCGGTAGTCAGTAAGTTCAGGAATCTAGGTGACCGGCCTTCCTTGACGCGGCCATCATTGTCGGCAATTTTATGCGCGCATTGAAGATGAGGTCAGGCGTTGCGTAGCCACGAAGCGATGCGCGAGCGCGCGTCAAAACTAAGAATCGCAGAGCGCCTCTCCGACGAAGCGCGGTTTTTCAGATCCTTTTTTGGTAATCCCCTCCAAATCGGCGCTCTGATGCCATCCGGCCCGGTCTTGGCCGAAACGATGGCGCGCGCCGTCGATCCATCGGTGCCGGGGCCGATCGTCGAACTCGGGCCGGGCACTGGCGTCGTCACCCGTGCTTTGCTGAACCGGGGCATCGAGCCCGGCCGCCTCATCCTCGTCGAGTTCGATCCGACCTTCTGCGCGCTTCTCGGCGAGCGCTTCCCCGGCGTGCGGATCGTGAAAGGCGACGCCTATTGCCTCGCGGCAACGCTCCGCGAACATCTCGACGGGCTCGCCGCCGCCGTGGTCTCGAGCCTTCCCCTGTTGCTGAAGCCCGAGCCCATGCGCGCCACTCTGCTCGAAGAAGCCTTCAGCCTCATGCCGCCCGACGGCATCTTCGTCCAATTCACCTATGGCCTCAGTGCGCCGGTTCCGTGCAAGGCCACGCCTTTCGTGGTGGAAGGCTCGCCGCGCATCTGGCGCAATTTTCCGCCGGCGCGTGTCTGGGTCTATCGCCGCGCGCGATCGGAGAGCCGGCTCTCAACGCTGAACGCCAATGAGTGACCGGCTGATCGTCGCGCTCGATCTCGCCGATCCGGCCGCCGCGCGCGCGCTCGTCGATCGGCTCGGGTCCAGCGTCAACTTCTATAAGATCGGCCTGGAACTCGCCTATGCCGGCTCCGGCCTGGCGCTCGCCGATGAGCTGTCAACGCAAGGCAAGAGAATCTTCCTCGACCTCAAATTGCACGACATCGCCAACACCGTGAAGCGCGCCGCTGCGCAGCTCGCGCGACGCGGCGTCGAATTTCTCACCATCCACGCCTATCCGCAGACGATGGCGGCGGCGAAAGAGGGGGTCGCCGGATCTGCGCTGAAGCTCATCGCGGTCACCGCGATGACCTCCTACAATGATGCGGATCTCGCCGAGGCGGGCTATCATTTGACCGTACGCGATCTCGTGCTGCGTCGCGCTGCCCAAGCCAAGGCGAT
>DATFNQ010000141.1:0-3769 GCA_035266305.1 Methylovirgula sp.
GTCGGCGACGAAGGTCAGGATCGGTTCGCCGGGACCCGAACGATCGACCCGCGTCTCGAGCCAAACCTGGCTTGCGCAGCCCAAAACTTTGTTGGCTTCGTTATGAGCGGCTTCGGCGAGCGGCGCGAGCGTCCGGCCGAGCTCGATCAGATAGCGATAGCGGTCTTCCCACTCGTCCAGATAGCTGAAGTTTTCGATGATTTCGTCAATGTTCATAAGAAGCTCAAGCCGCGCGAGGCACTCCGTCAGCCCCGCCCGGAATGCTTCATAACATATTCCGCGCGCGACGATTTCTCCAGCCCGGATCGCATCGACTTTTCGGCCGCGAATTTGGGCCGGGGAGGCGGCAGCGGCACTTGTGCGGCAGGCTGCGGCACGGCTTGCGCCTGAACCGGACCTTGCTGCGTGGGCGTGCCGGCGAGCAGGCGGCTCCCCGGCGACAATATGGCCGTCCTCGCAAGGCAATCGGCGGGCGTCGTGGCGCAACGATCTATGGCTTTGCGCTCAACGAGTGACAGCGCCGCGCTGATCCACGTCTGCGCCAGCTCGCCGATCTTATCGCGCGGCGCGGCTTGTATTTGGCTGTGTTCCTGCGCGACCGGCTCCTGGCGGACCGGATCCTGAGAGAAGATGGTCGAATAGACCACCGTCAGCCAGAACACACAGCGGATCAGAAAGAACATCGCACGCCCCGTTTTGCCCTGCCCTCAGGCCTCGAAGCTGCAGCATGGCATGGACGCATAAAATTCGTCCCATTATCGGCGTAACAATCCGAATTTCCGCCTTTACACTTTGCTGACCATGTCACGCCAGCAGGGGAGGAGAAGATGGAAACAGGTTCTAAACCATAGGAGGAAGTTTCCGCCGATCGAGGCCGCTTTCAGCGTCCTGCGAGAGCTTCGAATGCGTTTTGATCCCGATGCTTAGGGTTCACTTAAGGCGCCCCTGCGAATCTTGTGCAGCGAGGAGACCGGTGTTCGATCCGCGCCGGCGATCACGCAAAGAAGCGCATGTGTCGCGGCACGCCGCGGTGATCGGACACCAAGACCATGACGGCCCGCCCCTCGCCAATGCTGCGTGACCTGGAGTTCGGCGTTTGAGTTTCGCGTTGATCCTCGAGAGGCAGATCGCGTCTCTGGTCCATCCGAACGTCCTGACCTGTCAGGCCGAGCGGAGCCGTCATGAGGCGTTCATCCTGCGGCGTCTCGCGAGCTCCGTCTCCGTGATGTGCCTGGCGCCGCTGTTTCTTGCCATCTATGGCGCTCCGGCCGTTTGGCATGCATTGGTCTTTGTCTGGTGCGTCCTGCCGATCGTCGCCGTGGTCTTGCTTTCGCGCAGCGGCGATTTGCTGCTCGCCCAGACGATTTGCGTCCTGAGCTTCATCGGTGCGGCGACCACGATCGCGGCCGGCGGCGGCCCTTGGGAGGCAGCTCTCGCCTGGCTGGTCCTTGCTCCGTTCGAAGGGGTTCTCTCGCAGAACTTCCGGCTTGTCTTTGCGGGCGGCGCGCTCGCGGCGCTTGCCGCCGCAGTTCTCGCGCTCGCCGATCAGACGGGCTGGATTAAGACCGGCTTCGGCACGGGAGATGCTGTCTTGCTGATCCTGCCGGCCATCTTTTATGCGACTCTGCTCGCCTATGGAATTGTCGAGTTCCAAAGGAAGCGCGACCGCTCCGCGCAATTGCGCGCCGAGCATTATCGCGCCGTCTACGACGCGGTCGGCGATCTGATCGTCCATCATGACCGCAATGGGGTCGCCGAATTCGTCAGCCAGAATTGCATGGAATTGTTCGGACTGCCGGCCGCCGAGCTGATGGGCCGCGGCCTGTTCGAACGAATTCACGTCGCCGATCGGCCGGCGCTCCTGAAAGCCGTCGCCGATGCGGCATCCTCCGCGGATACGATTTGCACCACGCTGCGACTGCGTGCCGCCTCGCCGGCCACGCGGAACGGCGCACGCGCCGAGTCTGTCTTCCGCTGGGTCGAGATGCGCTCGCGCCGTTTCTCGGTGGTTTCTGGCAGCCGCGGCGGCTTGGAGGCATGCTCAAGCCAGGTGGTCTCGATTCTTCATGACATCACCCAGTCAAAGCAGCGCGAGGAGGATTTCGAGGCGGCGCGCGCCGCCGCGGAAGAGGTCAACGTTTGGAAGGACCAGTTCCTCGCCAATGTGAGCCATGAGCTGCGCACGCCGCTCAATGCGATCATCGGCTTTGCAGAAATGCTCGCCAATGCGCAACTGGTGCCGCAAGACCCTGAGAAGAGGCGCGAGTATGCAAGCATCATCCAGCAGTCCGGGCAGCATCTCCTGGCGGTGGTGAACTCGATTCTCGACATGTCCAAGATCCAGTCTGGAGCCTTCGACATCAGGCCTGAAGCTTTCGAGATCGCGCCGCTGATCGACCTGTGCTGCGACATGGTCAAGCTCAAAGCCAGAGAAGGCGGCGTCGAGCTCGTGCGCGCCTATCCGGAAAAGCTCGACGACATCATCGGCGACAAGCGCGCCTGCAAGCAGATCCTCATCAATCTTCTCTCGAACGCGGTAAAATTTACGCCGCGCGAGGGCCGCGTCACCATCAATGTTCGGCCGGACGGAACGCATATCATCATCGCCGTTGCCGACACCGGAATCGGCATAGCTGCGCATGATCTCGCCAATCTCGGCAATCCCTTTTTTCAGGCCGGCGCCGCTTATGACAGGCCTTATGAGGGAACCGGCCTGGGCCTTTCGGTCGTGCGCGGGCTCGTCGGGCTGCATGGCGGCTCGATCTTGGTGGAGAGCGAAGTCGGCAGGGGAACTTGCGTCAGCGTTCGCCTCCCGCTCGACTGCCGTCGCTTCTCCGCAAGCAAGAATTGCACGGCGAAGATCGAGACCACGGCGCGTCGTTCCCGTCTCGACGACCCGCGGCAATTCAGCACTGAGATGATGGTGAAGAAAATTGCGTGAAGTTTTTGCCCGCAGCGATCATGACTTCGGCTTTCCCGAACCCGCGAGGAGAAAGCCGCGCCATCCGAAAGGGGTCTCTGGCGCCTTTCTCCGCTTTGTCCGCCTCGTTCATCATGCGGCGGATTACCCAAACCGGATCGCCGGCACTCTGCTCGTCGGGCTTGTCATAGCGATCTGCATCAACGCCCTGGTGCTCCAGCAAAGCCGCCATCCGGCACCCCTTTTTCGCAAGAGCATTGCGCTGCCCCTTTTGCCGTCGCAACCGCCCGAAGATCGGCAAGCCGCGACTGCAGCCGCGACCGCGGCCGCGTCAGCCCGGCCGGCCAGCGATCCGATCAGCCAACTGCTGCAGTCGAGCGCGGCCCAATCCGTCTCAGATCCCGGCAAAGCGGGCCTGTCCCGGCGCACCGGCGCAAAGGACGGGGCAAAACCAAGCGATCCGATCTCCCAACTTCTGAAGTCCCAGGCAGCGGAGAGCACGGAGCAAAGCAGGACGGTGCTTGCCGCCCAGCGCGCCCTCGTCAAGCTCGGCTTCGTCCTCAAGCCCGATGGCCTTGTCGGCGGCGCGACCCGCCAGGCCATCGAGCAATTCGAGCGTGATCGCGGCCTGCCGGAGCATGGCGAGCTAAGCCCGAAAATTTTGCATGAACTCAGCGCCGAATCGGGCATCGCCATCGAATAGAGCGCACGCCGCCGCGGATTGGCGATTTGCGACTCCTGTCCTCTGCCTGTAGATTGACGCTCCTTGAAGCCGAGGCAGAGCTAGTACCTCTGCACAGGGATTATGACTCTTTCATTGGGCTGGAGATGGCACCTGGGTTGGGTAAG
>DATFNQ010000142.1:0-8256 GCA_035266305.1 Methylovirgula sp.
CCGGCGTGGCGTAGCTGTACGCGCCGCGGGCAAAGGGGTCGGCAGCCCAATCGATGACCCGGGAGACGCGCATTTCGCCGCGCAGTTCATCGAGGCCGACCTTGAAGATGTTGGAAAGCGACAGAAGCGCGCGGTCAAGGATTTCCGCTTCGGAGAGCTTGGAGAGCGAATGCGCTCTTGGTCCGGCGACCCAACCGGTCAGCGTGGCATAGGGCTCAGGATATTGCGTCCACCAGGTCGGTATCGCCTCGTTGGAGAACATGAAGAACATGCGCTCCAAATTCCGCCCGCGCGCATGCGTCCACCATTTGCTCTTGAAGCGAAGCAGTATCTTGATGACCGGACCGAAGCCGATCTGCCGCGCTGCCTCCATCTTCCGAGGCAGCGCCGGCATAAACTGAATGTGCTGCAGCACCGGCAGAGGCACGGTGACGAGCGCTTGCGATGCCTCAAGCACTGAGCCGTCGGCGCATCGAAGACGCACGCCCTCTGCGCCGAAATCGACGACCTTCACCTCTTTGTTGCATAAGATTTCGGCGCCGTTTTTCGCGCACTGCTCTTCGAGGAAGCGCACGAGCAGTCCGTAGCCTTGCTTGATCTTCAATTGTCCCCAGCTTCCTTCGCCGAGGAGCTCCTCGCGCAGAGCAAAGGCGCTGAAGCGGGCGGGGTCGGCCGCGTCATAGCCTTCAATTTTTCTGAAGATATATTCGCGCAAATCGGCATACCGCTCACCCGCGAGATATTCATCGAAGAATTTCGCCACCGGCATGTCATGCTTCAGCGCCTTGAGCTTCGATTCGAGCATCGCCTCATCAGGCGTGATCGATTCGTTCGCGCGCGGGTCGCCGTCGAGCACGCTCCACCACTCGCCCGCATACTCGACGGTTGCGCCGGCCGCCTTCAGAATCTCTTTGGAGATGGGCGCATTGCCGTGCAGGAATTCGGCGCCGCCCTGGGCGGGATAGCCGAATTCTTCCTCGGGCAGCGGATATATGCGCCCGCCCGTCCTACCGCGCGCTTCGAGAACCGCGACCTTCTTGCCCGCCCGCGCGAGTTCCCGGGCGGCGATCAACCCCGCGACTCCGGCTCCGATGATCAGCACGTCATGGTTCATGGAGTGAATGAAAAATGTTGCGGGCGTTGATCAAATCGTGCGCAGGATCGCGAAGACATGCCCCGGATCAAGTCCGAGGACGGCCCAACCCCCTCTCCCCGTGAGCTTACGCGAACGGGGGTGAGGGGCAAGGGGAGTGGCCGCGTTGGTAGCAAATCCCCCGGCCCCTCTGCCCTCTCCCCGCAAGCGGGGAGAGGGTCTCACCGCCGTTTCAGGATCCCGCTCTGCGGCAGGCGCGCCTGCCAGCCGTGCCTCTCGAGCTCCGGATCGAGGTGCTCTTCGAGGGGCCAGCCCATGCAGAGATAGGCGACGAGCCGCCACTCGGCCGGCACGTCGAGGATTGTCGCGATCTCGCGCGGATCGAGAATCGAGATCCAGCCGACGCCGAGACCGCGCGCGCGGGCCGCGAGCGCGAGATTCTGGATCGCACCGACGACGGAATAGCAAAGCGTCTCCGGCATGGTCATGCGGCCGAGGCCGCGGCCCACTTCCGTCGCGGTGTCACAGAAGACGGCGAGGTGAACGGGCGCCTCGCAAAGCCCGGCCAATTTGAGCCGCGCATAGAGCGCCGCGGCCTCGCCTTCATAAGTCGCGAGCGCCGCCGCGTTGCAGCGGTTGAAGCTGGCAATGACGGCACTGCGCCGCTCTTCACTCTCCACGGCAACGAAACGCCAGGGCTGACTGTGCCCCACGGAGGGCGCGAGCGTCGCCAGCGCGACGAGCTCGTCCAGCACCTCGCCGCCGATCGGCTCTGAGCGAAAGCGGCGCACGTCGCGCCGCCAGCGGAAGAGCTCGGTGAGCAGGTTCGCGAAATCCGCGTCGAAGCGCGGCGGCTGAGCGTTGCGCTCATCGCCCGGATCGTGGGTCATGGCTATGGCAACGCCCGCAGATTGGCGGCCGCCTCTGTGCTGCCGCTCGCCTTGGCCTTCTCCAGCCAGAGGCGTGCCTGATCATAATCCTGGCCGATGCCCCGCCCTTTCGCATAGGCCATGCCGACAGCGTTTTGCGCGTCGGCGTTGCCGTTATCGGCGGCCTTCTGGAACCATTGGAGGGCCAGTGCCGGATCGGCAGCGGTTGCGAGGCCCTGGTCATACATCAGGCCGAGAGAGAATTGCGCCGCCGCGACGCCGTTCTGCGCGGCCTGCTGCAACAGGCCGAAAGCTTTCGGCAAGTCGCGGGCGACGCCGTTTCCGTTCAGATAGGCGACGCCCATGCGCTCCTGCCCAAGTGAGTCGCCATGCTCGGCGGCGCGCGCAAACCACTTCAGTGCCTCCGCCGGATTGCGCCGATAGACGGTTCCGTTCTCGTAGGCGAGACCGATTTCGGCCTCGCTATATCCGTCGTTCTGCTTGGCCGCGCGCTCGTACCATTCGAGGCTCGTTGCGTGATCGATGGGCACGCCCTTCCCGTCCCGATAGGCGATGCCCAATTGCCGCTCGGAGTAGGCGTCGTCCTGCGCCGCGGCCTTCTGATACCAAGCGATCGCCTGGGCCTGATCGAGAGGATAGACCTTGCCCGACATATAGGCACTGCCGACCTCGCCCTGCGAAAAAGCATCGCCCGCGTCGGCGGCCTTTTGGAGCCATTGCAGCGCAACCTTCGGGTCGGCGGCTATGCCGGTGCCGTCGCGATAATGGGTGCCCAAGTTGCGCTCGCCCGCGATATTGCCTTGCGCGGCGGCCTTTTGCAGCCAGTAGACGGCCTTGCCCGGATCGGCGGCCGTCGCAAGCCCCTGGTCATACATGATGGCGAGATAGACTTGCGCCTCCGAATTGCCGCTCTCCGCGGCCTGCTGAAACAGGCTGAGCGCTTTCGGCAGGTCGCGCTCGGCGCCATTGGCGGTATAATAGGCGATGCCCATCCGATCCTGTCCCAAGGCATCGCCATGTCCGGCGGCGCGCGCGAACCATTTCAGCGCCTCCGCCGCATTCTGCTGATAGACCGTCCCCGTCTCGTAGGCGAGGCCGATTTCCGCCTCGCTATAGCCGTCGTTCTGCTTGGCCGCGCGTTCGTACCATTGCAGGCTCGTGGCGTGATCGAGGGGAACGCCCGCGCCATCCCGATAGGCAATGCCCAATCGGCGCTCCGCGTAAGAATTGCCTTGTGCCGCCGATTTCTGGAACCAGGTGATCGCCTGGGCCTGATCGAGGGGATAGATTTTTCCCAACATATAGGCGGTGCCGACTTCGGCCTCCGAAAAGGCATCGCCGGCGTCGGCGGCCTTCTGAAACCATTGCAGCGCGAGCTTGCCGTCGACGGCCACGCCCTTGCCGTCGCGATAATGAACGCCCAAGTTCCGCTCGGCGGAAAGATCGCCTTGCGCGGCGCCTTTTTGCAGCCAATAGACGGCTTGCACCTGATCGGCGGTAAGACCGCCGCTGCCGCTCTCATAAGCGAAACCGACTTCGGTTTCGGAATAGGACTCGCCTTGATTGGCTGCCGCTTGGAAGAGGCGCACGGCATGCGCCCTGTCCGCGGCTACGCCGGTTCCGTCGCGATACATAATGGCGAGGTTCTTCTGCGCATACATGAATCCCCCCGCCGCCGATTTTTGATACCAGACGACCGCCGTCGCGAAGTTCTGGACAATTCCGAACTTGCCCTCCTGATACATCCGAGCGACGTTGTATTGCGCGACGCTATGGCCTTGCTGGGCAGCTTTCATATACCACGACAGCGCGAGGTTGGCGTCGGGCGAAACAAGTTTGCTCAGCTTGAACTCGGGATCATAGAGCGTTGCGTACGAAAACTCGGCGATGGATTGGCCGCCAGCGGCAAGCGACTTCAATTTGTCGAATTCGGCAGCATCCGTCTCGGCGCGATTGCGCAGAGCATCCATGTCGCCCGCGCTCGGCTCGCTCGCCGGCTGCCCCCCGGACACGATCTTCACAGTGATACTCTCGTGGATCGCCACGCGGATGCGCTGCAGGTCCTTGTCCCCCGGCTCGTTCGCCGCGAGAGTCTCGGTTGCCACATTGGCCGTCTCGCGCAGCTGACGAACCATTGCGGCCGGCACGCCGGTTATGCTGGCTAACCCCTGCGCAGTCTCTTTCAGGCCGTTGATCATTTGTTTGGCTACGGCGAGATCCCTCTCGGCGCGCAGTTTCTGATGCTGGGCGATGTTGAGCAGCCAGAAGGCCACGCCGCCCAGCACCGCGAAGATCACTGCCGCCGCCATGGTGCCGAAGAGCACCCGCTGGTGGCGCCGCCTTTCCATCGCGCGTCGCGCCTTATCCGCCGCCACGGCGCCCGAGACGAAGTCGCGCATGTCGGCCGGCAGATCCTCGCCAAACCGCGCGACCATGGCTTGCGCGCCATCGAGCAGGGCCGGCGAAATTTCGAGATGGCGCGCCTTCTCGGCGGGCTTCGCCTCCGCCCATTCGCGCACGATCGGCTCGAGCGTGTGGCGCACGCGGATCAACGCGGCATTCTCGGAAATGATCGTCACGGCCTGCGGCCAGATGCGCAGCAAGGAGTCATGGACGGGCCGTACTTGAACCGACGGTCCCGTCGCCTCCTGCGTCAACAGGCGCGCCGCGACGAAGGCATCGACGAGCGCCGCGCGCGGCGCAGACTGCTTCTCGAATGCGGCCCGATCGAGCGGCTGCACGACGGGCATCGGCGTGCCGAGGATCGGATCGGGCGCAACATCGCGCACGAGCGCCGTCAACAGGGCCGGCACGGCGGCACGCGCCTGCTCATCGAGCCTTGCCACCGCCGCTTCCGCCGTTTGCGTCACGGCGGCCGCGAGCCCCGGATAATCGGAAAAGCGCAAGAGGCCGTCGCCGCGTCCGGCTTCGGCGTCGAACAGACGCTGCAGAGTCATTTGCAGGAGGGCGAGCACGTCGCCCCCCTCGGCGTCGCTGACCAGGACCTGGGCCAGTGAGCGTCCGTCCTTGACCTCGAAGGCAAGCGGCGGATGACAAATGGCGACGGGTTGCGTCACGATCTCTTCGAGATCGCTCTCGGAAGGCGGCAGAAGATCGAGCTGCGCGCCTTGCTCCTTCAAGGCGAGGAAGCTGGGAATTCTCTGGAAACGCCCATAGGCATCGCTTCTGAGTGCCGCAACCACATAGGCAAGCCCGTGCGTGACGAGCGCTCTGATGACTTGAGCGAAAACCTCGACCGCCTCCGGCTCGGCCTCGGTGAACAAACGCTCGACCTGATCGAGGGCGAGCGCCAGGCGCGCCGGACGCGGTTCGTCCTGTTTGAGATCCATGGCGCGCTGTGCGGCGGCCTTTTTCAGCGCCGCGCGAACCGGCGCTATGGCAACGTCCGGATCGCCCGCCAATTGCCTGGCGAGCAGCTCCTTGGTTGGAAAATCACCCTGGCGCAGCTCCGGCCCCAACGCGTCTTCGCGAAACAAAGCCTCGGCGAGTGCCAGCAAGGGCTCGGCGCTCGGCACGATGAGCGCCTGCCGCCATAAATCTATGTCGAGGATCGTCCCCGGCCGCACGAGGCGCGGGATCAACCCGGCGCGAAGCAGCGAGGATTTGCCGCTGCCGCTCGCCCCGATCAGAAGCAGGAAGGGCAGCAGGCGCGCCTCGGGCTTGGCCGCCTCGCCAAGCAGCTTCGCGCCCTTTTCAATCGCGCCGGAGCGACCGAAGAACACCTCGCCATACCGCGCATCGAAGGGTTCGAGACCCCGGAACGGCGAGCCCTTGACGAGCCGATCCCAGACCGGCCCCGTGGCGATGACCCCACGCCGCAGCAGCCATTGGCGCAGGCAATCTTCGAGCTTGCTCTCGAAATCGTCCGTCGAGGTGAATTCTTGGAACGCGGCAATGAACTGGCCGCTCGGCGTCCTGAACCAGAGATCGAAGAACGCTTTGAGATGCTCCCACTGGTCCTTGACTTGCAGCTCTGCCGGATCGTCGAGCTCGACGAAGGGAGGTTTTGGATAACGAAAGACATAGACGTCGGGCAAATCCCCGCCGCTTTTGCGCGCCTCGATCGCGCTCAAGACCTCATAGGCGCTGCCGCTCGGATAGACTTGTCCGGAAGGATCTTTGTGAAAGTCCGCCGGCAATTGCGTGCCGAGCCTGGCACGAAAGATCGCTACGACGAGGTCGCAGGCGGCGGCCTCCGGGATCTGCTTCTGGAACGTGTCGTGCGCCGAATAATAGGAGGTCTCCCAGCGGATCACCTCGAATGACGCGACCTCTTCGAACTCGGCGTTGAGCCGCTGCGCAACGGTATCGACACGGCGGCGCTCGGCCTCCACGTCGCCGGGAGAGGAAACAAACAGTCGAAATGTCTTCTTGGCCATATTTGCCTCTGTGGCCAGACCAAGAGCATAGATCGCGAGCGTGGCTGAAGCCAAGCCAAAACGGGGAGCCGGGCTCAGCGCGCCCAAGCTCGCGATCTAACCTGGGGAGCCAATTCGATCTCGCGGCGAGCCGAAGCGCGGCTCGCGCCTCGCTTTCCTCACTGGCCGGTGCGAAAGTTGAGGATGTCGCTTGTGTAGCTTTCATCGACCTCGGAGATGGGCTTGCCATAGGCGTAGACCACTGCGCGGTGTTCGAAGAGCACCGGCGGAACAACAAGTTTGGAATCTGGATGATCGGCCGGCGGCGCCATCTCCCATCCCTCGGCCAGCGGACGCCATAAGATCAAGACTGCGAAAGTCTGCCGACGCGGCCGCAGACTTTTCACCGCGCGGCCGAAAGGAATGTCGCTCGTCTCAAGAGCTCTGTCGATGGCCGGCGTGAGGCGGGCCGGCACATACCAATTGTCGGCGCGCGACAATATGTGATCGCCGCAGGCGAGTTCGACGCGGCGATAGATCACCGGCTCGTGAGCGCCGATCTCGAGCCGCTGGCGGTCAGCGGCGGAAATCGGCTTTTGCACGTCGCGCAGCAGATGCGCATGGATCGTCGCATCCGCGGCCATGTGATGGCCCGCGCACCAATCTTGAAGAGTGTCCGTGGCGCTGTTGCTCGCGAGCAGGCTCGCATTCAGCGTCTCCATAAGCGCGAGCGCTTCGAGCCGGCTCACGAACGTATCCGGCCAGTTGGGGCCGGCCGCCGCCTGCGTCGCGAGCGCCGCGACCCCGAGCATCGCGAAGACCCATGCCCGCCCTCTGCCCATGGGCCCCTCGCGCCTCTTGCACGGGCTATTCGCACGCCCGGCTATAATCTAGAATATCGGAACCGCGACTAAGTCAAAACATCAACTTGAAACAGCCGAGGGGATGATGCCGAGCATTCAAGATTTCCTGACGTTCGACCGCTATCTCACGCCATCGATCATCCGCGTCTTCTTTCTGCTGCAAGCGGCCTTGATCGCCGTTTTCGGCCTCATCAACGTCTTGGCCGCCCTCGAGGCGATGGCCTATTCCTTTTTGCCCGGCCTCGCCTGGCTGCTCTGCGCGATCATTGGTACGGCCGTCGGCCTCATGGCGGCGCGCATCGTGACCGAGATCGTGATGATTCTGTTCCAGAACAATGAGCATCTCGCCGCCATCCGCGCGCGAGCAGAGGGGCGATGAAAGCTACGTCGGACGCCGGAGGCCGGAAATGCATCACGTCGCCGTCGGCGACACAGTCCCGGCTTCAAGAAAATGATCGGATGGAAGGGCCCAAGCCCGGCGCGGATGACGCGATGTACTTCGCGCGGTTCGCACCGCTTGCCGCCGTCTTAAGAAACTGTCTCGTCTTCGTCCCCCGCGTAGCTACCTCCCCCTTACGCGTCAATGCTGTGGCCGTCCGTCGATAACCATCCATAGCGGTGCAAATTTCTTGGTTTTGCACCGCCCGCTACTGTGCACGGCGACGCTGCAACGATGCGGACGCACTAGTGAGTCCATCCTGCGCCATTTCGCGGTCATGTGGATCTCCTTCCGCGGTGAATTCCTCCAGCGCCGCGCGATAGGCCGCAACCGCATCCTCAAGCTTCGCCTCATCCGGGGAATGCAGGCTTAACTGGGCCAAAGCTCACGGCGTTAACGTGGCGGATCTTCATTCCTCCGTCAGAGCCGATAATCCCGCTGTTATCATCCGCTGTTCGTGTTCAATCAGTTCGGTGATCTGGAACGCAGCGCGCTGCGCCCTGGCAACGTGCACAGTGCCCATGGCTGGGACGGCATCCTCAAGCCTGTCGTTGCACGCTACCAGGGCAAGGTCTCGCGCATCTATTTCCGG
>DATFNQ010000143.1:0-10990 GCA_035266305.1 Methylovirgula sp.
GACGACTGCATGCCGTTGAAGAGCTGGATCATCGCCATCAGCCCCGGCGTGATGAAGACGTCGTAGGTGATATAGGTTTCATAGGGCGGGATGATCGAGACGCCGAGGACCGCGCGGAAGCCGGAGGCGAAGATGAACAGCCATACGAGCGGTCGCACCAAGGCCGAGACGAAACGTCCGCGCTGATGCAGGAAGCGCAAGGCCTCGCGCCACACGATCCCTTGCAGGCATATCGCATATTGGGTGAGCGTGAAGCCTTTGCGCGGCGCGCGGCCAATGCTGACAATGCTGGCAAGGCTGGTCATTGGCCGTTCCCTTCATAGAGGTCGGCGCCGGTGACCTTGACGAAGGCCGTGCGCATGTCGGGCGCCGAACTGCGCGCCAGGATCTCGGTGGCGAGGCCTTTTTCGCGGATCTTGCCCTCGTGCAGGATGACGACCGAGTCGGTCTTGGCGATCTCGTCGATGAGATGAGTCGTCCAAAGCACGCCGATCCCTTCGCTGGCGACGAGACCACGCACCTGCGCGATAATATCGGCCCGCGCCTTGACATCGAGCCCGACGGTCGCCTCGTCGAGCAGCAACAGCTCCGGGCGATGCAGGAACGCCCTGGCGATTTCGACGCGCCTTATATAGCCGCCTGAAAGGTTCCGCACCCTTTCCGAGGCACGCTCCGCGAGCCCGGCGCGCGCCAGCACGGCCCTTGCTCGCCGCTTGGCCTCCTGCGGCCCGATGCCGTGCAGGGCAGCGTGATAGATGAGATTCTGCATGATCGTCAGTTCGAGGTCGAGCGTGCGCGGCTGAAACACGACACCGAGGCGGCGGAGTGCTTCGCCGCTCTGGCGACTGACATCGAAGCCGAAGATTCGGATGGTCCCGCTGCGGGTGGCGTAAAGCCGCGTGATCAGCGAAAAGAGCGTGCTCTTGCCGGCTCCGTTGAGACCGAGGAGCACGGTGAAACTTCCCGGCTCGACGATGAAGGAAACATTGTCCAGGGCCTTGCGCTTGCCATAAAAATGGCTGACCCCCACGACCTCTAGCGCGGCGGTGCGCACCGTGTCGTGTTCACGCGTGATTGTGTCATCCAGGGTCAAGATGTTTTTCCTTTTGGGATGTACCTGACTTCGACTCCCCAAAGGGAAAAATCCGAGCTGGATCGGTTTGAACACAGGTCTGTTGGGCTCAAATTCACGTCTATCATAGCCGGCCGTTGGAGGTCGGAAGATTGTTGTAAGAAACGTTCCTGCTGCGACGCGAAATATTTGCTTAGCGGCGCGTCCGCATTCAATCGGCCGGGGCGTTGGCGCTAAGATGTTCGCGTGGAGCAGGCTTATCAAGGTTTCCGGCGCTCAAATCGTGTGCTCCGATCACAATGCGGCGACGTTGGCGCCGCAGGGCCAAAGCGGAAAGCGTCGCTTACGCCCCGGGTTCGGGGGCCTTGCGCAGCAACGCGAGGATTGCGTCCTCGTTCGGCTCGGTGGCCACCACGACGTGCGGCAGAGCCGCCGCTTGCAAAGGTGCCGCCGCGTCTTCGGAGATCGCCACATGGACGGGCGTCGCGGGATCAAGTCCGGCATCTGCCGCGAGCCTCAGGAAAATTTCCCCGCTGCGTCGGGAAAAATGCACGATCGCGCCGAGCGCACCCGCCGCTGCAAGCTGAACCGCTTCGTCCGAAAGGCTGCCCGCGGCTTGCGCCGCATAAGTTTCCACCACCTCGAGAGCAAGCCCGGCGTCAGCGCAGCACGCCTCGAGATCGCTCTTGCGGTCGCGTCCGGCGAGATAAAGGACGCGAGTCGGAGCCTCGAACCTGTCGCTGATCACGGAGCAAAGCGCCTTGGCATCGAGGGTAATCCGCAGCGGGCCTTCAAACCCGCAGGCGCGCGCCGCTTCCGCCGTTTTCGCGCCGACGAGATAGAGTGGCACAAGCCGTCGCAGCTCCGGCGGCGGCCATTCCGGCGCGAGTTGGAGAGATTGGAAAGCACGCGCGCTCGTGGCGATCACCGCGTCGATGACGCCCCGCGGCCAGACCGCGCCGGTCGGCACGATTTCGACGACCGGCGAAAGCACCGCCGTGTGGCCGATGGCGGCGAGCTTCGCGGCGCTGCGCGTCGCCTCATCAAAGGGGCGGGTGAGCAAGACGAGCACGGATCAACCCTCGAGAAAGCCTTTTGGCGCACGGGCAAGCAGCTCGCGGGCGGCGCTTTCGCCGAGCTCTTCGGCCTCGGCCTGCGGCCCGCTCAATCGCGTTTCGAAGAACTGCGCCCCGTCCGACCGCAACACGATCGCATGCAGGGCGAGCGTCGTTCCCTGAAGACGCGCATGACCGCCGATCGGCGTGCGGCATGAGCCGTCGAGCACGCGCAGCAAGGCTCGTTCGCTCCGCAATGCGACGCCGGTCGCCGGATCGAGAATCGGATTGAGCAGGTCCATGACCGCAGCATCGCCGCGCCGCGCCGTGATGGCGATCGCGCCTTGCCCGACGGCGGGAACGAAATCCTGGCAATCGAGAACCTTCGTGGCTTGATGCGCGAGTCCGAGCCGATTGAGCCCGGCGAGCGCCAAGATTGTCGCATCGACCTCGCCGCGTGCCAGCTTCGCCAGCCGCGTCTCGACATTGCCGCGCAGCAGGGTGACGGCGAGATCCGGCCGCAGCCGTTTCAACAAAGCGGCACGGCGTAGCGACGCCGTGCCGACGACCGCCCCGGCCGGCAGCGCGCGCGGGTCGGGCGCTTTTGCCGAAATGAAGACATCCCGCGCATCCTCGCGCGGCAGATAGCCGATGATCTCGATCGTGTCCGGCAGGAGCGTCGGCAGATCCTTCGCCGAATGAACGGCGATATCCACCTCGCCGCGCTCCAGCGCAATGTCGAGCTCTTTGGTGAAGAGGCCCTTGCCGCCCGCTTCGCTCAGCGGGCGATCCTGGATCAGATCGCCGCTCGTCTTGATCGTGACGATCTCGAAATGGCCGACGGCATGGAGCGCCGCGAGCCGGCGCTCGAGCTCATGGGCCTGCGCCAGCGCCAAGGGGCTGCCGCGCGTCCCTATCCTCAGCCGCGGCCCGGCGCCGAGCGATGAATGAAGAGAAGGAATGGCTGATTTCCTTGCTGTTTTGCCCTTATGGCGTTGTACAATAAGTTCTGCACCAAAAGCAGGCTTTCCGCCACGCGGCGGTTCGCCGGGTGTAACTCCAGATATGCTCATCTAGAGCATGTCCATCGTCCCCTCTCCCCATGAGCATCAGCGAATGGGGAGAGGGTTAGGGTGAGGGGCGAGGGGATTGGCCGCGATATTGTGGTAAGTTTGGCTCATGCGCGTGCTCGGAATTGAAACCACCTGCGACGAGACGGCGGCGGCCGTCGTCCGGCTCAAGCCCGAAGGCGGCGGCGAGATTCTGGCCAACGAGGTCATGAGCCAGATCGCCGAACATCAGGCGTACGGCGGCGTGGTGCCGGAAATCGCCGCCCGCGCCCATATCGACGTGATCGATCGGCTGGTCGTCCGCGCGCTCGAACATGCCAAGCTCACACTCGCCGATCTCGACGGCATCGCGGCCGCGGCGGGGCCCGGTCTCATCGGCGGCGTCATCGTCGGCGTGACGACGGCCAAGGCGCTGGCGCTCGCCGCGCGCAAGCCCTTTGTCGCAGTGAACCATCTCGAAGCGCATGCCTTGACCGCGCGGCTCGCCGGCGGCCTTGATTTCCCTTATCTTCTGCTGCTGGTCTCCGGCGGCCATACGCAGCTCGTTGCCGTGAAGGGCGTCGGGGATTATTTGCGCCTCGGCGCCACCGTCGATGACGCGGTCGGCGAAGCCTTCGACAAGGTGGCTAAGATGCTCGGGCTCGGCTATCCCGGCGGGCCTGTCGTCGAGCGCGAGGCGGTGAAGGGCAACGCCGCGCGCTTCGATCTGCCGCGCCCCATGCTAGGCCGGGCGAAGCCGGATTTCTCCTTCTCGGGATTGAAAACCGCGGTGCGGCTCGAGGCGGAGCGGATCGCGCCGTTGACTGGCGCCGATGTCGCCGATCTCTGCGCTTCCTTCCAAGCCGCCGTCGTCGATACGCTCGTCGATCGGCTGCGCGCCGGCGTGCGCATGTTCGGCGAGCGGCTCGGCCCGTGCCACGCCGTGGTGGTCGCCGGCGGGGTTGCCGCCAATGCCGCGATTCGCCGCGCCTTGATGCGTTTTTGCGGCGAAAGCGGATTGCGGCTCGTCGTCCCGCCCATTCACCTCTGCACGGACAATGGCGCCATGATTGCCTGGGCCGGCATAGAGAGGCTGATGCTCGGGCTCAGCGACGATATGACGTTTGCCGCACGTCCGCGCTGGCCGCTCGACGCGGACGGGGAAGCCGCGCATCACGGCAAGGCTTAGAGCAGGGTCGCTTCCGATGCGATCGCGCCTGCTCTAGAGTCCGCCCCTCGCATGAGCTTTTTGCAAAACCGCCGCACACTTTTGGGATCATGCTCCAGCCCTGCAGCGAGCGGGCGGCCGGCAAGCACACGCACAATTGAAGCGACAGCCAGGCGCGGCGGCCGGATTCTTCCTGCCGGACGCGCGCCAATCGAGGAGAGACTGGGATGCCGGAGCGCAAGCGCCAAATCGCGGTTCTCGGCGCGGGTGCGTGGGGTACGGTTCTTGCCAACCTCGCCGCGCGTAACGAGGCCAGAGTCACGCTATGGGCGCGCGATGCCGGCCATGCCGCCGAGATGGCGGCGACCGGCGTCAACGCGCGGCGCCTGCCCGGCGTGCCGCTGGCCTCGAACGTGACGCCGACCGACACTCTTGCCGTGGCGGCCGAGGCCGACATCATCTTGCTCGCGGTGCCGACCCAGGCGCTGCGCCCGGTTTGCCAGGCCCTGCTGAGCTTTGTTGCCTCGGATATTCCCGTCGTCATCTGCGCGAAGGGCATTGAGCGGGGGACCGGCCTCTTCCCGAGCCAGGTCGTGGCCGAAATCCTCCCCGAGAATCCGCCCGCCGTGCTCTCCGGGCCGAGTTTTGCGGCCGATGTTGCCAAGGGCCTGCCGACCGCGGTGACGCTCGCCGCCGCCGATCATGAGCGCGCCGCGGCGCTTGCCGGCACGCTCGCGGCGCCGTGGTTCAGGCTCTACCACTGCGCCGATATTCGGGGTGTCGAGATCGGCGGTGCCGCCAAGAACGTTCTCGCGATCGCCAGCGGGATTGCCGCGGGCCGCGGGCTCGGGGCGAGCGCCGGCGCGGCGCTGATCGCGCGCGGCTTCGCCGAGCTCACCCGGTTCGGGCGCGCCTTCGGGGCGGATCCCGCGACGCTTGCCGGGCTCTCCGGCCTCGGCGATCTCGTCTTGACTTGCACCTCTCACCAATCGCGGAATTTTTCCTTCGGCTTCGCCTTGGGGCGCGGCGCAAGCCTCGCCGCGGCAAGCGCCGATGGCAGGCTCGTTGAAGGCGTTCATACCTGCGGCATTCTCGTCGACCTCGCCCACCGAAAGTCGGTGGACATGCCGATCTCGGCGGCGGTCGAAGCGGTGCTCACTGAGCGTATCGAAATCGATGCGGCGATCGAAGCCCTGCTGGCGCGCCCGGCCAAGCCCGAATTCGCTGGCGATGTCGACGTGCGCCTTTATGAATGAGGCGGAGTGACATGTCGGCTGCCGTCATTGCTAGCGAAGCGAAGCAATCCGCAACGTGCGAACCCTCTCCCCCTGTGGGAGAGGGGGGCCGGCGGAGCCGGCCGGGTGAGGGGTCGCGCAACCCCTCATCCGCCCCGCTTCGCGGGGCACCTTCTCCCGCAAGGGGAGAAGGAACGCGCACTTCGCTTCGCGCAATGACGTTCACCGTTTTCGATCATGACGAGGAATGAGAGTATGGCGCACTGGCTGCTCAAGAGCGAGCCGAACAATTGGTCCTGGCAGCAGCAGGTCGAGGCCGGCGAGAAGGGCACGTTCTGGAACGGCGTGCGCAACCATAGCGCCAAGCTGAACCTCATGGCGATGAAGGTCGGCGACCGCGCCTTCTTCTATCACTCGAACGAGGGCAAGGAGATCGTCGGCATCGTGACGATCATCAAGCCCTATTATCCCGACCCGAGCGACAAGACCGGCACATTCGGCATGGTCGACGTGCGCGCCGAAAGGGCCTTGAAGACACCGGTCGGCCTCACGGCGATCAAGGCGGAGCCGCGGCTCAAAGACATGGTTCTCGTCAATAATTCCCGTCTTTCGGTGCAGCCCGTCACTGATGCCGAATGGAAGCTGATCTGCAAGATGGGCGGAGTGTGAGGCCCCCTCTCCCCGTGAGCAAAGCGAAGGGGGAGAGGGTTGGGTGAGGGGCGAGGTGATTGGCTGCGCTCTTGAAGCTAATCCCCCGGCCCCTCACCCTACCCTCTTCCCGCAAGCGGGGAGAGGAGAGCGTTGCCGATCGTTTACTTGCCTTTCCTTCGCCTACGAGGCTTATCGCTGGGGTTCTGCGAAATCGACCGAATCCCCGATGATTCCGCTGGTAGCGACAGAAGCCTTCGGCCCGAAATACGGAATTGCGACTCCCATGATTCGCTCCGCCCTGATGAACGTGATGACCGCGGCAGCGCTGAAGGCGGGGCGGGGCTTGAAGCGCGATTTCGGCGAGGTCGAGAATCTTCAAGTCTCGGTGAAGGGGCCGGGCGATTTCGTCTCCGCCGCCGATCGCAAGGCCGAGAAGACCCTGTTCGAGGAATTGTCGAAGGCGCGGCCCGGCTATGGCTTCGTGCTCGAGGAAAGCGGCACGATCGAAGGCCCCGACAAGAGCCACACATGGTATATCGATCCGCTCGACGGAACGACGAATTTCCTCCACGGCCTGCCGATCTTCGCGATCTCGATCGGTCTTTCGCGCGAGGGCCAGCTGGTCGCGGGCCTCATCTATAATCCCGTTACCGAGTCGATGTACATCGCAGAGAAAGGCCAGGGCGCCTATCTCAACAACCGCCGTCTGCGGGTCGCGGCGCGCCGCGACATCGGCGAGGCGCTCATCGGCTGTGGGATCCCGCACCTTGGAAAGTCGGGGCATGGGCGCTTCAAAATGGAACTTTCCGCCGTGATGGCACGCGCCTCCAACCTGCGCCGGCTGGGCGCCGCGGCGCTCGATCTCTGCTTTGTCGCCTCCGGCGCCTATGACGGCTATTGGGAGCGCGACCTGAAGCCTTGGGACCTTGCCGCCGGAACTTTGATCATCAGGGAAGCCGGCGGCTTCGTCAGCGACGCCGACGGCGGCCCCGACATGCTCGCCAAGGGTTCCATCTGCGCCGGCAACGAGACCATACATTCGCAATTATTGGCGCTCATTCGCTCTGCCGGATGACGCCGATCCATGCTAGAACTCCGGCGCTCCATCGCAACCAGAGGCGGGCGCCGGCCGGCCGCGAGCGATACCGGCAATCGAAGGCGAACAGGATTGGACAATGGCGGTCGACCTCGATCCCTACAGGCTCTCCTCGCCGCGCGTCTATCTGCTGCGGATGATGGTCTTCCTCATCCTCGTCAGCTTCGTCGTGCTGATCCTGCACAAGCAGATCCGCATCGCCTTCATGGCCAATCCCGGTCTCAACAGCCTGATCTTCTTCGTTCTCGGCGTCGGCATCATCCTGACGTTACGGCAGGTGATCCGGCTGTTCCGCGAGGTGCGCTGGGTGAATGCCCTGCCGCGCGGCACGGCGCACAAGGTGGCGGCCCCCATCCTGCTGGCGCCCATGGAGACATTGCTGGGCGATCGTCCGGCCGGCGCGACGATCTCGACCTTGACCTTGCGGGCGATCCTCGATTCGATCGGGACGCGGCTCGACGAAGCGCGCGATACGGCACGCTATCTCACCGGCCTGCTCATCTTCCTCGGTCTGCTCGGCACGTTCTGGGGCCTGCTCGCGACGGTCGGTTCGATCGGCGAAGTCATCAGGTCGATGCAAACCGGCAACGACGCCGCTGTCATGTTCGAGGATCTGAAGAACGGCCTGGCTGCGCCGCTCGCCGGCATGAGCATTTCGTTCACCTCGTCGCTCTTCGGCTTGGCCGGCTCGCTCGTGCTCGGCTTTCTCGATCTTCAAGCCGGGCAGGCGCAGAACAGGTTCTACAACGAGCTCGAAGACAATCTGACCGCCAGCACCTCCCCCGACACGCTCATCGAAGGTGGCCCGGTGCTCGAGGGCATGCCACACGATTTGCACGCCGCGATCGATAAGATCGCGATGACGGCGGACCAAAGCCACGCGCGGGCGACTTCGATCGCCATGGCCAATCTTGCCGACGGCATTCAAAGCCTCGTCCAGCACATGCGATCGGAACAGCAATTGATCCGCGACTGGGTCGAGGCCCAGGCCGAGCAGAGTTCGGAGATCAAAGGGGTGTTGAAACAGATTGCCAGAGAATCGGAGCGCCGCTGATGCCTGCGGTTCGTGCACGGCGGCAGCGCGCCATCGATTATTGGCCGGGCTTCGTCGACGCTCTGTCGACGATGCTGCTCGTCATCGTCTTTCTTCTGTCGGTGTTCATGATGGCGCAATTCTTCCTCGCTCGGGAAGTTTCCGGCAAGGACACGGTGCTGGACAGGCTCAACAAGCAGATCGCCGAGTTGACCTCGCTTCTCGCCATGGAGCGGGCCGGCAAGGCGGACGCTCAATCCAGCCTCGCCGCGCTCCAGGCGACCCTCGACATGGAGAAGAAGGGCAAGGCGAAGCTGCAGGCCCAGATCGACGCCGCCAATTCCGGCGCTTCGGGCGCCGACCAGCGGGTCGCCGCGGCCCAGCAGCAGCTGAGCGCCGAAAAGCAGATTTCCGCCCAGGCGCTTGCCCAGGTCGATATCCTCAATGAGCAGATCGCCGCGCTGCGCAAGCAACTCGGGGCGATCGAGGACGCGCTCTCCGCCTCGGAAGCGCGCGACCGCGAATCGCAGGCCAAGATCGCCGATCTCGGCTCACGGCTCAACATCGCCTTGGCGCAAAAGGTCCAGGAGCTGTCGCGCTATCGCTCCGATTTCTTCGGCCGGTTGCGGCAGATCCTCGGCGACCGGCCGGACATACGAACGGTCGGCGACCGTTTCGTTTTCCAATCTGAGGTCCTCTTCGATACCGGCCAGGCGACGCTCAACCCCGCCGGCAAGACCGAGCTCGACAAGCTCGCCAGCGCGATCGTCGAGCTCAACCATGAGATCCCGCCGGAGATACCCTGGATACTGCGCGTAGACGGCCATACCGACAAGCGGCCGATACAATCGGCGCAGTTCCACTCGAACTGGGAGCTGTCATCCGCGCGGGCGATTGCCGTCGTCCAGTACCTGATCAGCAAGGGCGTGCCGCCGGAGCGCCTTGCCGCCGCCGGGTTCGGCGAATTCCAGCCGATCGATCCCGGCGACACCGAGGGCGCCTACAGCAAGAACCGCCGGATCGAGCTGAAGCTCACCGAAAGGTGACGCGCAGGCGGGCGTCGGTCGTGATCAGGTAGGGCGCCGGCTCTATTGGATTGACGAGGGATTGCAGCCGAGATCATTCAATCACGGGGCATCGCGCCTTGCGTCGTGTCGCAGCTTCGATGTAATGCGCCCCTCTCCCCGCTTGCGGGGAGAGGGTAGGGTGAGGGGCAAGGTGATTGGCCGCTTACCTTGCCTCTCCCTCTCCCCGCAAGCGGGGAGAGGAGCTACCGGGCCGGTAGCTCAATTGGTTAGAGCCGGCCGCTCATAACGGTCTGGTTGCAGGTTCGAGCCCTGCCCGGCCCACCATAACATCAGATACTTAGCTAGACGGTTTCGGCCCGTTCAATTTTTTCGCACCATCTGCGGCACCGAAACGTCATTGTGCCGGAACACGCAGCTTTCTTACTTACGCCCGATCGCGCGCGCTGCCTCATCCTGATAATCGGGTGCAAGATGGCCATAATGGTCACGAATCATGGGCTCGCTCGTGCCAAGGAAATCCGCCACCTTCCGCGTCGGAAGCCCCTTGCTGACGAGCCATGAGGCCGCCGTATGGCGCAGAGTGTAGGCCGTGACGCCGCCTTCGATTGCTGCGAGCCTGCACGCGCGCGTCAACGCCGTCTTCACGCTGGCGACCGGCTGGCCGGCATAGGTGATGACGAAGCCTCGACCCTCGTCCAATCGCTTCCAGCGGCGCAAGTGGGCGAGAAGCCCTGGCGCGAGGCGAACCGTCGGCTGGCGCTTGTCGGTCTCCCTCTCGCCCTCCCCATGCCGATAGAAGACGCCACGATCGACATCGATCCATGATAAGCCGGGGCCGCGTTCCCATGAGGCATTGAGAACGGCGCCCGGCCGCGAGCCTGTGTAAGCGCCGAGCAGCAGAAATCGGCATAGGTGGCGCAGCGGGCGCTTGGTGGTCTCGCGCCCGTCCTGCATTTCGCGGGCGCGATAGCAGGCCCAGAGCAGTTTGGCGAACTCGTCGCGGGTAAGCCATCGTTGGCGAGCCTTGCCCCGTTCGGGAAGCGCGACGCGCACAAGGCCGCGGTGCAGCCCTTCTTTCGCGTGATGATTGATCGCGGCGGCAAGGTCCTGCAAGTCGCGCCGCGCCCCGCCGCCCTTTCCCTTGTTTGATCTGCCTCGCCCTGCGCGCGCCGCCACATAGGCCCGGCAAGTCGCTCCCGTGATCTGATCGAGCGTCATCATGCCGAAATAGGAGAGCAGCCGCCCGGCGCGTTCGATCGCCTTCTCGGGCCGAGCCTGACCCGGCACGACATCGGTGAGATAGATATTGATTACGTCACCGACCGGGATTTCAGAGAGATCACGCTCGCGCCGGGCTGGCGCGTATTTCGACGCCGGCCCTTGGCAGCCTCCCGACGAAGGCCCGAGGCCTACATGCTGCCGTCGGGGAATTCGAGAAGGGCAGCCGCCTCTAAGCGCAATGGCGTGTCGTCGGCAATGCGATCGGGGTTAGGAACGGTGAGCTTGCGGCTCATGATGCTTCTGCCTCATCTGGTTGAACGGAATCAAGAGCTTCATCTAGTACCTCTGCACAGGGATTATGACTCTTTCATTGGGCTGGAGA
>DATFNQ010000144.1:0-18534 GCA_035266305.1 Methylovirgula sp.
AACCGCCCCGCGCACCGTCGAAACCCTCTGCGCCGCAACCGGCGAACTCCTCGAAGCCTTCACTCAAGACGAATGCGCTCACTATCTCAAAAACGCAGGTTATGCCTAAACGTAAAAACATCATGCTTTAGGGAGGCTGGAGGAATCCAGCGCTGCCGAGAAACTTTCTTTGAAGCCTCGTGCTTAGAGACGCTTCGTTTGGACTTTCCTGGCCATGATCCCGGACTTGAGAGACAATCCGAATGCCCATGAGAGTCTCGCGCATGGCTGCCCCGCCAGACCAATCCTCGCAGTCGGCCCGTGCGTCTTGGCGGCGACTGAAGGCGCTCTTCACTGAGCCCGTCAAACTCCCAGGATGGGCAGTCATACTTTTGGTTGTGATCGCGTGGATTGCGCAAGGCCGCATTGGTTTCTGGTTGAGCGTTGCCAAGGCCGGCGGCGCATACGTGCCTGCTGCGGCCATTTCCTCACCATTTCTTATGCCCTTGCTGCTTATTGGCGGTCTCGCATGGATCGCGTTTGCTCGGGAATCGGAAAAGGGAATGCCGCGTCATCATTGGCTGCGCACCGTAGGGTGGTCGATTTTTGCGATTTGCTTGACCGCAATTGTACTGACCGCCGGCTACGGTGCCATTCAACTTGCCATCCAAGAAGAGGTTGGAAAAAAGGATGCCGAATTGCAAAAGCAGTACGCGGTGCATCCGGTCTATTGGCATTTGAATGATTTGCAAAAACTCGCGCTTGGCTATGAGCTGGATAAAATTCCACCAAATGAACGGTTTGAGATCAACATCCTATGCCTGCCGGATACCGGTTCGCGCACTTACGTGCAAGATTTGGGCGGGGTATTCAGATACAAGGGGTGGAAAGTTTCTGCCAATTGTTTGTCCAGCGACGTGCGGCCGGATTTAATTGGCATGTATATCGCCGTGTCGCCCGCTTTTGCCGGAAAGAAAAGGGATGACATGCCAAGCAATGTCAGAATTTTAGCTGACATTTTGGATCGCGCTCACATCGCGGTGGCATGGTTCGTCGATAATTGCAGATTGCCGTTCACAACTGATTTGTCCTGCAATCCAGAACGTCGGCCGACAAAAGAAGACGATTTCGCCTTTGTGGTTGGAACTCCTCCCTAGACCGGCAATTGCGTTTGCGCGCTCGGCGCGTCGCGACGCAGCGCCCTAGGCACGAGCTTGAGCAGGCGCAGTTTCATGAGGCCGACAGCCGGCCAGCGGACCTGCGCAGGACGGCTCGGCTCTGGCTCCGGTCCTTCCGAGAAGAGCGCCGGAATATCGGCGACGCGGACAGACCGCATCGGCCGCCGCGGGGCAGCTGAAGGTGGCTCTGACATGTTCGCCTCGGGCTGTTGGCTCATCCGGCCGATCCTAGGCGACAAGCCTTGCCCGCCCTTCAATTCGGTCGCTCGAATGCGTCGGAATGGGTTGAGCCAGATTTTGCGCTTCGGCCGGAACGAGACGGCGCGATCGAGCCCGCTTGCACTCGGCCGGGCGATCACCTAAGCGAGCTTTTTGCCAGGGATGCCCGCATGGATGAACTCCATCAGGAGATCGTCGAACACCACGACAAGGTGCTGATCGTCGATTTCGGCTCGCAGGTGACGCAATTGATCGCCCGGCGCGTGCGCGAGGCCGGCGTCTATTGCGAGATCGCGCCCTATCAGAAGGCGGCCGAGGCCTTTGCCGCGCTGAAGCCGAAGGCGGTGATCCTCTCGGGCGGCCCGGCTTCCGTGCTCGACGAAGGTTCGCCCCGCGCGCCGCAAATGATCTTCTCTTCGGGCGTCCCGATCTTGGGGATCTGCTATGGCGAGCAGGTGATCGCGGCGCAATTGGGCGGGAAGGTCGCCGCGGGCGATAATCGCGAATTCGGCCGCGCCAAGGTCGAGATTTTGAGCGACAGCCCGTTCTTCGAAGGCGTCTGGCAGAAGGGCCAGCGCTACCCCGTCTGGATGAGCCATGGCGACGCGGTAACCGAGCTGCCGCATGGCTTCCGCCGGCTCGCCACGTCGGAAAATGCGCCGATCTCGGTCATCGCCGACGAGGCGCGCCGGATCTATGCGGTCCAATTCCATCTCGAAGTCGTGCATACGCCGGACGGCGCCAAGCTGCTTTCCAATTTCGTGCACAAAGTCGCGGGGCTGAAAAGCGACTGGTCGATGCGCGCCTTCCGCGCCGAGGCGGTCGCCTCGATCCGCGCCGAGGTCGGCGATGGCCGGGTTCTCTGCGCGCTCTCGGGCGGCGTCGATTCCGCGGTCGCCGCGCTGCTCATCCACGAGGCGATCGGCGAACGGCTCACCTGCGTCTTCGTCGATCACGGCATGCTCAGGCAAGGCGAGGCGGAAGAGGTCGTCCGTCTGTTTCGCGGCCATTACAATATTCCACTGCATCATGTGGACGCCTCCGAGCTTTTCCTGCGCGCGCTCGCCGGCGTCGAGGAGCCGGAGGAGAAGCGCAAGATCATCGGCAGGCTTTTCGTCGATGTCTTCGACGCGGAGGCGCAAAAGATCGCGGCGGACGGGCGCGGCGCGCCCACATTCCTCGCGCAAGGCACGCTTTACCCCGACGTGATCGAGAGCGTCTCGTTTCATGGCGGCCCGTCCGTCACCATCAAGTCGCATCATAACGTCGGCGGCCTGCCCGAGCGCATGAAACTGACGCTCATCGAACCCTTACGCGAATTGTTCAAGGATGAGGTGCGCAAGCTCGGGCGCGAATTGGGATTGCCTGAAGCTTTCGTCGGCCGCCATCCTTTTCCGGGACCGGGGCTCGCCATCCGCTTGCCGGGCCGAGTCACGGCCGAAAAGCTCGCGATCCTGCGCAAGGCGGATGCGATCTATCTCGACGAGATCCGCAAGGCGGGGCTTTACGACAAGATCTGGCAGGCCTTCGCCGTGCTGCTGCCGGTGAAAACCGTCGGCGTGATGGGCGACGGGCGCACCTATGATTTCGTCTGCGCGCTGCGCGCCGTCACCTCGACCGACGGCATGACGGCGGATTTCTTCCCCTTCGACATGAGCTTTTTGGGCCGCGCCGCGACGCGTATCATCAACGAGGTGCGCGGCATCAACCGCGTGGTCTATGACGTGACGAGCAAGCCGCCGGGGACGATCGAGTGGGAGTGACGCGGCTCATCACGGGCGGGGATTCCGGCATGGGCCGCGCCGAGGGTGGCCGCCATAGGGCGTCGCTTGCGACGCCCTATGGCGGCCGGGTGGGGTTGGTAAAGAGAGAACATATAGACCCCATCCGGCAGCGCCGTTTTGCGCCGCTGCCACCTTCCCCTTCAAGGGGAAGGATAAGCGCCCCATCCGGGAGCGCCGCTTTGCGCCGCTGCCACCTTCCTCTTTCAGGGGGAGGATAAGCGCCCCATCCGGCAGCGCCGCTTTGCGCCGCTGCCACCTTCCTCTTTCAGGGGAAGGATACGCGCACGATCGATTCCTTCTTTCCTGCGCGTCCCTTACCGCTTGGCCGGTGCCGGCGCCTCCGCGTCCTGCCAGGTCCATTGGCATAAATGCATGCCGTTGCGGCGCACCGCGAGATCGATGTGGAGATGCTCCTGGTGAGAGAGGTCGGCACCTGGGCCGAGCACCGTGGAGAAGCGAACACAAGCCGTCTTTTTCATCAGCGCCCGAAAGGATCGGACGTCATCGGAGTCGTCCTTCGACGGAGCGATGACGAAAAGCTTCCCCTGCTCCGTGCGGAGCGCGTGAAGATCAAGCGCATTGCCGATCGCATGTTCGCTCAGCTTCGCGCCGGCAATGCTGTCGCGGCTGCGGCACTGATATCCACCAGTCCCTTCGATGCTCGCGAGCTGATCCCCCTTGGCGACTGCGGGCGCGAGATCGTCGCGCACCCAATCGGCGACGGCCGAGGCCAGCGACGCGCGCATGACCACGGGCGGCGACAGCGTCACCTTCGCGCCATCCGCCAGCATGATGGCGTCGAGCCGCAACGGCGCTTCTATCCCGCAGCCGCCCTTGTCGGTGATGGGCGGCAGCGCTTCGCCGATGACGTGGCGGATCGCCAGGACTTGGGCGCGGAGCGCGTCATTATCGTCGGCGTTAGGCTGAGAAGGCGTCGTGTCAGGTGCCGGCGCCGCCAGATCAGGCGGGCGTGCCGGCAAGGGGACTTGCTCCGCGATAGCAGAGGTGCAAGCGAAAGCCATCAGGCCGAGGCTCACGAGCGCGCGTGAACAAATGCGCGTCCCTTCTATGGCCGCCGGCGGCACATCTCTCATGCTCGTCTTGGTCCTGCCGATCACCAACGCGCGGCGAGCCGTTCAGTTCGCACTTGGCCGGTAAGCGGTAGCTCTACGGTCGGCGACACAGGCGAGCGCTCAATCACGCGCTTTGCGCTGGCGCCATATAGCGGCGCCTGAGGGCGTTCTTCACGCGTCCTCTGCTCTCCGCCGCCGAGAGGCGCGCATCTTTCTTCGCAAACGCCCGTGCGGGAGGCGGCGCATCCCGCTATGGCCGGCGTAGGTCGAGCGTCAACGGGAAGTCGGCGGAACGTTCGTCCCGCGGGACTTCGACCGCACCCGGAGTATAGCCATGCTCCTGGAAGCGGGCGAGGCGGCGCGCCTCGGCCTCGTAGCTGTTCACCGGGAAGGTCTCGTAGGTGCGGCCGCCCGGATGCGCGACATGGTAGACGCAGCCACCGAGCGAGCGGCCGCTCCAGATGTCGATCAGATCGAAAATCAAGGGCGCGTTCACGGGGAGGGTCGGATGCAACCCACGCGCTGGTTTCCAGGCCTTGTAGCGCACACCGGCCACCGCCTCGCCGAAGGTTCCGGTTGGGGTCATCGGCAAGCGGCGACCATTGCAGGCGACCACGTGGCGGCCTTCGATGAGCCCGTCGGCCTTCACCTGCAGTCGCTCGACGGAGGAATCGACATAGCGCACCGTGCCTCCGATCGCCCCTTCCTCGCCGAGGACGTGCCAAGGTTCGAGCGCCTGGCGCAGTTCGAGCCGCACTCCGCCAGGTTCGACCGCGCCGCAGATGGGAAAGCGGAACTCGCGCTGCGCCTCGAACCAGACGGGATCGAACGGATAGCCGGCGCGGCCGAGATCGGCGAGCACCTCCAGAAAATCCTGCCAGACGAAGTGCGGCAGCATGAAGCGGTCGTGCAGGGCGGTCCCCCAGCGCACGAAATTCCCCTCCAGCGGCTCGCGCCAGAACCAGGCGAGGAGGCCGCGCAGCAGCAGTTGCTGGGCGAGGCTCATGCGCGCATCCGGCGGCATCTCGAAGGAGCGGAACTCGACGAGGCCGAGGCGCCCGGTCGGGCCGTCCGGCGAATAGAGCTTGTCGATGCAGATCTCCGAACGATGCGTGTTGCCGGTGGAATCGACCAGGAGATTGCGGAAGAGGCGGTCGACGATCCACAGCGGCGCGTGCTGGTCGTGCTTCGGCACGCTGGCGAGCGCGATCTCGAGTTCGTAGAGCTGGTCGTGCCTCGCTTCGTCGATGCGCGGCGCCTGGCTCGTCGGGCCGATGAAAAGGCCGGAGAACAGATACGAAAGCGCGGGGTGACGCTGCCAGTAGAGCACCAGACTCTTCAGGATGTCGGGTCGGCGCAGGAAAGGCGAGTCGGCCGGGCTCGGGCCGCCGAGGACGATGTGGTTGCCGCCGCCGGTGCCGGTGTGGCGTCCGTCGGTCATGAACTTGTCGGCGCCAAGCCGCGCATGGCGCGCGTCTTCGTAGAGGCCCTTGGTCGTCGCGACGGCCGCCCGCCAATTGGCGGCCGGATGCACATTAACCTCGATCACGCCCGGATCGGGCGTGACCTTGATGACGGCGAGGCGTGGATCGAAGGGCGGCGGATAGCCCTCGATATGAACGGGCATGCACTGCGCCACCGCCGCGGCCTCCACCGAGGCGAGGAGGTCGAGATAATCTTCAAGGGTCTCGACCGGCGGCATGAACACGCAGAGGATTCCGTCGCGCGGCTCCACCGAGAGCGCCGTGCGCACCGCCCCTTCGATGATGTGCTGTTCGACCCGTTCCTGCCGCGCGATGCTGGGCGGACCGCGCTCAAATCGTTGGGCGATCTCGGCCGGGTCCGGCAAGGCGCCGCGTTCTTCGAGCGGGTCTTGCGCCACGATGAACGGATAGGCGGACGGTGGCACCCAGGGCAGAGACGAAAGCGGGAGCCGGTAGCCGACGGGCGAATCGCCCGCCACGAGAAACAGCCGCCCGCGCCTGAGCTTCCATCTCTCGCTGGTCCAGCGCGCCTCCGCATTCGCATTCCAGCGTTGTACCGGCAGCACGTAGCCTGACGGCGTCGTCAAACCGCGGGCAAAGGTGCGGATCATGCGGTTGCGCTCTTCGGCATCCTCGATCTTCGGGTCGAGCGAGTCGGTGTTGTCCGGCAAATTGCCTTCCTTGATGAGCCAAGTCGTCGGATCCTCGTAGGCCGGAAGGATGCAGTCGTTCTCGATCCCGAGCCGCGCCGCGATCCCCGCGACGAGCATCTCCGCCCGCCCGCGCAACATCTCGGCGGTGGCTTCGTCGCGAGGCTCGGAGCGCATCTCTTCGGCTGTCCGCGTCGGAGGGACGGCGGCGATGAGAGCCGGGTCTTTCCAGATCGGCTTGCCATCCTTGCGCCAGTAGAGCGCGAAGGCCCAACGCGGAAGAGTCTCGCCGGGATACCATTTGCCCTGTCCGTAGTGCAGCATGCCGCCCGGCGCGAAGCGGGCCCTGAGCCGGCGGATCAGATCGTCGGCGCGCGTGCGCTTCGTCGGACCGACTGCCGCCGTGTTCCACTCCTCGGCCTCGAAATCGTCGACGGAGACGAAGGTCGGCTCGCCGCCCATAGTCAGCCGCACGTCATGCGCAATGAGGTCGGCATCGATGCGCTCGCCGAGCGCGTCGAGCTTCATCCAAGCATCGTCGGAAAATGGTAACGTGATACGCGGCGCCTCGGCGACGCGCGTCACCTGCATGTCGAAGCTGAAGTCGACATGCGCCGGCTCGACGGCGCCCGAGATCGGCACGGCGGAGCGATAGTGCGGCGTCGCACAGAGCGGGATGTGGCCTTCGCCGCAGAACAGACCGGAGGTCGGGTCCATGCCGATCCAGCCGGCACCGGGTACATAGACTTCCGCCCAGGCGTGCAGATCCGTGAAGTCGTGCTGGGTGCCCTTCGGCCCTTCGAGCGGGTCGATATCGGCGCGCAGTTGGATGAGATAGCCGGAGACGAACCGGGCGGCGAGGCCGAGATGGCGCAGGAGCTGAACGAGCGTCCATGCCGAGTCGCGGCACGAGCCGGAGCCGAGAGCCAGCGTTTCCTCCGGGCTTTGCACGCCCGGCTCCATCCGGATCACGTAGCGCACCGCCTGGTGCAGCTTCATGTTGACCTCGACGAGGAAATTGACCGTCTGCATCGGGCCTTTCGGGAGGCTCGCCAGATAGGCCGCGAGCCGCGGCCCGAGTGGCTCAACCTCGAGATAGGGCGCGAGATCGGCTTTCAGGTCCGGATCGTAGGCGAAGGGAACATGCTCGGCGTAGGGCTCGATGAAAAAGTCGAACGGATTGAAGACGGCGAGATGGACGGTGAGGTCGACTTCGATCTTCAGCTCGCTCGCCTTCTCCGGGAACACGAGACGAGCGAGCCAATTGCCGTGCGGGTCCTGCTGCCAATTGATGAAATGTTCGGCAGGCTCCACCTTGAGTGCGTAGCTCGCGACCTTGGTGCGGCAATGCGGCGCGGGGCGCAGTCGGATGGTCTGCGGCCCGAAGCCGACCGGATGGTCATAGCGATAACGGGTGACGTGGTGAATGGCGGCAGAGATGGTCACAGGCGATGATCCGGATTGTCCTGGCCGGGGTCCTGCCGCGGCAGTGCAGCCGACCCCTCTAGCGTAGACGGGTGACCGGCGGCAAGCAATTGCGTCGAGGCCGTCATTCGGGCCGCCTCATCGCGCTGCCCTTGACGTGGGCGCGGCGGCGCAAAGACAGGCATCGGATCGCCAGCATCTTTGCCACCACGGCCTCCGCTCGCCGTCTCGCCGGGAGGATATGGAGCTGCTCGCGCTCCGACGGGGCCGAGAGTACAATCCATGGATGCAGATGGGAGCATGACGATGATCCAGGCCTGGGCGGCGAAAGCGCCGAAACAGAGGCTCGAGCCCTTTGACTACGATCCCGGTCCTCTGAAACCGGACGAGGTCGAGGTCGCGGTCGAGACCTGCGGCATCTGCCATTCCGACCTGTCGGTCATCGACAATGAATGGGGCATATCGAATTATCCGGTCGTGCCTGGCCACGAGGTCGTCGGCCGTATTGTCGCGCTCGGCTCCGAAGCGAGGGGCCTGAAGGTCGGCCAGCGCGTCGGCGTCGGCTGGGCCTGCGGCAGTTGCCTGCACTGCGAGCAATGCCTGTCGGGCAACCAGAACCTCTGCCCGGAGAGCATGACTACCATCCTCGGCCATCGCGGCGGCTTTGCCGACCGTGTGCGGGCGCAATGGCCTTGGGCGATCCCAATCCCTGATGATCTCGACGCCAAGGAGGCCGGCCCGCTGCTCTGCGGCGGCGTCACCGTCTTCGCCCCGCTTTACGTCTATGGGATCAAGGCAACGCAGCGCGTCGGCGTCGTGGGCATCGGCGGTCTCGGCCATCTGGCGCTCAAATTCGCCGCCGCCTGGGGCTGCGAAGTCACCGCCTTTACCTCGACCGAGGGGAAGGCCAATGAGGCGCGTTCGTTCGGCGCGCATCACGTGGTGAATAGCCGCGATTCAAATCAGCTTGCCGCGATCGCCGCCACGCTCGACCTCGTGCTTGTCACCGTGCCCGTGCCGCTCGATTGGAAAGCGATGATAGCCAGTCTGCGGCCGAAGGGCCGGCTGCACTTCCTCGGCGCGGTCCTGGAGCCTGTGCCTATCTCCGTCATGGACCTCATCACAAAGCAGCGCGACGTGTCCGGCACGCCGAGCGGGCCGCCGGTGACGATCGCGAAAATGCTGGAGTTCGCCGCCCGGCATCACATCCTGCCGCAGAACGAACATTTCCCGATCCTGAAAGTGAACGAGGCGCTCGATCATCTGCGCGCCGGCAAGGCCCGCTACCGGATCGTGCTCGACATGTGAGGTCCTCGCGGCCTCATCCCTCGCGCTCCTTGTCGAGCAGGGCGCGTTTGCGCGCGACGCCCCAGCGATAGCCGGAGAGCGCGCCGCCGTTACGCACGACGCGATGGCAGGGGATCGCCACGGCGATATTGTTGTGTGCGCAGGCGCGGGCGACGGCGCGAGCCGATCGGGGCGCGCCGATATGCCGGGCGATCTCGGCATAGCTCGCGGTCTCGCCGGCAGGGATCTCGCGCAGCGCCTGCCAGACTCTTTGCTGGAAGGCCGTGCCGCGAATGTCGAGCGGCAGATCGAGGCCGAGCTGGGGCGCTTCGACAAAGCCGACCACGCGTGCGACAAGCGCTTCGAATGCGGCGTCGCCGCCGATCAGATTGGCCTTCGGAAAGCGATCTTGAAGATCGTGCGCAAGTCTTTCTGGGTCGTCGCCGAGCGTAATGGCGCAGACGCCTTTGTCGCTGCGGGCGACGAGAATGGAGCCGAGCGAACACTCGCCGATGGCGAATTTGATGTCGGCGTCGGCACCGCCCTCGCGGAACGCGGTCGGGGTCATGCCGAGAACCTCGTTGGAGGTTTCGTAGAACCGGCTATTGGAGTTGAAGCCCGCATCATAGATCGCGTCCGTCACGCTGCTCTTTGCTTCGCTGAGTTGATCGCGGATACGTTTGGCGCGATGCGCGTCGCGAAACGCTTTCGGGGTGAGGCCCGTGACTGATTTGAACACGCGGTGAAAGTGGAACGAGCTCATGCCGGCCGCCGCGGCGAGCGCGTCCAAGCGCGGAGGCTCCTCGGATGAGGCGATCGTCCGGCACGCCGCGGCGACGAGAGCGGCATGTTGCGCGCCGCGCGAGGCTTCATTCGGCCGGCAACGCCGGCAGGGCCGGAAGCCCGCCCGCTCGGCGTCCGCCCAGGTCGCGTGAAAGGCAACGTTCTGCGGATTCGGCAGGCGCGACGCACAGGTCGGGCGGCAATAGATGCCGGTGGTCTTCACGGAATAGACGAAGGCGCCGTCGAAAGCCGGATCGCGGCTGGTGACGGCGATCCAGCGCGGGTCCTGTTGGATCGGCGTCGGCATGGCTGGCTTGTTGGCGGCCGGCTTAGCGATGACAAGGTTCATTTCTTTGTTCTTCATGTGACTTGTCATCATAGGTAATGGTCTGATCGGCGCCGCGCACTCCGGCTCTTGCTTTCAAATTTGTGGTCCCTCCCCGGAGGGGGTGGCCGCCATTAGGGCGTCGCTTGCGACGCCCGTCGCAAGCGACGGGCTAATGGCGGCCGGGTGGGGTCCCCATCCGGCAGCGTCGCTGCGCTCCGCTGCCACCTTCCCTTTCAGGGGAAGGATATGCGGTGTCACGAACGCGACCGAAGCCCAATCCGCTCGATCAGCGCCATGGCGGCCTGCGGATTGCGTGCTTTGAAGCCGCTGATCACATAGAGGAAGACATCCCGTCCGGATTTACCATCGGGCTGCTTTGTCATGGTCTCAAGTCCTTCAGGCATGCCGCCCTTCGCCCAGGTTCGCGCGCGATCGGCCCAAAGGTCGAGCGCCGCTTCGGAATAGCCCAGCGGTTCGCTCGTTCCCATGATGCGTGCATAGACGAAGTCCGCGCTGATGTCGGCGATCTGCGGATAGTCCGAATCGCCTGCGATGGCGACGGCGACGCCGCACGCGCGGGCGAGCGAGACGAAGTCCGGCGTCTTGAAATTGGCGTGGCGCACCTTCTGCGAACGATAATAGGTGCCGTTGATCTCGATCGAGGTGAGCTTGCGGCTCATATATTCGAGCTCACGTTTCTGCGTGAGACCGGGGGGATAGAGCCGTTACGCCAAGCCTCGTAGGTCCAGCCGCCGACGCCGATCCGGACGCGGGGCTTATGTGCCACGCTCGACCATCCGAGCCGTCAGCTCCATTGCACCCGCGTCTTAGCTCGCTGCCTGGATCAATCTAGATCTTTCTCCGCGTATCCTTCTGGCTGCGCCGGGGTCTCGCCCGCTATCTCGAGCCGCTGGCGTGCCGAGAACATGGCTCCGCGCGCAGGCAATATCGGCGCAAAGCCCTGAAAGCCGCAAAGCGGTTGGTTCATGTCGGCATAGACGCCTTCCATTTTGCCGCGCATCATATAGACCTCGTGCCAGAATCCCGTGCCGCCGGAATCGCGCAGAAAATCCGACCACCATTGTCCGTGCGGCTCGGAGCGCGTCCACCGCTCCATCGACTCGAAGTCTCGCCAATACCAGCGCATCCCGATGTGCAGAGGGTAGATCTGAAAGATGATATTGTCCTCGAAATGTAAGAGACCCTCGGGGCGTTGCGCCCCCGCCTTGTCGATTTGCGGGCCGAGCCGGAGCAGGGTCTTGATGCCGGGCAACGTGCGCACCCGCATTCCGAGATAAATGACGACAAGGTCCGGATAGGCCGAGAGATCGACAGTGCGCAGGTCCACCTTCGTTGTCATGGCAGCCTCCCTTGCGTCGAGAAAACGTGTCGGCTTTCCAAATATTCATGAATGCGAAGCAAGCGGCTGTTGCTATGTCACTGCGCACGGCCACCGTGAAGGCCCGCGGCGCCGGCGGCCGCTCCGCAAACCGAACCGGCGACTGAGTTTCGGCGATTTCGCGAAAAGGTCGCATTTCGCGCCGGTCCATGCTAACGGACTGGCCGCGAACCAGAAAAAGCCGCCCGTGAGAAGCAGATGACCGATTTTTTCCGTGAAGTCGACGAAGACGTTCGCCGCGACCAGGCGATCAAGCTTTGGAAAAAATATCAGAACTGGATCATCGGCGCGGCGCTCATCGTCGTTGCCATAACAGGCGCTTGGCGGGTCAACGAACATTTCCGTCTGCAGAAGGCGGAATCGGCGGGGGCTCGTTACGAGAGCGCGCTGCAATTGCTGCATGACGGCAAACCGGCCGAAGCGATCGCCGCCCTCGACTCTCTCGCCCAGGACGGGCCGCGCGGTTACGCGACGCTGGCGCGGCTTGCAGCCGCCGACGCGCTCGCCACAAATGATCCTGCGGCGGCGATCAGGGCCTATGACGCGCTTGCCGCCGATCCGGCGCTCGATCCGACCTATCAGGACGTGGCGCGGCTGCGCGCCGCCTATCTGCGCATCGACAGCGAAGATCCGAAGCAATTCGAGGCGCAATATGCGCCGTTCGCCGGGCCCAACCAGGCCTATGGAAGCTTCTATCGTGAGCTTCTCGCCTTGGCCGCTTTCAAGCTCGGCGACTTCGACGCCGCCGGCCGCTGGCTGGAGGAGGTCGCCGCCGATCCGCAGGCGCCGCCGGCCTTGCGTGGCCGAGCCGAAGCTTTTCTCGGTCTGGTCCAAGCCGGCACATTGCCGAAATAGCGATGTTCAAGATTGCCATCGTCGGGCGTCCGAACGTCGGCAAATCGACCCTCTTCAATCGGCTTGTCGGCAAGAAGCTGGCACTCGTCGACAATCTGCCGGGCGTCACACGCGATCGGCGCGAAGGGGTGGGACGGGTCGGCGATCTCAGCTTCGCGGTCATCGACACGGCGGGGCTCGAGGCGGGCGGCGCAGACACGCTCGTCGGCCGGATGCGTGCGCAGACCGAAGCGGCGGTCGCCGAGGCGGACGCGATCTTCTTCGTGGTCGATGCCCGCGCCGGCATAACTTCCGATGACCGATTCTTCGCCAATCTCCTGCGCCGCTCCGGCAAGCCGCTGATCCTCCTCGCCAACAAAGCGGAAGGGCGAGCCGGCGAGGAGGGCGCGCGCGAAGCCTTCGATCTCGGGCTCGGCGATCCCATTCCGCTCTCGGCCGAGCACGGCGAGGGCTTTGCCGACCTTTATGCGGCCTTGTGCGAAGCCTTGCCCGAGGCGACCGCGCCCGGTGCCGAGGACATGGCGGACGCTGCCGAGGCAGAGCCGATCGCTGATGACGAAGACGGCTCCGAGCTCGATCCGACGAAGCCGCTGCGGATCGCCTTCGTCGGGCGTCCCAATGTCGGCAAGTCGACCTTGCTCAATCGCATTCTCGGTGAGGAAAGATTGCTGACCGGGCCGGAGGCCGGGATCACTCGCGATGCCATCGGCGTCGATCTCGATTGGCACGGCCGCACATTGAAGATGTTCGACACGGCCGGACTGCGCAAGCGGGCCCGCGTCGATGAGAAGCTCGAAAAGCTGGCCGCTGCCGATGCTTTGCGGGCAGCGAAGTTCGCCGAAGTCGTGGTGCTGCTGATCGACGCGGCCGCACCGTTTGAAAAGCAGGATCTGACGCTCGCCGATCTCGTCCTGCGCGAGGGCAGGGCGCTCGTCATCGCGCTGAACAAATGGGACCTCGTCGAAGAGAGAGGCAGGCTCGCGCAGTTGCGCGAGGAAGCGGCGAGGCTCTTGCCGCAGGCCAAGGGCACGCCGGTGCTGCCCGTGTCTGGCGCGACGGGGGAGGGGATTGCAGCCCTGATGGAAGCGATCTTCGAAGTGCATCGGACCTGGAACAAAAGGATCGCGACCTCGCGGCTCAATCGCTGGCTTGCGGCTGCGCTCGAGGCAACACCGCCCCCGGCAGTCGCCGGCCGGCGCATCAAGATCCGCTACATCACGCAATTGCGCGCGCGGCCGCCCTATTTCGTGATCTTCGGCAATCAGCTCGAACATCTGCCCGAGAGTTATCGGCGCTTTCTCGTGAATGGGCTGCGGGAGAATTTCGATCTCGCGGGCGTGCCGATCCGCCTGTCGACGAAGACGAGCGAGAATCCTTACGCGGCGCGCAAATCGCGCCAGACCTGAAGCGCCGCGCGTTTGTCATTCCGAGCGCGGTTGCGGTGTTCGCCTGGACCGCGACCATCTGGACGGGCCGCCCCGTCAGCGAAATAGCCGGCCAGCGGTCTCCACACGACGGCCACATCAATGTCGCCGTTGTCCACCGCATCGACGATGGCGGCCGACAGATTGGGTTTCGTGTAGTCGCCGTAGAACATGTAGCCGCGGGCGTTGTCGATGATGCCGCGCCGCGCGAGCGCGTGCGCCGGCGGCGTGTTTATCGCGTCATTGCCGACCATCTGCACGCCGATCTTCAGGCTCCGAAGCTGCGGATCGTCATAGAAAGCGATCTTCAGATGGCGATCGGCACGGGTGACCGCAGGACGTTTTACGCGTGCTGCGCGATCTTTTCGTGCAGCTTGCCGGCTTCGTGGTCACGCACCAGATGCGAGAGCGACGGCTCATCCAGCTGGGCAAGCACGCTTGCCAGCGTGTCGTCCAGCGAGAAACCAGGCGCGAAGTTGGTGCCGTAGATCTTCCTCAGCGTCTTGATCCGCGTATTTCCATGCTTGCGGCCAATTTCCCCATTCTTGTCGCGATGGCGAGCGTTGATGGCCATGGAATCCTCCCTGGTTCAGGCGGACGCGAGCATAGCAGAAAGCCGGACGTTCATCGACTTCGATGGTGGGCGCACACGGGCTCGAACCGTGGACCCGCTGATTAAGAGGCTGCTAGTTAGAGTGCTTCATCAACGAGTTAGCTCGTTAGAACTGTCTAACATCGCCTATCGGATAGCATTTGCGCGGAAAACGGCGAATCGCACCAGCAGCGCGGATCTCGCGGTCGAATTCATCAAACCGGATTCGGCGGAGGCAGCTGAGATCAACCGTGTATTGCTCAAAGAAGTGGAGAAGCCCAAGTTCCGACCGACCCAGATTGTCAAGATGATGATGGATGAAGGATTCAGCCGTTTCACGATGCACTCCCATTCCGAACTGTGGAAGTCCCTTAATGCTCAGGACCCGGCCAAGGGGGCTATGGCGTTCGACTAAGCGGCTCCAGCGTAGGAACGGAAGGGGCCGGATGCATCATCGCGACGGGAGAAGTGTGTCCGAATGCCAAAGAATGGCCAGATCGCCGGATCGGACCTCGTTCGGGGCGGCTGAAACGTCGGAAGCACGGCGCACCCCCGCCTGTGACTTCCGGGGAACCCCGCCGTCTGCTATCGTTTAGCGCTTCCAGAGTTCATCTGGGGAATGTCGGATCACGCAGCTTCGCCAAGCAGACGGGGGAGACTGAGCCACGGTTGAAGACCGGAAGGACATTAGACGCCGCATCGAGTCGGTCGTCGTTCCATCGCCGGGTGACTGCCGGTCGGGCCAGGGGGTGGATTGCGTGTTGCGCGATTTTCAGCCCGAGCCGCTGTTCGATCTCGCCGCCGATGTCGAACGTTATCCCGAGTTTCTGAAATGGTGGATCGCGGCACGGATTCTGAGGCGCGACGCGAACGTTTACTTCACGGACCAGATTCTGGGTCTGGGTCCGCTTCGCTTTAGATTTGTTTCGAAGACAATCTTGCTCCGCCCCAGGCGGATCGACGTGACCGCGGAGGAGCCATCGTTCCGCCGCTTCGAGCTGTCGTGGTTGTTCGAGCGGATACCCGATGCCGGCTGCCGGGTCAGCGTTGTAGCCGCAGTGGCGTTACGCTCCCAGTTGCTGCAGCGGGTCGTGGACCAGGTTCTGCCGATCGCCGTCGCCGACATCGTCGCATCCTTCGCGACGCGCGCCCACGAGCTCGCGCCCATCGGGCCGAGGCAGTAACCGCGTCAATCCTTTCGCCTGGTCGATGTCCTTGGCGGCAGGAACGAGCCAATTCTGACGAAGAGGGTAGGGAATCAAGATGTCCAGAATCGCACAAGCCGAAGTGAAGATGCTTACGAACCGCAGCTTCGCGCCTTTGTCCATCGCCGCAACGCGCCCGCTGGCTCTGACCGGCGTCCTCGCGGGGCTCGCCGGCGGCCTGGCGGAGGTGGTTTGGATCGGACTCTATTCCGGGGCGAGCGGCACGAGCGGATTCGACGTCGCTCGCCGCGTCGCTGACACAGTCTTCCCGGGCGTTCTGCAGATGCCGGCTGGGCCGGCCCTCGGGCTTGCGATCCACTTTGGTCTGTCCGCAGTCCTCGGTCTCCTTCTCGTGCGGCCCTTGACGAGCGCCATCCTGCAGCGATCAGGCGCCCTTCTCCCGATTTGCCTCGGCATATTGGGGCTGATCTGGAGCGTGAATTTCATGCTGGTCCTGCCCATCCTCAACCCGATCTTCTCTGCGCTTTTGCCGGCCTGGGTGACGCTCACCTCGAAGCTGCTGTTTGGCGCAGCACTCGCCGGTGTCCTCGGCCAGAGGAGTGCGAACGCCGCCTGACCGTCATCGCGGAAACAAGTGCGAGAGGTGCGCTGGCCATGCTCGATGCGGATTGCACACGGTCAAGCGTCGGAGAGCGGAAATGATCCGGCGCCTGGGACAGTGGCTGCGGTCTCTCAACATCTTCGCGGCATTCGGCGGCTACGCTGGCCTTGACCGGCCCGGCGCGTCGTCCATGGGCGACGTCATCCCCGCGGCGGAGCGAGCAGCAATCTACTGGATTGGCTCTCCCGGAAACCGCAGGCCAAAGCGCTCAACAAGCTGTGGAATGCTGCTCGGGTCCATCTCCATCCCGTAACGCGCGGAAAGCTCGGTCAACACCCGCGGCTCGGTCTTGGTCACGCCGCCAAGATCGACGAGTTCACGAAAGAAATTCTCGAAGCCTGCAGGTGAGATGATCTCGAGGATCCGTGCTGGCTCGTCTCCGGCATTCCAGAACGTATGCCATTGGTTGCGGGGCTTGAAGATCAGGTCGCCGGGTGTGCCGATCACCACCGCATCTCCTAGCAATGCTCCGACACTGCCTTCGAGAATGTAAGTATATTCATCCTCGCGCGTGTGCCTATGGATTGGCGCGGCAAGCGCCCGTGCCGACATCGGGTGCTCCACCAGCGAGAAACGCTCGCCCGCCTCCGCACCGTCGATCATGAAGCGTACCCCGATGGTTCCCAGGAACCCTGCCTTGCCGTCGTGTGGACCTACGACCTTTGCCGTCACCGCTCGCATGGTCCTCTCCTTTCTCATGGACGTTGCAATTTGCCCACCCGCAGTCGTGGCAATCCCAAAAAAATTGTTAACCAGGCCGTGGGCAGCGAGATCCTAAAATATCTCAAGGATCGCGAAACCGCCGCGTGATCCTCTTCCGCCTTGAGAAGTGCGGCTATGTCCCCATCAGGAATGACGTCACCCAAGACAGCCTTATGGAAGCGGCGCTGAGCGGCAGGTCGCTTACGTGAAGAAGGATCTGCGGGCGTAATACCGCCAATCAGCGTGAGAGCGCCAGACGCGGTCATCCTGTTACCCCCAGAATTACCCCTGCGCCGATGTTCGCCTGCACAGTCCTGCAATTAGAAGCTAAATCTTTGGTTTAATGGTGGGCGCACACGGGCTCGAACCGTGGACCCGCCGATTAAGAGACTGCTTTTTAGTATGCTTCATCAATGAGTTAGCTCATTAGAACTGTCTAACATCCCAACTGAGTTCAATGGAATAGCACAAAATTGTCTAACACGCCGCATTGCCTGCGAGGCACAACGGGGTACCTCTCATGCTGAGGGAGGCCGCGTTCAACTGATGTTCAGCGATCCGTCGCCGATCTTCAGGCCGCGATCAACCGCTTCGTCGCAGAAACCAACTCCGATCCCAAGCCCTTCGTCTGGACCGCCGATCCAAAACGCGTGCCCGCGGCTGTCAAACGAGGGAAAGAAAAGTTAGAGTCAATCCACTAGAGCGGGTGCGAGATGGGTTAGAGGAGGTAGAGTTTCAGCGTTACCTCGGCTCGGAGCCATAAAAAAAATACTTACAATCGCTGCAAGCCACCCTCTCGCCCCCGGGGGGGAGGTTATATCTCTGCTCTGTCGGGTTCCAATAGAACTTGAGACATACGTTGTTCTCTAGCGTCGTTTCGCATTTGTAGGGCGCCCGTGCCACCTTGGCGCGCTTCTTAGTAGCCGCCTTTTTAATTGTTTTTCTTGCCATGGAACAACTCCCGTAATCTCAAAGGTGACGGTCTCTAGCTCATGGCTGCAGAGCACCCTTAATCCCGTCTGAAACCGCAACTCCTATCTCAGACGATAGGTGAGAATATGCTGCTTGTTCCGAAGGCCCCGTGACCGCCACCAGCTTCTCCTTGCCATTCACCACTTTCTGAACTTGTGTGGTGCTGGTTGGGCCAAAAGTGATTATTAAGTCGTTCGTTCTGTCTCGACTGGCGGATAGAAACGTACCGGTTTGGTTGATCGAAACTCTTGTGAGCTTCCATCCAGGCGTCGCGTTCCCGCTGGACAGGATTTCGAATTTTACTTCGTGAGAGAGAACATTCTGCTTAAATGGGCCAGTTGTTGTATCTGTGCCGTAATTTACTTCCCCGGTGTCGCCCACCGTTACGCTATCAAACAACCATTCATTCAGCTTCAAGTCGCTTTGGAGGAGAGAGCTGGCCCCGGGTGTCTGAACAGATTTTCCGCATCGATAAGTGGAGCGTCTGCCGGGGTTAGGCTGCCAAGCGGATGGGCAGCGGCGTGAAGTAGGCTTTATCGGGTGTCGTGCCGTCAAGGCTCGAGTGTGGTCGCC
>DATFNQ010000145.1:0-16793 GCA_035266305.1 Methylovirgula sp.
CACAGATTTCTTTGGCCGCTTTTTTCGAGGCGGCATTCGCCCGGTCCGCAGAGCGGCGCCAAGAGCGGTTTCTAGTGTCAATGGATGCAAGCTAAGTGATTTTTCCACAGACTTTTTTGTCCGTTGTTCTGCGGGCGATGATTTAAAATCCTTTGACATGGATCATTGACCTCTGGATTATTTCCGAAACCGAATCGTTTTGGATCGAAGTGGATTCGAACTATGGCCGATCGCCGTGAACAGATCGATCAACTGCTCGCCGACACCGACCGCGAGGGATATGCCCGCGCGCTACGCGATGCAATCGCGATCCTTCAATCCAAACTCACCGAAACCAATGTCGCCGATGTCCCCAAGAAAGAAGTGACTCCGGCGCCGATCGCGCCGCGTGGCCGCGGGAGACCCGCCAAAGCGATCGCGCTTGTTCGCGACTTGATCCTGGCACAGCCGGGCTTGAAGGGGGTCGAAGTTTTCAGAACTTTAGAAGCGCAAGGAACGCCCGTAATCGAACGTACCGTTCGAAGCTGTCTGCGGCGTTTGCGCGATGGCAAGATCATCTGGCAACGTAAGGATCGTTGGTATCCTAGGCCGAGCGAAAGAGGCACGGTTGAAAATAGTTCCGTAGAGACCACTCATTAGAGTTTCTGGGGCGAGTGTACATAGGCCCGGAAAGCGGGCGGGCCGGAGCGGCTGTCTACCGCTTCCGGCCCGTCTCTCCACCACTTAGTCTTGCGACCGTGTGGCGAAATTGGCAAACGCGGCGGCTTTGGGAGCCGCTATCCCTGACCCCAGGGGTTTGTGGGTTCGAATCCCACCACGGTCACACCAAGATTTCAACGATTTTAATTCGACGATTCATTTGCCGGTTGGCGCACGATAGCTCAGTCGCCGTCCTTCTGTTCCTCTAAGAGCCTCAAAGGTACGCTCGCTATCGCTGATTTGGCGATAGTTCCAACGGAACGAAAATTCGTCGCAGTAGCGTCCAAGGTGACACGGCGACACATGATGAAATGACCCGATGATCCCTCTTTTCAGCAATGCAAAATAGCTCTCCGCCGTGTTGACGTGCGAACCATCCTTGCGCGCGTATTCGCCTTTTTCATGCGAGACGCGTTCATGTCGAGCAAACTCTCTTCCGATGATGATGTAAGGGCGCCATTCATCAGTCATCAGCGTGGCGCTCCGGTCAATATTTTTGCCGACTACTTGCCGCAAGGTGGCGGCCGTGGCGTCCTTCGTCACAAAGGAACGGGCTGCGCCACCACGCTGAACTAAGGCAACGACCGGCGTCTTTTTCTGTGTGCTACGGCCGCCTTTATGCGGTCCAGCCCCTTTGCGCGGCTTCCCGCCGACATAGGTTTCGTCCGCCTCGACTATTTCACCGCCTTCGCCAAGGAGGCCGGCTAATGGCTCTTTCGACATGGCATGGCGGATACGATGGCAGAGATGCCATGCGGTCCTATACGAGCCGAGCCCGAGCTGTCGCTGTAGCTGTAACGCGCTCACGCCTTTTTTGGCGCTGCACAGGATCGCAAAGGCCATCAGCCATATCCTGATCGGCAGATGACTGTCCTCTAGGATGGTGTTCACGGTCGCCGTGAACTGCTCCGGGCAGCCTCGGCACTGGTAGAGCCCAGGCCGGTGCGCTTTGCCTTGAAGTTTCGTCACCTCGACCGAACCGCAATGCGGGCAAAAGGGGCCGTCCGGCCAGCGGATATGCTCAAATGTTTCGCGGGCTTGATCTTCGGTCAGTTTGGATACATCAGCTAGGGTCAAAGACATGGCCAACCTCTTATTTATGAGGTTATTCTAGTCTTTGTGTTCCCTTTGTCAAGTGCATAATTCCGCATGAGGTATATAGCTCGGTTTGGGGAAAACAAATAAATTTCTCCCTTGCCGATCCAAGGAGGATTCTGTCCGGGTGCGCTCAAAGCCACGGCCGCTCCGCTTTGGCTTTGGCTTCGAAGCTTGCGATCTTGTCGGCCTTCTTCAGGCTGAGCCCGATGTCCTCGAGACCGTTCAGCAGGCAATGTTTGCGGAATGGGTCGATGTCGAATTTGACGACTCCGCCGTCCGGCCCGCGGATCTCCTGTTTCTCGAGATCGATCGAGAGCGTCGCATTGGCGCCGCGCCGCGCGTCATCCATCAGCTTTTCCAGGTCTTCCGGCGAGACAATGATCGGCAGAATGCCGTTCTTGAAGCAATTGTTGTAGAAAATGTCGGCGAAGCTCGTCGAGATCACGCAGCGGATGCCGAAGTCGAGCAGCGCCCAAGGCGCGTGTTCGCGCGACGAGCCGCAGCCGAAATTATCCTCCGCGACGAGGATCTTGGCGTTGCGATAGGCCGGCTTGTTCAAAACGAAATCGGGATTCTCCGACCCATCGTCCCTGTAGCGCAGTTCGGCGAACAGCCCCGTGCCGAGCCCGGTGCGCTTGATCGTCTTCAAATATTGCTTCGGGATGATCATGTCGGTGTCGACGTTACGGATGTCGAGCGGCGCCGCGACGCCGGTCAGCGAGGTGAACTTTTGCATCGATCAGTTCTCCCGAACCGTTTCAATGACCGGCGAAGCTTCTTGGCTGGCGAGCCGCCGAACGCGAAGCGAGAAGCTCGACCTCTCCTCGAATCGGGCGCTGTTGAAGTCCTTGAGCAGATCGTCGAGTTGGCGGCCTTCTCCGGCCTTTTTGGTAACGGCGCTCGCAGTTCTGCTCCGGCCAACTTCCTGCTGCGCCAGGGAAACGAACTTCTTGGCGCAATCCTCGGCAAGCAGCATCATGTTCGCTCGCTCGATGTCATCCGCCTTCTCCCATTGGCGGGCAATTTGATGCGCCAAAACGATCTGGTCGAGAATCGTGGGCCGATGGCCGCGATAGGCGAGTTCCTTTTCTTGGCCATGATCATCCGTCACTTCGTTCCTGAAAAAGAGACGCCCGCGTTCAACCAGCACCGAGGTGCTGAAGACGATCTCGATGAGCTTTGCCCTTCTTGTCGCCGCGTCCAACTCATCTTCGTCGAGCACGCAAATCAGCAGGAGGCTCTGCAAATCGCCTATCACCTCGTTCGCCCAGGTCAAAACATCGCCGCGACGAAGCGCCGATTCACGCGATTGCCGCCAGGCGATCGACAGACCGGCAAGCGCGATCAGGGCTGAGAGAATGGGTATGGCGGTCGTAAACATCCTTCACGAAGCTCCTACGCCGCTTCGATCGCCGCCATGTCGGCATCGGAGAGGCCGAAATGATGGCCGATCTCGTGCACCAGCACGTGAGTGATGACGCCGCCGAGCGTCTCCTCGTTCTCGGCCCAGTAATCGAGGATGGGGCGGCGGTAGAGCCATACCATATTCGGCAATTGGCCGGTCAAGGGAAACGCGCCGCCCTGCGCAAGGCCGCGGCCCGTGAAAAGGCCGAGAAGATCGAATTCGGTCTCGCAGTTCATGTCATCGAGGACGTCCTCGTCCGGAAAATCCGCGACCTGGATCACCAGGCCTTGGCAAAGATTGCGAAAATTCTCCGGCAGGCGGGCATAGGCCGCCGCCGCGATCGCTTCGAAATCGGCGAGCGAAGGAGGGCCGAGCGCCGTCCAATCCTGGGGCGCGAGTGTCATGGGAGTCTCCGGCATTCTGGGCGCCGACCATGAATTGCGCCGCTCGGCTTCGGTTGGCAGTAAGCTGAGCCGGGTTAAGCAAGGACCAGGGGATATGATGGCATGGAATATTCCACTTGGATAACGATCGCCAAGGTCGTCCTGTGGCTCGTCGCCGGGACCGGGATGATCGCCGCGCTCGCGATCCTCGTCGGCGGCAAAAGCAAGAGGGACGATCGATAATCAACCTTTGCGCCGCTCTTGCCGGCGGATGCGGACGTAGAGCGCGCCAGAGCCGCCGTGCGAGCGCGTGGCTTCCTCGAAGCCAACGACCAGGCCCCGCCATTCCGGGGCTCTGAGCCAGAGCGGAACGCTGCGGCGCAAAACGCCGGTGTCGAACCCTTCGGCCGGACGGGCGTCTCCCTTGCCGGTGACGACGAGCACGATCTTGGCGCCATTACGCTGCGCGCGGCCCAAAAAGCCGTGTAAGGCGATATGCGCCTCATGCTGACGCATGCCGTGCAGATCGATCGCCGCATCGACCGCCGTCATTCCGCGCGCAAGCCTTTGCCTCGCCCGCCGCTCCAGTGGTTCAAGGCTGGGCAATGCTGGGCGGCGGCTCTGGGCAGGCGACGGGGCAGGAGGCGTCGGCCGCGGGGCTTCGGTTTCCGCCGGCTTGTCCGGCTGAGTGCGATGCGGCTCGGGCAAGACAGCGCCCGGCCGGCGCGCCACGCCCCGCGTCACGCCCAGCCAAAGCTCGACATCCTCCTCCGAAAGGCGGCGCAATTGCTCGCGTGGCGGCCCTGAAATCTCTTTCATGCAGCTTCCCGCCACCCGCCTTCGCCGCGCGGCAGCAGCACGGCGAAATCGCACCCATGCCTGATCCCGCCGGCGAGCGCGCCCGCTATCCCGCCGCTGCCAAAGAAAATATCTGCCCGCGCCGGCCCGATGATCGCCGAGCCGGTGTCCTGCGCGATCATCAGGCGCCGGAACGGCGTGACCTCCTCCCTCTCCCAAGGCAAATCCGCGGCGAGCCAGAAGGGCAGGCCATAGGACCAGATGCTGCGGTCCACGGCAATCGAACGCAAGGGCGAAAGCGGCAGGCCCGCCCCGCCGATCGGCCCATCCTCTTCGCGAAGCTCCGCATCGATGGCGAAGAAAACGTAGGATCTGTTGGCATGCATGAGCGCCGCGCCGGCCTCGCCCGGCTTCTGGCCGCGCGTCCTGATCCAGGCCTTGAGCGCGGCGAGACCCATGTCGGAGGCGGCAATCTCGCCCGATTCGATAAGCATTTTCCCGATTGACGTATAGGGATGTCCGTTGCGGCCGGCATAGACGAGCCGGATCTGCCGATGATCCGGCAGGATCACGCGCGCCGAGCCTTGCACCTGGACGAGAAAGACTTCGACCGGATCGGCGAGCCAGACGAGCGGCCGGAAGCCAGCACCGGCCTCGATTTCGGCGCGGTCGGGATAGGGAACGAGGGTTCCGTCTGTGAGCCGTCGCGCGGCTGCGAGCTCGGGAGGCAGCCCCGCGGGCCTCGCTTCGGGAGGCAGCGTGACGAGATCCACCGGCCGGGCGAGGATCGGCGCGGTGAATTCGGCTGAACGCTCGAGAGCCCCGGCGATGATCGGCTCATAATAGCCGGTAACGAAGCCGGAGCCGGCCGCCGGCATGACGCGATACGGCCGAAAGTGAGTCTCGAAGAAGCGCCGCGCCGCGGCTCCCGTTTCCACCGGCTGGGCCAGCGCCACGCGGCAAACCGCCTTCAGCGCGCAGGACGCAGCCCGCGCCGGGCGCAGCGGCGGACGATCTTTGACGATCGCCTTGGCATGTTCGGCAAAGACGCGAAAGGCTTCGAGATGATCGGCGGCGGCGAATCCGTCGAGCTCGGCAAAGGTCAGCGGCGCGAGCCGCGCCTGGTCCGGCAAAGCGCTCAAGATACAGGGCATGAATGGGCTTTTTGCCGCCGTCAGTCTATGCAGCGGCAGTTTCATCAGCCTCATCAAGTCCGAAGTTCTCCGGAGGCCCTTTAGAATTTACTGGGCCCTTCTCAGCGGCTGTTGCCGAGGGGCTGCCTGCAAACTCGATGAGCCCGAACGTATTGGGCTTAGGTCGTGCGAAGATCTCTCCTTTTCGCACATATGCTGCGATTGAGCCAGATACCCCAATTTTATTCTTTCTATTTATCTCCCTGCCCATAGCCCTCAGGAGATCCACAATATGTAGTGGTTTCCCGGCCTTAAGCAGGGCAGATCTGGCGTCTGCGACCCCACTGCCAGGGCGCAATAAGGCATCAGCCTCTTTTTCCGTTTCAGCTTCCCGCGGCAGGTGTTTTGCCACGTCGTGAAGCGCCTGCACGTAAGCTCTGGCTTCACGGATTTGCACTTCAAGCCTCCTGAATTTCCTTTTCTTTCTTTGCGATCCGTTCCTCGATTCGACTCCTATTGGTCATGACGGGCCATCCTCGTGAGAAAAATGATGGCAAATGATGGCATATTGTGGCATGAATCGCCAGGACAATTGTGCGTATGCCCCATAAGAGGTGATTCGCCAGTGACCGTGTCAGTAACTGAAAAACTCGAAGGAATTAAAGAGCTTACGCCCAAAGGGGTGGAATTCTGGCGGGCGCGAGAATTGAAGCCCGTTCTTGGATACGAGACCTGGCGCAGTTTCGAGAACGTCATCCAGAAAGCGATAACAGCTTTTGATATGGCAAATGAAAGCTCTGCAAACCATTTTGCCGGGACCAGCAAAATGGTGGAGATCGGAAGCGGGGCTGAGAAAGAGGTGGATGATTACTTTTTGAGCCGGGCGGCCTGCTACATCATTGCCATGAACGGCGAAACGACAAAGCCGGAGATCGCAGAAGCGCAAAAGTATTTTGCTGTTCAAACGAGGCGCATGGAAAAGCTAGAGCGGTTGGTTGCGGACCAGCGACGGGTCGCTCTCAGAAATCGAGTGAAGGACAGGAATGGGATCTTAAGCGGAACCGCGAAGGCGGCTGGGGTTCGACGGTTCGGATTGTTCCACGGAGCCGGCATCCGAGCCCTTTATGAGATGCCGCTTGCCGCTATCAAAGCCCGTAAGGGAACTACAGAGAGCGAGGATTGGCTGGATCGCGCCGGCATAGAAGAGCTTGCAGCGAATGAGTTCAGGATCACGCAGGCGGACTCGAAGATCAAAAGGGAAAATATCAGAGGCGAAGATCGCGCCATTACCGCCCATGTCGAAGTCGCAAAGGAAATTAGAAGCGCCATTGAGCGCTTGGGCAATAGGATGCCAGAGGATTTGCCCGCAGAGCCTCCCATCAAAGAAGTTGAGCGGCGCCTAGAGGTGAAGCCGCCTAAACAGCCCGCTCCGGAGGGTCCAACTTCTTAGACCAGCGTTTTTTAGCAGCTTTCCTCGCAATTTCGGCGCGCCGCTTCGCGACTTGGAACGCAAGCGTCTCGAGGGGCGAGCGCCCAAAACCGCCTGCGTCAGTGCCCCGTCTGCGTCGCGATGAGCTTCCAATTCGGATCGCGCGATGAGACATCGCGTGCGAAGGTCCAGATGTCGATCATGTCGACGGTCTTGTCGGGATTGCCGTCGATCAAGGCGCCGGATTTGTCATGCGTCGCGCTGACCAATTTGGACGAAAGGCGCAGCGTTATCTGGGCCAAGTTGTTGCGCATCCCGGCATCGTCGATATTGACCTGATCGATCGAGACGGCCTTCGTCGTCATGGCCTCGCCGCGGCCTTCCCGCGCGGCGATGGCGGCAGCGAAACTGTCGAACACTTCCTTATCAAGCAAATTTTGCAAGGTCTGCCGATCGCCGGAAGCGAATGCCGTCACGATCATCTCATAGGCGGCTTTCGCGCCGGAGATGAAAGCCTCGATCGCAAACCCCGGATTGGCAGCGGCGATCGCGTCGAGGCCGGCCGCGACCTTCGAGCCCGGCTCGGCGTAGGGTTGCCAGCGGTCCGGGTTCGGCGGCGGCTGATTTGCCGCAACGCGCGCCGCGGCCCCTGGCAGCGGCACGACCTTGTTGTCGTTGGTTCCGATCGTCCGACGGGAAAAAGGATCGGCGGGCGGCGGCTTTTCGTGGCCGGTCCGCGTGCCGAGAACGGAGCGAAGCCTCCACAGGACGAAAATCGCCAAAAGCGCGAATACGATGGTCGAGGCGTCGAGGGGGTCATGCATGGCGCTTGCTGCCAAATTGCGGCCAGGGGGAAATGACGGGTATTTTATCATATATGATGCGCAGGCGGGAGGGCGCATCCCGCGCCGGCAAATAATGGACTGCGCGGCGATTTTGGAAAGAATAGCACCATGCCCTTTGCTGCGGCATTCATCTTCGGGCTCGGCCTCTGGCTGTTCAGCGAAATCTTTGTCTTTGGGCTTGTCGCCGACGCGATTGGCGTGGGCGGCGCAATTCTCGCCACTTTGCTGACGAGCCTGCTCGGTGTCGCGCTTCTGCGCCGGCTCGGCAGGACGGCGCGCGACGAGCTAAAGGCCATGCTCAAGGGCGGCACATCGGTCCGCCTCGCGCCCGGGGCTTTGGAAAGCGGGGTTCTCGCCGCGTTCGGCGCCGTTCTCCTCATTTTGCCGGGGTTTCTCTCCGACTGCATCGGACTTGCGATGCTGGCGCCGGTGCTGCGGCGGCCCAAACGGGCGCCGCAGTCTGCGCAGAAGCCCGAGGTCATCGAGCTTTCGCCGCAGGATTGGCGGCGAATCGATGAGGCCGATCGCAGCTGACCATCGGCTTGTTCACAATGGGCATCCATGCTACCGGCACAGACGCCGAAGCAGGCTTGGAGAAAGAAATGCCGAACGGAAACGGCGGCGCGACGAACAATGCGCCCACGCTCAACGCGATGGTGCAATACACGAAGGATTTCTCCTTCGAGAATCCGAATGCGCCGCGCTCCCTCGGACCGCAACCCAAGCCGCCGCAAATCTCGATCCAGGTGAACGTCAATGCGCGGCAGATGGCCGAGGCGGACTTCGAAGTGGAACTGCTGCTCGAAGGTTCGGCCGGGGAAGGCACCGATACTTTGTTCAAATTCGAGCTCAATTACGCCGGGCTCTTCCGGGTGGCGAACATCCCGCAGAACGAGGTCCATCCGGTGGTCATGATCGAATGTCCGCGGCTCCTGTTCCCCTTCGCCCGCCAGATCATCGCCGATTCCGTGCGCAGCGGCGGCTTTCCGCCGCTCTATATCGATCCGATCGATTTCGCCAGCCTCTATCGTCGACGCCTCGAGGAAATGGCGGCGAAACCCAAGGCGTCGGCCTCTCAAACCTAAGGCCGCGCCTATTCCGCAGGCGCGGGAAGCGGATATTGCCGCCAGATCGCCTTCTGGCCGAGGCAGGCGATGAAGGCCGCATGCGCGGCGAGTTCCGCCGCGTCGATCAGCGGCGCGAGCGCCGTCGGCCGGATCAGCTGCTGAGAGCTCCCGCCATGTGCACGCGTCGCGCCGATCGTCTGCAAGGCCAGGCTTGCCTGCCGGCCGCCCGTCAATTCAGCATAGACCTCGGCGAGGATTTCGGCATCGAGCAAGGCGCCGTGCTTGATGCGCCGGCCGGCATCGATCCCATAGCGTTGGCAGAGCGCGTCGAGACTGTTCTGCGCGCCGGGGTGGCGGCGGCGCGCCAGCGCCAAAGTATCGACGACCCGTTCGAGGCGGATGGCGGCATGGCCATGCGCCGACAGTTCGGCGTTGATGAAGCGGATGTCGAATTCGGCATTATGGGCGACGAGCGCCGCCTCGCCGAGGAATGACAGAAGCCGCTCGGCGATCTCGCCGAATTTCGGCTTGCCGGCGAGAAATTCGACCGAGAGCCCATGCACGCGGAAGGCCTCATCCGGCATGTCGCGCTCGGGGTCGAGATAGACATGGAAGGTCTGGCCGGTCGGAATCGCGTTGAAGAGCTCGACGCAACCGATCTCGACGATCCGGTGGCCGGTCGCTGGATCAAGCCCCGTCGTTTCCGTGTCGATGACGATCTCCCGCATCGCGCCTCGTCTCGATGTTTGCGCCGTCGCCGATCTTGCCCAGCAAATCGGCGACTTGGCGCTCCGTATCCTCCATGCCGCCGCTGGTGTCGATGATGAAATCGGCACGCTCGCGCTTATCGCGATCCGGCATTTGCCTGGCCATTATGGCGGCGAGCTTTGCGCCAGTCATGCCGGGGCGCGCGGCGATGCGCGCCTTTTGCACCGATTCCGAAGCGGTGACGAGAAGCACGGCATCGATGTCCTTCTCGGCGCCGGTTTCGAAGAGCAGCGGGATATCGACGACGACCAAGCGCTCGCCTTTGGCACGCGCCTCAGTGAGGAAGGCCGCGCGGTCCGCCCTGACAAGCGGATGGATGATCGCCTCGAGCCGCGCCATGGCGGCGGGATCGCCGATGACGCGCTGGGCGAGCGCCTCCCGGTCGACACGGCCGTCGCGAGTCGTGCCCGGAAACGCCGCTTCGACTAGCGGGGCCGCGGCGCCACGATAAAGCGCATGCACGGCGGCATCCGAATCATGCACCTTGACGCCGGCCGCGCGGAACATCGCCGCGGTGGTCGATTTGCCCATGCCGATCGAGCCGGTGAGGCCGAGGACGAACATTATGGCCTCTCCTCGATATCGGCGGCGACGCGCGCGCGGAGCTCCGGCGTCACTTCAGGCCTGCGGCCGAACCAGCGTTCGAACCCCGGCACTGCCTGGTGGAGGAGCATGCCAAGCCCGGCTGATGTCCGCAGTCCGCGCCGCCGGGCGCGGCGCAACAGCTCAGTTTCGAGCGGAACATAGACGATGTCGGAGACGACCGCATGATCGGGCAGAGGCGCAAGGTCGATGTCGAGCGGCGCCTGCCCCGCCATGCCGAGCGAGGTGGTGTTGACGAGAAGATCGGCGCCAGCGAGCGCCGCTGGCAGGTCGGCGAGGTCGCCGAGAGCGATCGTCGCGCCGAAGCGGAGCCGCAATTCCTCGCTCCGCGCCCGGGTGCGGTTGATGACAAGGATCCGCTCGGCGCCCCGCAGCATCAGGCCGTGAACGATGCCCCGCCCGGCGCCGCCGGCGCCGAGCACCACGACTTTTTCCAAAACTTTTCCCCAGCCGGGCACGTCTTCATCGAGCGCGGCGAGAAAGCCAATGACATCCGTATTGTCGCCATGCAGTTTTCCAGCCTCCATCCACAGCGTATTCACAGCCTCGAGGCGCGCCGCCGTCGGCGTCGTCTCCGCGCAGAGCGCAAAGGCTTTCTCTTTGTGCGGCAGGGTGACATTGCCGCCGACGAAGCCTTGTTCGCCGAGCGTGCTGAGAAAGCCTTCGAGCTCGTCGGGCGGTAGCGCCACGGCCTCGTACGAACCTTTGATCCCAAGCTCGTCGAGCCAATGGCGGTGAATCAGCGGCGAACGCGAATGCGCGACGGGCCAACCGATGATGAAAGCGCGCGGCTCTTGCGTCATCCGACGAGACTGCCTTCCTGGCGCAGAAATGCAAGCAGCGGAATGAGCGGCAGACCGAGGATCGTTGCGTGGTCGCCCTCGATCCGCTCGAAGAGATGAACGCCGAGGCCTTCGATCTGATAGGCGCCGACGCTCGCGAGCACGGACGCACTCGCCGCGGCGACATAGCGATCGATGAACTCGGGGCTGAATTTGCGGCAGGTCAGTGTCGCGCGGGCAACAGTCTCGAACAGCACTGTTTCGGCGCGCGCCACGCAAAGCGCCGAATGCAATTCGTGGCTGCGCCCGGAAAGACGTGCGAGCTGCGCCTTGGCTTCATCGACGTCGCGCGGCTTGGCGAAAACTTCGCCATCGAGCGACAGAATTTGATCCGCTCCGACGACGAGACGATCCAGGCCTGAAACAGCCAGCGCCTTGGCACGCGCCAGATGCGCGGCAATCGTCGCGGCGCCTGCGCCCTCTTCGCGGAGCGGCGCTTCGAGCGCGCGCTCGTCGATGTGCGTGGCGACGGACTCGAAGGGAATGCCCGCCGCCGCGAGAAGCGCGCGGCGCGCCGGACTTTCCGATGCGAGCAAAAGCGGCGCCTTGCCGCGCCAGAGGCCGTCGATTGGCGTCATGGCGGATGTCACCCTTGACGTCATTGCAAACGAAGCGAAGCAATCCAGTCTCTCTGGATTGCTTCGTCCCTTCGCTCCTCGCAATGACGTTTTCACACACCGAGCTTGCTGCGATGCGCCTTGTAGAGGTCGATGATGGCCGCAGCGGCTTCTTCGATCGAACGGCGGGTGACGTCGATCACCGGCCAGCCGTGATGGGCAAAGAGCTTTCGCGACTGGACGACTTCTTCGGTCACCGCGACGGGATCGACATAGGACGAATCCATCATCGCATGCAAGCTTTCGAGACGGTTCTGGCGCACCAGGACGAGCCGCTCGGGCGAGATGATGAGGCCGACGATCAGCGGCTTCTTCAAGCCGAAGATCGATTTCGGCAGCGGCACGTTCGGTATGATAGGAACGTTCGCGGTCTTGATGCCGCGGTTGGCGAGATAGATGCTCGTCGGCGTTTTCGACGTACGGCTGACGCCAATCAGCAGAACATCGGCCTCCTCGTAATTGTCAAACATCTGGCCGTCATCATGCGCCATCGTGTAGTTCAGGGCTTCGATGCGGTTGAAATAATGCGCGTTCAGCATGTGCTGCGCGCCCGGCCGAGGATTGGCCGCAGCGCCGAGATAGGCCTCGAACAGATGGAGGATCGGCTGTAGCACCGAAAGACAAGGCGCGCCGATCGCCTGACAAGCGGTTTCGAGCCGTTGGGCGAGCGCCGGATCGACGAGCGTGAACAGAACTATGCCTGGCGTGGCTTTGATCTCGACGATGGCGCGCTCGAGCTGCGCTTGGCTGCGCACCAGCGGATAGAGATGCTCGATCGACGAAACGCCCTCGTATTGCGCGGCAACCGCACGGCTGACCGCGATCAGAGTCTCACCGGTCGCATCGGATATGAGGTGAAGATGGAAATAGCTGCGCTCCAAATGAGAGATCTCGTTTTCCCGCATGGTGGGGGATGACGTGGGGATCGCGGTGGACAATTGCGATGCCGTGCTCGTGATCGGTGAATATCTCCCGCCTTTGGGTCGCCGTTGTCAACAAGCCTGCGTGGCAACGCCATTGCATGGCATGCAGAGCGCACAGGCGCCAACAAGAGCGACGACTGTTGAACAATAGCGGAAGCCAAAGTGGAAGCCTTTGGCATGGCTGAGAAAAGGGAAATAGCTTGGGCGTGCGCCTAGCCTGTGCGTAACGCGAAAAAGACGATGACCCGAGGAATGATTGTGAAAAATTCGGGATGGGCCTAATCCGAGCCCTAATAAAAAGAGCTATAGAAGATTCTAAAAATAGGATTCTTTTGAATTGGCTGAACCACACTTGGCGGAAAAGAAGATCCTGCGTGTTCTTTCCGGCGAAACAATCTCGCCCCCGCCGATTTGGCTGATGCGGCAGGCCGGACGCTATCTTCCCGAATATCGCGAACTTCGCGCTAAGGCGTCTTCGTTTCTTGAATTCTGCTACACACCGGAACTCGCGGCGGAGGCGACGTTGCAGCCGATCCGTCGCTTCGGCTTCGATGCTGCGATCATCTTTAGCGATATTCTGGTCGTGCCTGATGCCTTCGGCCAGAAAGTGTGGTTCGAGAGCGGCGCCGGCCCGCGGCTCACGCCAATCGCCGATGCGGCGGACTTGACGCGGCTTCGCGCAACGATCGATCTCAATCGGCTTGCCCCGGTTTTCGACGCGATCGGCAGGGTGAAGCGGGATCTGCCGAAAGAGACGGCGCTGATCGGATTTTGCGGCGCGCCGTTCACGGTGGCAGCCTATATGGTCGCCGGGGAGAGCAGTTCAGACCAGGCACCCGCGCGGCTCTTGGCCTATCGCGATCCCGGCCTCTTCCAGGAGCTGATCGACCGGCTCGTCTTGGGTTCGATCGATTATCTGGCGCGGCAGATCGAGGCGGGGGTGGAAATTGTTCAGATCTTCGACAGCTGGGCGGGAATGTTGCCCGAGGAGCAATTCGCGCGTTGGTGCGTCGCGCCGGTGCGTGCCATCATCGAGGCCATGCGGGAGCGGCATGCGGATGTGAAGATCATTGCTTTCCCGCGCCGTGCGGGGCTCGCCCTTCCAGAGTTCGCGGCATCTACGGGCGCCGATGCTTTGGGGCTCGATGCCGCCGTCGATCCGTTCGCCGCGGCGAAGCTGATCGCGCCTGCAACGGCGTTGCAAGGCAATCTCGACCCGTTGGCGCTGGTTGCAGGCGGCGACGCCTTGCGTGAAGCGACGGCACGAATCCTCTCGGCGTTTGCCGGCCGGCTGCATATCTTCAATCTGGGGCACGGAATCTTGCCCGAGACTCCGATCGCGCATGTCGAAGCGCTTCTCGCTCAAGTCCGTTCGGGGTGTTGATGCGTGGATAACTTCTATCTCTGGGTGAAGGCGCTGCATATCCTGGCGGTCATCGCCTTCATGGCGGGGATGCTCTATCTGCCGCGCCTCTTCGTCTATCACGCCAAGGCCGAGAACTCGGCGCAGGCGGAAACCTTCAAGATCATGGAGCGGCGGCTCGAGATGGCAATCATGCGGCCGGCGCTTGTCCTCGTCTATGCGAGCGGCATAGCTCTCGCTTTGAAGGGCGGCTTTTTCGGTGCCCTATGGCTCGACTGGAAGCTCGCTTTGGTCCTGCTGATGACAGCGATATACGTCTACCTCGTTTGGACGCGCTATCGATTCGCTGCCGATGCCAATCGACATACGGCGCGATATTTCCGCATGGTCAACGAGATCCCGACCCTTCTCCTGATCGGGATCGTTGTTCTCGCGGTCCTGAAACCCTTGTAAAACAGTTAGCTAGCCCTATATTTGCGAGAAGGGTACGCGGCGCTGCCGTCCTGTAACTCTTTGGACACACTCGGTTAAAAGCGTCGAGGAGGGGGAATTGCCTGTTGGTCGAGGGGTCAAGTTCCTGTATTGTGGGGTGCGAAGGCCTGTCCTTCTGAAAAGGTTTTGGGTACGATGATCCGCTCGCTGATCATAGCCGGCGTGGCTCTGCTTGCTTTGGCGGGCGTGGCTATTGCTGCGGATCTCCCCAGCATCAAGGGACCGCCGGCCTATGTGCCGCCGCCGCCAGCTCCGTCATGGACGGGATTCTATATCGGCCTCAACGCCGGTTATGGCGGCGGTGAGTTCTCGTTGGACACTGATCCCGCCGGCCTTCTTGTGGCGCATGCGGGCGCGCCTTCGGGCGGATTTATCGGCGGCGGTCAGGGCGGATTCAATTATCAGTTCCCGTCTTCGAATTTCGTACTGGGCGGCGAAGCCGATTTCGCCGGAAGCACGGTCCAGGGTACTTATTCTCCGCCGCCGGGCCTCGGTACTGTATCCAGCAAGTTGGATTGGCTGGGCACGGCTCGGGCGCGTTTGGGGCTGGCGTTCGGGAATATCTTGCCGTATGTCACCGGCGGTTTCGCTTACGGTCGCGTGGACACCTTCGGTGGGGCCCCCGCCGGGTTTTCCATAGATCAGACGCTGACGGGCTGGACGGCCGGCGCGGGCCTCGAATATGCCATTACCCACAACTTGTCATTCAAGACCGAGTACCTCTACGTCGATCTGTCGAACCAGAACTTCCAAGTTGCAGGCAGTCCTAATACTCACACGGTGCATCCGACGCTCAACGTCGTCCGCGCGGGTCTCGACTGGAAATTCGATTGGATCGCACCGCCGACGCCGGTGGTGGCGAAATATTGAGCGGACGGGGGCAAACTGAGCCGAGATCCGTGAGCGGTCTTGGAGATCTGACGCCGGCGGCTCCGGCTGCCGGGTCTTTTTTGCGAAACTATCCATACACATCGATCGGCTGAGCGGAGCGGCGGCGAGCAGTGCGCAAAAAGCTGCGGCCAAGTGCGGCATACGCCGCTACGCCGGCCATGGAACTCTACCCATAGCTCCTCCCTTAGCGAGCGAGCTTAACCAGCGATCGGCTCCGAGCGCCTGATCGTTGCGGTTGTCAATAAAGGCAAAACGTCCTATCTTATGAGTCTCTCCTCGCAGGTGATGTGCCGGCGCGCCATGCAGCGCCGTGTTGTGGGCACTCTCTACCTGTCCTCCAAGGATCTGGCGCCCATCCGGGCCTTCCCACCCTTCATGCGCTTCGAGCGCGCTGTCTTCCAAGGACAAGGATCCCTATGCGGGATATCAAACTTCAGGATCTAAAGGCGAAATCGCCGACCGAACTGCTCGCCTTCGCGGAAGAGCACGAGGTTGAGAATGCCTCGATCATGCGCAAACAGGAATTGATGTTTGCGATCTTGAAGCAGCTGGCGAACCGCGACATCGAAATCGTCGGCGAGGGCGTGATCGAGGTTCTGCAGGACGGATTTGGCTTCCTGCGCTCGCCCGAGGCCAATTATCTCGCCGGGCCCGACGACATCTATGTCTCGCCCTCGCAAATCCGCCGTTTCGGACTGCGCACCGGCGACACCGTCGAGGGGCTGATTCGCAGCCCCAAGGAGGGCGAACGCTATTTCGCGCTGTTGAAGGTCAATACGATCAATTTCGAAGATCCGGAGAAGGTCAGGCACAAGGTTCATTTCGACAATCTGACGCCGCTCTATCCCGATGAGCGACTGAAGCTCGAGATCGACGACCCGACCAAGAAGGATCTTTCGGCGCGCGTGATCGACATCGTCGCGCCGATCGGCAAAGGCCAGCGCGCCTTGATCGTGGCGCCGCCGCGCACCGGCAAGACGGTGCTCTTGCAGAACATCGCCCAGTCGGTCACCGCCAATCACCCCGAGTGCTACCTCATCGTGCTGTTGATCGACGAACGTCCCGAGGAAGTCACCGACATGCAGCGCTCGGTGAAGGGCGAGGTCATCTCGTCGACCTTCGACGAGCCGGCGGTGCGCCACGTGCAGGTCGCCGAAATGGTGATCGAGAAGGCCAAACGGCTCGTCGAGCATGGCCGCGACGTCGTCATCCTGCTCGATTCGATCACCAGGCTGGGGCGCGCCTACAACACGGTCGTGCCCTCCTCCGGCAAGGTGCTCACCGGCGGCGTGGACGCCAATGCCCTGCAAAAACCGAAGCGCTTCTTCGGCGCCGCGCGCAATATCGAGGAAGGCGGTTCGCTGACGATCATCGCGACGGCCTTGATCGACACCGGCTCGCGCATGGACGAAGTGATCTTCGAAGAATTCAAGGGCA
>DATFNQ010000146.1:0-18791 GCA_035266305.1 Methylovirgula sp.
CGCGAGGGACTTCTCGACAAGACCAACACGGCGAGCGCCGTATGGGCCGACACCGCCTACAGATCGGCGGCCAACGAGGAGTTCATGGAAAAGAACGGCTTCGTCAGCCACGTCCATCGCAAGAAGCCGAAGGGGCATGCCATGCCGGAGGCGATCCGGCGCGCCAACAACGTCAAAGCGCGTGAAAACCGATCAAACCCACCCGGTCAGACAAACACAGACGATTCATAGAAGCGTCCAACTACGTAGTACGGCGAAAGCGCCACGAAGGCCGCCCACAGGTGCTCAACTGCCTCGACCCGCCGCTTGTCGATGATAGCTTGTCTTGTCGCCCTTCCTCCCATGACACCATTACGTAGTGCAGAAATTTCAGCTTCCTTGGCTTGCAGTTCCTGTTTGAATTTTTCTTCGCTTTTGTGAAGCTCCGTCCGAAGAGCCTCGAGTTTTGCATCGAATTTATGCTGGACATTTTTTTCGACGTTGGCTTTGAGCCAGTTTCTTCCGACAAAGAGCGCGGCGGCTAGTGCCACATCTATTGCAAGGAGGCTCCAAAAATGCCAGTCCATTCTGATACCTAAGAATAATTCGTAGAAGATGTCTAATCCTACTCGTCGCGACGGCGATCGGCCAGTAGATTGAGGCTCGCACGCTGTCGGGGGTTGATCGCTAAGCCTTGCGCTCCGCGCAATAGATCACTTTACCAGCGACTCCATGATGCTTGGTTTGGGGCGCTCGCGCCAGGAGCTCGCCCCATTAGAGCGCTCCCAGAGATCTGGAATTCTGCAGGGCGGTCGAGTTCGGTTTCCGATTTCGGCAGCCTATCGGGGCCGTGCTTTGAATGTCTGTTTTGGGTCGATACTGTTGAAAAACTCGGAAATTAGGGGGCGACAAAAATCCGATCGAATGATGTTTCGAGCGAGGATCGCGGTTCAATGCCGCCTCAATTCGTCTGCGGTAGTCTCCCTCTGGCTAAGCGTCAATTTATGTATCCCCCCACGTCCTTTTTCGACTATCAGGCCCGCGGCCCTGCAGAATTGTGATCATTGAGGAAAAAAGAATTTTTCAACAGCATCGGTCAATTTTGGTCATAGCAGGCAGGTCGCTGCTCGCGATCACGGGCGCTTGTAGAGTAGAGATACGGCCGCGTTGAACCGCGGCCGTTCGGTTCAGTGTGGCATTAAGAGCCACCCGTCACGAACATCCCGTTGTTGCACCGCACGTATCGCATTTCAGGCACGTGCCATTGCGCACCAGCGTGAAATTGTTGCATTCCGGGCATTTCTCGCTCGCTTCTGCAAGAAGAAGGGAATGCTCCACGAAAATCAAATTGCATTTGAATCGCCATCTTGGAACAGGTCGGTGACGATGTCACAAGTCTGGCATAAGAACTTGACGCCAATGGGAAGTAATTTTTGCTCACCGCAGTTAGGGCAGCGCTCATCCATATAATGCAATGCAGCGTGCTGTGATTGTCTTGTTTCAATTCGCTGCGAACGACATTGTAGATTTCGGGTAGCTTGCGTCCTCTTCTACGTCTTAGAACCTCATACCGTAACTCAGCATGTTTCAAATCGATGTTAGAGGCTGTTGCCAGTTCATAAGCGGATTCGATTTTAGCGCTGAGGTGTTCATCTGCGAGGATAGCTAAGCTCAATGATGTGGCTTGCCACTCAGCGGATTCTTCCTCTGGGATAAAGGCGGGAGTAATATTGCCGGAAGCCATCCAAGCCTTTTCGGCTCCGGGATGCAGAATGATATGTGAGAGTTCGTGTGTGAGGATGACACGCGCACCTCCATCCCCTCTGCTAACTCTGCTAATCAGAGCTTCCCTCGCAAATATTCTATTTGGCGATGAGACTGCGTATGCCTCGCGCTCTCCCATGAAGCCATCGGGCCTGGTCACAAGCGTTAGACCCCGCGTTCTTTTCAGGCCGGGAGCTTTATTTTTTATGATGTCCAAAATGTCGAGCGCGGTGACATCTCTCACACCGCATGCTTCTCGATACGCATGAGCCGTGTGCTCAATCTCATCTTGAGACATTCGCTTGACTGGATAGTCGTGAGGCTCCGCTTTATCTTCAACTACACCCCGTCGTTGCCCCGCACGTATCGCATTTCAAGCATGTACCATTGCGCACCAAAGTAAAATTGTTGCACTCGGGGCAGGCTTCGCCGGTATAGCCTTTCATCCGCGCTTCGCTGCGCTTTGAGGCGACCGTGGTGCGCTCGGCCGGCACCGACCAGTCGAGCTCGCCGAGCTCCGCCTCGATCTCGTTTTCGAGATTCTTCTTCAACGCCGTCACGCCTTGCGCACCACCTTGCGAGCCGCCTTGCACCAGCATCAGCTTGTCGGCCTTGGCTCGCACGAAGCCTTTCGACACGAATTTGGCCGTTGCCGAGGGCACCGCGCCTTGCGGCGGGCGGCTTTGATACTCGCCGCCGCCGAGCACGTCATGGCCGATGTCGCTCTGGTCGATGTGAGCGAGATCGTTGCGGCCAAGATAAGAGATTGCCAATTCACGGAAAATGTAATCAAGAATCGATGTCGCGTTCTTGATCGCATCATTGCCTTGCACCAGACCAGCGGGCTCGAAGCGGGTGAAGGTGAAGGCGTCGACATATTCCTCGAGCGGCACGCCATACTGAAGACCGACCGAAATGGCGATGGCGAAATTGTTCATCAGCGAACGGAAGGCGGCGCCTTCCTTGTGCATGTCGATGAAGATCTCGCCGAGACGTCCGTCCGGATATTCGCCGGTGCGCAGATAGACCTTGTGCCCCCCGACCACGGCCTTTTGCGTATAGCCCTTGCGCCGGTCGGGGAGGCGTTCGCGCTCCCGCGTGCGCTCGATCCGCTCGACGATCCGTTCGACGATTTTTTCCGCTACGACGGTGGCACGGGCTGGCGCGTTCGCGGCGATCAGCGTTTCGATCGCTTCCTCTTCCTCCTCCTCGTCGGCGATCAGCTGGCTGTTCAAGGGCTGCGAGAGTTTCGAGCCGTCGCGATAGAGCGCATTGGCTTTCAAAGCGAGCCGCCAGGAGAGCATATAGGCTTCTTTGCAGTCTTCGACGCTCGCCTCATTCGGCATGTTGATGGTCTTCGAGATCGCGCCCGAAATAAACGGCTGCGCCGCGGCCATCATGCGGATATGGCTCTCGACCGAGAGATAACGCTTGCCGGTTCGGCCGCAGGCATTGGCGCAATCGAAGACGGAATAATGTTCGAGCTTCAGATGCGGGGCGCCTTCGACCGTCATGGCGCCGCAGACATGGATGTTGGCGGCTTCGATATCCGCCTTCGAGAAGCCGAGGAAGGCGAGCAGATCGAAATTCGGATCGTCGAGCTTCTCTTCCGGCACTTTGAGTGCGTTGACGAGGAAATCGGCGCCGAGCGTCCATTTGTTGAAGACGAATTTGATGTCGAAAGCCGTGGCCAGCGTTTTCTCGAGCTCTTCAAGCTTGGCCTCAATGAAGCCGCGCGCCTTCAGGCTCGAATGGTTGATCGCCAGTGCCTGGCGCAGCGAGGCATGGCCGACCGCATAGACCTCGATCTCGGCGATCTCGGATTCGCGATAGCCGAGCGCCCGTAGCCCTTCTGGCACCGCGCGGTTGATGATTTTGAAATAACCGCCGCCGGCGAGCTTCTTGAACTTGACGAGGGCGAAGTCCGGCTCGATGCCGGTCGTGTCGCAATCCATCACCAACCCGATTGTGCCGGTGGGCGCCACGACCGTCGTCTGGGCATTGCGGTAGCCATGCGCTTCGCCGAGCGCGACCGCCTTGTCCCAGGCGGCAATCGCATGCCGGCCGAGGGCAGCATCGGGGAGCGCCGCATGATCGAGCGGCACTGGGAGGGTGGCAAGCGATTCATAGCCTGACGCCTCGCCCCGCGCGGCGCGGCGATGGTTGCGCATCACGTGCAGCATCGCCTCTCTGTTCTCGGCGAAATGTGCGAAGGCGCCGTGCTCGCGCGCCATTTCGGCCGAGGTCGCATAGGCGACGCCGGTCACGATCGCCGAAAGCGCGCCGCAGATGGCGCGGCCTTCATCGGAGTCATAGGCGATGCCGGAGGACATCAAGAGACCGCCGATATTGGCGTAGCCGAGGCCGAGCGTGCGATAGTCATAGGAGAGCCGCGCGATCTCCTTCGACGGGAACTGCGCCATCAGCACCGAGATTTCGAGCACGACGGTCCATAGCCGCACCGCATGTTCGTAAGCCTCGACGTCGAACTGCTTGGTTTCGGGATCGCGGAACGGCAGAAGGTTCAACGAGGCGAGATTGCAGGCCGTGTCGTCGAGGAACATATATTCGGAGCACGGGTTCGAGGCGACGATCGGGCCGGCCGCCGGGCAGGTGTGCCAATCATTGATTGTCGTGTGATATTGCAGGCCTGGATCGGCCGAGGCCCAAGCCGCATAGCCGATCTTCTCCCAAAGCTCGCGCGCCTTCATCACCTTATGCGCCTTGCCGTCGAGGCGACGGGTCAATGTCCAGTCGCCATCCTCCTCGACGGCGCGCAGAAAGGCGTCGGTGACGCGCACCGAATTGTTGGAGTTCTGCCCGGAGACCGTGAGATAGGCTTCCGAATCCCAATCGGTCGTGAACGTCTGAAAGGCGATGTCCTTATAGCCTTGGCGCGCGAACTGGATGATCTTCTTGATCATGCCGTCCGGCATGCAAGCTCTGCGCGCGAGCTTGATCTCCTTCTTCAGGGCCGGGTTCATCTCCGGGTTGAAGCAATCGTCGCCCGGCCCTTCGCAATTGACACAGGCGCGCAGGATGGACTTCAGCGCCTTTTTCACGATCTTCGAGCCGGCGACGAGGGCGGCGACCTTTTCCTCCTCCTTCACCTTCCAATCGATGTAGGCCTCGATATCGGGGTGATCGACGTCGACCACGACCATTTTGGCGGCGCGCCGCGTCGTGCCGCCGGACTTGATGGCGCCGGCGGCGCGGTCGCCGATTTTCAGGAACGACATGAGGCCGGAGGATTTGCCGCCCCCCGACAGAGCCTCGTTCTCGCCGCGCAGCTTGGAGAAATTCGAGCCGGTGCCGGAGCCATATTTGAAGAGCCGCGCCTCGCGCACCCAAAGGTCCATGATGCCGCCTTCGTTGACGAGATCGTCGGCGACCGACTGGATGAAACAGGCGTGCGGCTGCGGGTGCTCGTAGGCCGATTTCGATTTGACGAGCTTGCCGGTTTCGAAATCGACGAAATAATGGCCCTGGCTCGGGCCGTTGATGCCGTACGCCCAATGCAGGCCGGTGTTGAACCATTGCGGCGAATTCGGCGCCGCCATTTGCTTGGCCAGCATGAAGCGCAATTCGTCGAAGAAGGCGCGGGCATCCTCGACATCGTCGAAATATTTGCCCTTCCAGCCCCAATAGGTCCAGGCGCCGGCGAGGCGATCGAAGACCTGGCGGGCGGATTTCTCCGAGCCGAATCGCTCGGGCTTGGGGAGCAGGTCGAGCGCCTCCTCGTCGGCGACGTGGCGCCAGAGGAAGGCCGGAACGCCAGCCTCCTCGACAGGCTTCAGCCTCGCCGGAATGCCGGCCTTGCGGAAATATTTCTGCGCGAGCACATCGGCCGCGACCTGGCTCCAGGCGGTGGGCACCTCGATTCCGTCGAGCGCGAAGACGGTCGAGCCGTCCGGATTGCGAATCTCGCTCCGGGTCGTGCGGAATTCGATCGTCTCATAGGGCGAAGTCTCTGCTGTCGTATAGCGCCGCTCGATTCGCATGAGTTCGATCCTGGGGTGTCGCGAGAAGGGAAGTAGAGCCTAGCGCGATATTTCCGCGCGTCAAGAGCTAGTAGCCGTCACGTTCCTCAACACAAAATATTGTGGAAAGCGTAAAAATTCCAGCCCTGCGACGGAATTGTTGAACGGCTGCAGTGGCGGCGCAAGTCCGAGCCGGAGTTCGCCTCTGAGTCTTGCGCCATATCCCTAGGTGCCCCAATTGAGGCCTTGCTTCGCGCAGCGGAATGGCGCGAACAGGCAAATCTGAGTCGGAGCGGGCCCCCCCCGCTATGCCTGGACAAGGCAAGCGGGCCTCGCCATAGTCCGCACCGATCCCCATGAGGCAAGAAAAATGCGCTGGCTCCTTCAATTCTTCACCTGGTGGAACGGCGCGACGCTCAACACGCTGTTCTATACGTGGTGGAAGGGCGAGCTGGTCGGCCAGGACCAGTTCGGCAATCGCTATTATCGTACCCGTGGCCGGGCGAAGGACCCGGCGCTCCTCTTCGAACGCCGCTGGGTGATCTATGCCGGGATCGCCGAAGGTTCGATGACCCCGCCCGGCTGGTATGGCTGGTTGCACCACACGGTCGATGTGCCGCCGCCGGATGAAGACTACGAGCCGCGCGCTTGGCAATTGCCGCATCTGCCCAATCTGACCGGGACGCCGGAAGCCTGGCGTCCGCCGGGCTCGACCTTGGCGGCCGGCGTCCGGCCGCCCGCGACCGGCGATTACGAGGCCTGGACGCCATAAAGGTCCGGCCCCTCCCTGCCCGAAGATGGAGCGCTGCGCATCCGCGGGCGCTCAGGTGACCGGTGGAACCCGCAGGGGCGGCGGTTCGACCATCGGCTGGCCCAGCAGAACTCTATTGCCTGAGATCCGCAGGCGTTCGCTGGCTACGAGGGCGAGCGCCGCCGGATAGAGGATATGCTCCTGCTCCAGAACGCGGCGCCCCAGCGTCTCCGGCGTGTCCGAGTCGAGGACGGCAACCGCCGCCTGCGCGATGATCGGGCCCTCGTCCATGGCCGGGAGGATGAAATGCACGGTGCAACCGTGGATCTTCACGCCGTCGGCGAGCGCCCGTTCGTGGGTGTGGAGGCCGCGGTAGGCCGGCAGCAGGGCAGGGTGGATGTTGATCAGCCGGCCTTCCCAGACTCGCACGAATGACGGCGTCAGCAGCCGCATGAAGCCGGCGAGGCAGATGAGTTCGACGCGGTGCAGTTCGAGGAGCACTTGCACGCTCGCTTCGAAGCTCTCGCGCCCGGCATGGATCTTGTGATCGACGGCGGCGGTCGCGATGCCATGTTGCTTGGCAAAGCCGAGCCCTTCGGCTTCCGGCCGATTGGCGAGGACAAGCACGATTTCGGCGGGATAGTGCGGATCGGCCGCCGCTTCGATCAGGCTGCGCATGTTGGAGCCGCGGCCGGAAATCAAAATGGCCGTGCGTTTGCGCCGGATCACAGCGCGAGCCGGCCGGAATAGGTAAGGGACCCTTCGACCACCTCGCCGAGAACGATCGGCTCCTCGCCGGCGGCGCGCAAATCCGATTCGAGCGCGCTTGCGCTTGCCGGCGCGGTAATGACCGCCATGCCGATCCCGCAATTGAAGGTCCGCAGCATCTCAGGCTCAGTGACCGGACCTTGCGCGGCGAGCCAGGCAAAGACCGGCGGCACCGGAATTGCCGCAAGATCGACGCGAATGCCGAGGTCTTTCGGTAGAACGCGCGGCAGGTTGTCGGGAAAGCCGCCGCCCGTGATGTGCGCCAAGGCCTTGACCGCATCGCTCGCATTCAAGATGCGCAGAATCGGGCGCACATAGATCCGGGTCGGCGTGAGTAGGGCTGCCGCGAGCGTCATCTGCGGCGCGAAGGGAGCCGGATCGAGGAGCTTGAGCCCGGTCTCGGCGACGATCCTGCGGACCAGCGAAAAGCCGTTGGAATGGAGCCCCGAAGAGCGAAGTCCGAGAACGACATCGCCCGGCGCGATGGTCTTTTTTGGCAGCAGCCGGCCGCGCTCGACGGCGCCGACGGCAAAACCCGCGAGATCATAATCGCGATTCGCATAGAGCCCGGGCATTTCGGCGGTCTCGCCGCCGATCAGCGCGGCGCCGGCTTCGATGCAGCCTTGCGCTATGCCCTCGACGATCCTCGCGCCGAGTTCGGGATCGAGCTTGCCGGTCGCATAATAGTCGAGAAAGAACAAAGGCTCGGCGCCCTGCACGATGAGATCGTTGACGCACATGGCGACGAGATCGATGCCGATCGTCGCATGAATGCCGCTCGCGATGGCGAGCTTGAGCTTGGAGCCGACGCCATCGGTCGCGGCGACGAGGATCGGGTCCGTGAAGCCCGCCGCCTTCACATCGAACAGGCCGCCGAAGCCGCCGATTTCGGCGTCGGCGCCGCGCCGCCGGGTCGTCCGGACGAGCGGCTTGATCCTTTCGACCATGGCATTGCCGGCGTCGATATCGACGCCGGCGTCGGCATAAGTAAGGCCTTTTTTCGCCGCCATGTCTGCCCTCAGCTCGGGGCAGGCCTAGCCCCTCGTCCAGCGCAAGGCAAGGGCCGCAAACTTGGGCGTTGGGGTTCCAGAACTCGGGCGCTATTCTACTGGCGCACGCCGATCCACCTTCCCTGGACTCATGTCTGTCTACGCCAGTCTGCCCAACCTCATCACCCTCGGCCGGCTCGGGCTCGTGCCGGTCGTGATCGCGATGATCTCGCAGGCGCGCTGGCAGGCGGCCTGCATCATCTTCATCCTGGCCGGGCTTTCCGATGCGGTCGACGGCTGGCTCGCCAAAAGCTTCAATCTTCGCACCGAACTTGGCGCTTATCTCGATCCGTTAGCCGATAAGGCTCTGCTGGTTTCGATCTATGTGGCACTCGCCGTGGTCGGTGCGCTGCCGAGCACGCTTGCCATCCTCGTCGTCGCGCGCGATGTCATGATCATCGGTGCCTTCATGATCTCCTGGCTCATGGCGAAGCCGATCAAGATCAAGCCGCTGTTGATTTCGAAGATCAATACTGGGGCGCAGATCGCTTTCGCCGCGGCGGTTCTCGGCGCCAAGGCTTTCCAATTCGCGCTTGGGTCTTGGTTCGAATTCGCCGTCTATTGCGTCGCGGCATTGACGCTCGCATCGCTCGCAGCCTATTTGGCGAGCTGGTCGCGGCACATGAGCCTCTGATTGCGGCTAGCTGCCGAAAGAAGCGCGGCGCGGATCATGTCAATGCGGATCGAGTGGCAAATCGGCTTTTGGATCGGCGCCCTTGCCCTCCTCGCTCTATTTCTTTGGGTCTTCAGCGGCGTTCTCTTGCCCTTCGCGGCCGCCTTCGTGATCGCCTATCTGCTCCACCCGCTCGCCGATCGTCTCCAGCGCCTCGGCTTAAACCGGCTCGCGGCAACGCTTCTGATCCTCGTCGGCTGCGTGACCATTCTCGCTTTGATTTTGACCTTGATCGTGCCCGTGCTCAGCCATCAGTTCGTGGATTTCGTCCGGGCGCTGCCGGACCTGCTCAATAAGCTGCAAGGCCTGATCGCCACGGCCAGCGGACGGCTTGCCAGGGACTATGGCGGCCCTTTGCTGCAAAGGTTCGGGTTGAGCGGGAACGCTTCCGAGATACGCGCGAGCGTAGGCGATATCGCGGCCCAGGCGGCGACATGGACGGCCGCTTTCCTGAATTCACTCGTCGCACACGGTTTTGCTCTGATCAGCATCGTCTCGCTCATCGTCGTCACGCCGGTCGTCGCCTTCTATATGCTGTTGGATTATCATCGGATGATCGCGGCGGTCGATGGCCTCGTTCCGCCACGTTATCGCGGCGTGGTGCGCCAGCTCGCCAGCGAAGTCGACAGCACCATGGCCGGCTTTTTGCGCGGCCAGTCGCTCGTTTGCCTGTCCCTCGGCATTTGGTATGGCTTGGGCCTGTCGCTGATCGGGTTGAATTTCGGATTGCTGATCGGCATTACGGGGGGATTCTTGAGCTTCATCCCCTATGTCGGTTCGCTGACCGCCCTCGTGGTCGCGGCGATCGTCGCGATCGTTCAAGGTTGGCCGCATTGGAATTTGCTCGCCATGACCTTGGGAGTCATCGTCGCAGGCCAACTTTTCGAAGCCAACATTCTTTCCCCGAAGATCGTCGGCGACAGGGTCGGCCTACACCCAGTGTGGCTGATTTTTGCGCTTCTCGCCTTCGGCAGCGTCTTTGGGTTCACCGGCCTCATCATCGCGGTTCCGGTGGCTGCGGCAACCGGTGTCATCCTGCGCTATGCGATCAGCAGGTACCGCGCGAGCGAGCTCTACACCAGCCTGCCGAGCCTGCGCGCCGCCGTCGAGACGCAGATGATAACGAAAGCCGCCGCGGATCAACAGAAGGCTATCGAAGATCGCTGATGCTGCCTGCCGACATGCCGCCGAAGCCAGGTGGTTGGCGCCAGCTCGGCCTCGATCTGACGCCGGCGCCGCATTTCCGCCGCGAGGATTTTCTCGTCTCGGAGGCGAACGCGACGGCCTTGCGAATGATCGAGGCTTGGCCATCGTGGCCAGACGATGTCCTGCTTCTGGTCGGCCCGCCAGGAGCCGGCAAGAGCCATCTCGCGGCAATCTGGGCGGCGCGCGCCGCGGCCGACGTTTCGTTCGGCCGCATGCTGGAGGGCGCCGATCTCGCCGCTCTTGCCGGAAAGCCGGCCCTCGTCATCGAAGCTGCCGACGAGATCGGCGCGGCGGAAGCAACCCTGTTCCATCTCCTCAATCTTGCCCGGCAGCAAAGGACGAGCCTGCTCTTGACCGCGCGGCGCAAGCCGGACCTCTGGGGCCTCGCGACGGCCGATCTCGTCTCGCGCCTGCGGCTTGCTCCATTGGTCGAACTCGGCGCCCCGGATGACGCGCTGCTCAAAGCCGTGCTCAGGAAGCTCTTTCGCGATCGTCAGCTCATCGTCGATGCGGCGGTGTTGGAATTCGTCGCCTTGCATCTCGATCGATCGCTCGACATGGCCCGCTATTTCGTCGACCTTCTCGATCGCGCGGCCTTGGCGCGCGGCCGACCGGTCACGCGGGTCTTGGCGCGCGAGCTTTTGCAAGGATTCGGCGGCGATGACGAGCAGGCGTGACGAGGTCCGCGCGCGCGGCCATAGAGGTGGAGGATCGGGAAAATTTCACCATTTCGACCCTCGAAGTTGACCGCGTTGCGCGACCCGCATAAGGCTTGACGTTCCTTTGGAGTTACGCCGTGATCCGAGTATTGTTGGTCGCCGTAAGTCTCACTGCCATCGCGGCCGCCCAATGCCTTGCGCAAACCAAGCCCCCGGCGAAGCCGGCTCCAGAGCCGGTGAGTTCGGAGCCGGAGACGACGACGGCAAGCTATGGCGTGTGGACCTTGCGCTGCACGCACCGCCAGGAAGGCGACACCACGCAACGCATCTGCGAGGTCGAGCAGAGCGTCGTGCCGCAAGGTCAACAAAACCCGATCGCGCAGATCGGCATCGGCCGACTCTCGCCTAAGGACGATTTGCACATCACGGTCGTCCTGCCGACCAACATTACGTTCCAGAATGCGCCGAAGATCGTTGCGGATGACAAAGATCCAGGCGTGGAACTCACTTGGCGTCGCTGCGTGCCGGGCGGCTGCATCGCGGATGCCATATTTAAGGACGACACCTTGCGCGCCTGGCATGCGGTGGCGGCCGACACGGGTCGGCTGCTTTTCACCAACGCGGCCGGGCAGAATGTGGCGGTTGAATTTTCTTTCCGCGGCTTTGGCAAAGCGATGGACGCCTTCGCCAAGGAGAGTTCGTAGAAGGGCGCAACGCCGCTCGTCCGGGATTGGCCGTCGGGCTGGATCTTGCGAATCCGGCGTCACTCGCCCTGCTTCGCCGCGAGCGGCTGAAAATCCCCGGAGGAAGCACGACATCCCGCGATGAGGATTTGCTGACGCGGTGCGTTTGCACGTACCGGCGCGATCCGACTTAGTCCTGGGGAGAGCATGGCTCAATGCCGTTGGCGCGGATTGACACGGCGGCTGTGGGTTATGTAATAACATAACGTAGCAACCGTTCGGTCGGGGGCCGGATGCGTCCTCTGCTTTCGCCATTCTTCTCGGCAGTGCGCAGAATGTGCAGCAATCGGCATGATTATGCTGCCGCTCGGCGAAGTTGGAGGCGGAGCCCCCTGATCTGGGTCGTCACCACAAGACGCTCACAGACAGGGGTTGGTATGTCCAGCCGTATCGGCCGCATGCTCCTTCTGAGCAGTTCGGTTCTCGCATCGCTCTATTGCCTCGGCGGAGTGGGCTTCGCACAAACGCCGGTTACCTTGCCGACCGTCCATGTGGTGGCCACCACCGAGAAGCCGGCGAAGAAACAAGCGGCGGTGCGGCCGACGCGGACACCTGTCCAACCGACCGGCGAGACGCCCGAAGCCGTCGCGGCACGTCAGCTGGCGGCAAAAGCCAAGACATTCGATACCGCGCGCAGCAAGTTGTACACGACCATCGGCACCACTTCCTACGAGATCAGCCACGCCAACATCCAGTCGCTGCCGCAAGGCACCAACCAGCCGGTCGAGAAAGTGCTGCTGGAGGCGCCCGGGGTCTCGCAGGATTCCGCGGCGAGCGGCCTGCTCCATGTGCGCAACGATCACGCCAACGTGCAATTCCGGATCAACGGCGTCATGATGCCCGATGGCGTCACCGGCTTTGGGAGTATTTTGGACACCGACCTGATCGGCAGCATCGCGCTGGTCACCGGTGCGTTGCCGGCGGAGTTCGGTATGCGCACGGTGGGCCTCGTCGACATCACGACGCGCAAGGACATTTTCAACAACAGCGGCAGCATCAGCGCCTACGGCGGGAGCTTCGGAACCATAGAGCCGTCCTTCGAATATGGCGGCACCTTCGGAGGCAATTGCGGATCCGGCGCGCCCGCTCCCGGGACGTCGACCACGAACTGCTTCCCGGGCGTCCAATATTTCTTCACCGGCCGCTATCTGCAAACCACGGTGGGAATCGAAAACCCGACGCCCGCGTACAACGCCATCCACGATTTCTCCCAGCAGGAGAAGGGCTTCGCCTACATGTCGACCTTCATCGATCCCACCACACGTTTGAGCCTGATCGCGGGAACCGCTACCAGCGCATTCCAGATTCCCAACGTTCCCGGCCAGCCGGTCGGGCAGATGGGAAATCCCCCGGTCACCAATGCATTCGGGATTACCAATTTCAATTCAGCGCTGCTCAACGAGAACCAGATTGAGAACACCCAATACGCCGTGCTGGCGCTGCAGAAATCGGTGAACGGCTTCGACGGGCAATTGTCCTATTTCACCCGGTACAACGAGCTGCACTTCATACCGGACCCGGTCGGTGACCTGCTGCTCAACGGCATTGCCTCGGACATCAGCCGGGAATCATATACCAACGGCGTTCAGGGCGACGCCTCGTATGTGATCAACCCGGCGCATACGCTTCGCGCCGGCTTCACCGTCAGCGGCGAACAGACCAACGTCGACAATTCATCGCTGGTCGAGCCGTGCACGATCTGCGACGGCACCGACAACGGCGCGCCGGAGACGATAACCGACAACGTCTCGAAGCTCGGCTGGCTCGCCGGCGTCTACGCCCAGGACGAGTGGAAAATCACCAACCAGTTCACGATCAATGGCGGGCTGCGCTTCGACCAGATGTGGCAATATGTCGATGCCAACCAAGTGAGCCCGCGCTTAAGCTTCACCTACAAGCCGTTCGAGGATACGACGTTTCACGCCGGCTATGCGCGCTACTTCACGCCGCCGGTGCTGGTCGAAGCGGCGCCGGCCAATATCGCCTTGTTCGACCACACGACGGGAGCGCCGCCCGCCGGCCAGGGCAATAGCCCGGTGCTGCCGGAGCGGTCGCATTATTTCGATGCCGGCGCCACTCGGAAGATCCCGCTGGCATGCAGCTCGCCGGCAGCGCAAGACTGCACCAGCCTCGAGCTCGGGGCCGACGCCTATTACAAGATCGCAACTGACCTGATCGACAACGGCAATTTCGGCCAGGCGCTGGTGCTCAGCGCCTTCAATTACGCGAAGGGAATCACCGAAGGCGTCGAGTTCAGTGCGAAATACAACAACGGCAATTTCCAGGCTTACGGCAACCTCGCCGTGGGCCAAGAGAAAGCCACCGACGTGGTGTCGAACCAATATCTGTTCGACAACACCACGCCGCTCGCCGACCTCGGCGGCTTGACCGAGTATCAATACATCCAGACGCACTGGATCTACACGGATCACACCCAGATCGTGACCGGCTCGGCGGGCGTGTCCTATCTTTGGAACGGCACGCGGTTCTCAACCGACATGATCTACGGCTCGGGGCTCCGCACCGGCGACGCCAACATCAGCTCCGAACCGCCCTATGCGCAGTTCAATGTCGGAATCACACACGAGTTCGTCGGTTGGGACATGAAGCCTCTCACGCTGCGCTTCGACGTGGTGAACGTCTTCGACACGGTCTATCAGATCAGGAGCGGAACCGGCGTCGGCGTCTTCGCGCCGCAATACGGGCCGCGGCGGGGATTTTTCGCGGGCCTCACGCAGAAGTTCTGAAGATCCGGTCCCTGTTCTACCGGGCTGCACGCCGCAGGGCTTGACCGAGAACTGAAGAGCAGCCAAAGCCATGTCATATCCGAGACCAAAACATGCCGCTCTATTTCGCCTATGGCTCGAACATGAATCGTGCAGCCATGCGGCTTCGCTGCCCGAGCTCGCGCGCGCTCGGGCGGGCGCGGCTCGCCCGTCACAAGTTCTTCATCATGAGCGCTGGCTATGCTTCGGTGAAATGCGATCCCAGCGCCGATGTCCACGGTGTGCTCTATGAGCTCGCGCTGTCCGATATTCCCGGCCTCGACCGCTATGAAGAAGTCGGCCGCGGGCTTTACAACAAGGTCGTGCAGCCGGTGTTGCGGGAGGCCGGCGCGCCGGTGCGTGCGCTCGTCTACGTCGGGCGCAGCCAGGTTGAAGGCAAGCCTTCGGCCGCCTATCTGGACGCCATCATCGGCGCCGCGAAAGATTGGTCGCTGCCGGACGCCTATATGTCTTATCTCGCCTCTTTCGCCGATCGCGCGGCGGAGTCCGACGGGCGTTGGCGCGCCATTCAACTGAAAGGCCTCTGAGCTTGAAAGCCGCGCCGGATCGCATTCAAGAAGACATGCCGATTGCCCTCGACGCGGCGACAGTGCGAACAATCGTCGGGCGATGGCGCGCAGCCGGCGAGCGCGTCGCGCTCGTTCCCAGCATGGGCGCGCTGCATGCCGGCCATCTGTCGCTCGTTGCTGAGGCAAGGAGGCGGGCGCAGCGCACTCTCCTGTCGATCTTCGTCAATCCCACCCAGTTCACGCCGGGCGAGGATTTTGCATCCTATCCGCGGCCGTTCGCGCGGGATGTCGAGCAATTCGCCGCCGCGGGCGGCGATCTCGTCTTCGCGCCGGAGACGCAAGAGGTCTATCCTGCCGGCTTTGCCACGACCGTGTCGGTCGCGGGAGCAGCAAAGGCCGGGCTCGAGGACAAATTCCGTCCCGATCATTTCAATGGTGTCGCGACCGTCGTTTTGAAGCTTTTCAACCAATGCCGGCCTGATCTCGCCGTCTTCGGCGAGAAGGATTATCAGCAGCTGAAGGTCATCGCCCAGATGGTGCGCGATCTCGATCTCGGCGTTGAGATCGTCGCCGCGCCGACCGTGCGCGCCAAGGATGGCCTGGCGCTCTCATCGCGCAATCAATATCTGTCGCCGGAGGAACGGGCAAAGGCGCCGCTCCTCTATGCGGCGCTCGTTCGGTGTCGCGATGCCCTACATGGCGGCGTGGCGATCGAAGCGGCGCTCGCCGCCGCGCGCGAAACTCTCACAGTGGCGGGCTTTGTCGTCGATTATGTCGAAGCGCGGCACGCCGAGACGCTGGCGCCTGTCGTCGCGATGGACGATGGCCCGATCAGGCTGCTGGCCGCCGCGTGGCTCGGCGCGACGCGGCTCATCGACAATATCGCGGGTTAGGAACGAAGGAAGCGGGGATGGTTGGGTCCGGCGCTGGAGGTACCCCCGCGCTTGCCGGCGAATTCAGGGAACCGGCTCCTTGGCATCACATTTTCCAAATGGATTCCGGCAATCACAGGAGACGGGGATGCGGATCGGCATCGATCTCGGCGGCACGAAAATCGAGGCGATCGCGCTGACGCAGGAGGGCGCTATCCTGGCGCGGCGGCGGCTGCCGACCCCGACCGACTATGGCGCCATCCTGAAGGCAATCGGCGAACTCGTCCTCGGCCTCGAAGCAGAGTTTGGCAAAAAAGGTAGTGTCGGCGTGGCCATGCCCGGCTCGCTTTCGCCGAAGACCGGGCTGATGCGCAACGCCAACACCGTGGTCCTGAACGGCAAGCCCTTCGATCGCGATCTCGAGAAATTTCTGCGCCGGCCGGTCCGCATGGAGAACGACGCCAATTGCCTGACCTTGTCGGAGGCGATCGACGGTGCCGCGGCGGGAGAGCACTGCGTCTTCGGCGTCATTCTCGGCACGGGCGTCGGCGGCGGTCTCGTGATCGACCGCAAACTCGTTTCCGGCCGCAACAGGATCGCCGGCGAATGGGGGCATAATCCGATGCCGTTGAGCGCTGCCGAGCGGCAGAACCCGCCGCGTCCTTGTTTCTGCGGCAAGACGGATTGCGTCGAGACCCATCTTTCGGGCGGCGCCCTCGCCGAGGAACATCGGCAGCGGACCGGCGAGAGCGCAAGCGCCGAGGCGATCGCCGAAGCCGCGGCGCGCGGCCAAGCCGAGGCGCGCCGTTCGCTCGAGATCTATGCCGATCGGCTGGCGCGGGCGCTCGGGCTCGTCGTCAATATCGTCGATCCGGACGCCATCGTGTTCGGCGGCGGCGTCTCCAACGTCGCGCAACTTTACGACTTGTTGCCGCCTTTGCTCGGCCATTATGCTTTCTCCGACGTCGTGATGACGCGGGTTCTGAAAGCGATGCACGGCGATTCGAGCGGCGTGCGCGGCGCCGCGTGGCTGTGGCCGGAAGCGGCAGGGTGAAGCGATCCCTCGTCGCCGAGCAATTCTAAGGCGCCGCCCGCTTCCTCACCTCGAACCGAATGGATAAGCTGTTCGCAGCGAGAGCCCGGCGAACATGATCACGACGATCCAAATTCTGGTATTGCTGTTGATCGTCATTGCCGCGGTCGCCGTTATTGCGGCGCGGCTGAAAATTCCACCTGCCATTCTCCTGGTGCTCACGGGCGTCGTCCTGGCGCTCGTGCCCGGCCTGCCGGCGGTGGAGCTTGAGCCGAAATTCGTATTGCTGCTCGTGTTGCCGCCCCTCGTCTACGCGGCGGCGGTGGCGATGAGCTGGCGCGAGTTCCGCTTCAATCTGCGCCGATTTCGCTGCTGGCCATCGGCTGCGTCCTCTTCACGACGGTCGCCGTCGCAGCGGCGAGCCATTGGCTGTTGGGCCTCTCCTGGCCCGTGGGCTTCGTGCTGGGCGCCATCGTCTCGCCCCCGGATGCCGTGGCGCCGCTTTCGATCGCCCGCAGAATGCAACTTCCAAGGCGCATCCTTGTCATTCTCGAAGGCGAGGGGCTGGTGAATGATGCCACGGCACTCATTCTCTATCGATTCGCCGTGGCGGCCGTGAGCGCCGGCATATTTTCGCTCTACCAAGCCACCGCAACATTCGGCGCGATCCTCGTCGGCGAGTTATTCTGGGAATCGGCGTCGGCTGGCTGATGCTGCGCCTGCGGCGCTGGGTTCGTGATCCGCGTATCGAAATCCTGCTTTCGATCCTGACGCCGTTCATTGCCTATTGGCCGCCTGAGGAATTGGGGGGCTCCGGCGTGCTCGCCACCGTGACCGCCGGGCTCTACATCAGTTGGAATGGCCTTCGGCTGATCAGCGCCGCGACACGCTTGCAGGGCATCTTCTTCTGGGATTTCTTCATCTACCTGATCGAAGGCATGGTGTTCCTGATCACCGGTCTGCAAGCGCGCAGGCTGTTGGGCGGGATCGATCATTATTCGATGCAGGACCTGATCCTCTCTGCCACAGTGGTCACCGCCGTCGTGATCGTGACCCGCTTCGTCTGGATGTATCCCGCGACCTATCTTCCGCGCTGGATTCCCGCAGTCGCACGCAAAGATCCGGCGCCGCCCTGGCAATGGCCGTTCGTGCTGGCATCCACCGGGGTGCGCGGCATCGTTTCGCTTGCGGCGGCGCTTGCGATTCTGCTTACGACGGAAAGCGGCCATCCGTTCCCAAACCGCGACCTGATTCTCTTCCTCACGTTCTCCGTCATCCTGGTAACGCTGGTGGGGCAGGGGCTGCTGTTGCCCTTTGTCATCCGCGCTCTCGGCTTGGCCAATGCGGGCCGGCGCGAGCGGCATGCCGATAGAGCCGAGGAATTCAAGGCGCGGCGTCAGGCCATCGAAGCGGCGATCGAGCGGCTCGATCAGCTTGCCGCAGAGCGCAAGCTTCCGGAGGAAATTGTGGCCCCGATTCGGGCCTATCAGCAGGAGCGCATCACGCGCGTCGCGCATAGAAGCGATGGCGACGATGGCCATAAAAAGCTCATGCAGTTTCGCGACGACGTCGAAATTGAGCTCATTGCTACCGAGCGGAAACTGATCAACGACCTCTACCGCAGCGGCAAGCTGAAGGACGAGGCGCGGCGCCGGATCGAGCGGGAACTCGATCTGCGCGAGGCGCATCTCGCCAACGTGCGGGCCGAGGAATGACTGTCAGGGTTTGTATGGGCTTAGCTCGCGCTGCGTTTCCCAGAACCCCTTTTGCTGAGCGCGCTCTAGGAGCATCGGACACTCAAGTGACTCCATATCCGGCGGCAGCGAAGTAGTTTCTGCATTCGGCAGGCTCGAACAGGTCGCAGATTTGTCCGATGGTCTGCCAGAGGGCATCGATGGTCCTGATGGCCTTGGCGCGCAGATGGGCTTTGAGTTTTGCGAAGGCCATCTCGATGGGGTTGAGGTCGGGGCTATAGGGCGGCAGGAACAGGATCCATGCTCCCCTGGCTCGGATTGCCTT
>DATFNQ010000147.1:0-9976 GCA_035266305.1 Methylovirgula sp.
GGTCGTGACGCTGGTCGGCGCGGTCACGGCGTTCTTTGCCGCCACCGTCGGTCTGGTGCAGAACGACATCAAGCGCGTCATCGCCTATTCGACCTGCTCGCAGCTCGGCTACATGTTCGTCGCCATGGGCGTCGGCGCCTATTCGGTGGGCATGTTCCATCTGTTCACCCACGCGTTCTTCAAGGCCCTGCTGTTCCTCGGCGCGGGCTCCGTGATCCACGCTATGCATCATGAGCAGGACATGCGCGAAATGGGCGGCCTCGCCAAAAGGATTCCCTTGACCTTCGCGGTGATGGTCATCGGCACGCTCTCCCTGACCGGATTTCCCCTGACTGCCGGCTATTTCTCGAAGGACGCGATCATCGAGGCCTCCTATGCGGCGCATCGACCGGACGCACTCTATGGCTTCGTTACGACGACCGTGGCGGCGGCGCTCACCGCCTTCTATTCCTGGCGGCTCATCTTCATGACCTTCTTCGGCGAGCCGAGATGGGCGCGCACCGAGCAGGAGAGGAGGCTTGCCGAAGCCCAAGCCGAAGCGGCGGCGGGGCATGGCGCGGCCTCGATCGAATCATGGCGTGAGCCGGATCTCGCGACAGAGCAGCAGGATGCCCACCCGGCGCATCACGAGGATGCCCACCATATCGACCCGCAGGAATCGCCGAACGTGATGATGATTCCGCTTTATTGCTTGGCGCTCGGCTCGCTCTTCGCCGGCCTCGCCTTCCGCCATCTTTTCATCGGGAACGGAGCTGCGGAGTTTTTCAAGGCTTCGCTCTACACCGGGCCCGCGAACCATCTTTCGCAGGCGATGGAAGAAGTCCCGCATCTGGTGAGCCTGCTGCCCTCGCTGATGATGGCGGCTGGTTTTTTCGTCGCGGTCTATCTCTATATCGTTGCGCCAGGAACGGCCGATCGCTGGGCGCGCGCCCTGCCGGCCCTTTATCGTTTCCTGCTCAACAAGTGGTATTTCGACGAGCTTTATGACTGGCTCTTCGTGCGGCCGGCCTTCCGGCTCGGGAATCTATTCTGGAAGGGCGGCGATGAGAACACCATTGATCGCTTCGGGCCGGATGGAGTGGCGGCGTTCGTCATCGATGTGACGAACCGAGTCGTGAAACTTCAGAGCGGCTATCTCTATCATTATGCCTTCGCCATGCTGGTCGGCGTCGCAGTGCTGATCACCTATTATCTCGTCTGGGGCCTGCGCTGATGTTCGGTTTCGGCATTTTAACATGCGTCGTATTTCTGCCGCTTGTCGGCGCCGCCTTCATTTCCGCGCTGCGCGGCGAGGACGAGGCGACCTGGACGAACGCGCGCTGGGCGGCGCTCGTCACGACCATCATCGATTTCCTTCTGTCGCTCTATGTCTATGCGAAGCTCGATCCGAGCTCGTCGGCCTTTCAATTCGTCGAGGAAAAACACTGGTTCGGCGGCGGCCTCGTCTACAAGATGGGCGTCGACGGAATGTCCATGCCCTTCATCGTGCTCACAACTTTCTTGATGCCCATCTGCGTTGTCGCCTCGTGGAAAATAACCACGCGCGTCAAGGAATATATGATTGCCTTTCTTGTGCTTGAGACCTTGATGACCGGCGTCTTCTGCGCGCTCGATCTCGTGCTCTTCTATCTCTTTTTCGAAGGCGGCTTGATCCCGATGTTCCTCATCATCGGCATCTGGGGCGGTCCGAGACGCATCTACGCGAGCTTCAAGTTCTTCCTTTACACGGCGCTTGGTTCGCTGCTCATGCTCGTCGCCATCATGGCGATGTATAGCTTCGCCGGCACGACGGACATTTCGATCCTGCTCAAGACCGCGTTTCCGGCTTCGATGCAGAAATGGCTGTGGCTCGCCTTCTTCGCCTCTTTTGCGGTGAAGATACCGATGTGGCCGTTCCATACCTGGCTGCCCGACGCGCATGTCGAGGCGCCGACGGCGGGGTCGGTCATCCTCGCCGGCGTGCTCCTCAAGATGGGCGGCTATGGATTCCTGCGCTTCTCTCTGCCGATGTTTCCCGATGCCTCGGCCAATTTCGCGCCGCTCATCTACGCGCTCTCGGTGATTGCCATCGTCTACACCTCGCTCGTCGCTCTGGTGCAGGAGGACATGAAGAAGCTCGTCGCCTATTCATCCGTGGCGCATATGGGCTTCGTCACCATCGGGCTGTTTTCTTTGACGCAACAGGGCGTGCAGGGCGCCATTTTCCAGATGATCTCGCACGGCCTCGTCTCCGCCGCGCTGTTCCTCTGCGTCGGCGTGGTCTACGACCGCATGCACACGCGCGAGATTGCCGCCTATGGCGGCCTCGTGCACCGCATGCCGCTTTACGCGGTCGCCTTCATGATCTTCACTCTGGCCAATATCGGCTTGCCTGGAACGTCTGGCTTCATCGGCGAGTTTCTGACCCTCATCGGCGCCTTCCGCGTCAACAGCTTGGTCGTGGCGTTCGCCGCGACGGGCAGTATTCTTTCGGCCGCCTATGCGCTCTATCTCTATCGCCGGATCATCTTCGGCGTGCTGGAGAAGCCGATCCTCAAGTCCATCCTCGATCTTTCGCCGCGCGAGATCGCCGTGCTCGCGCCGCTCTTTCTTCTGACGATCTATTACGGCGTCCATCCGGGGCCCATTCTCGACGGCACCGCGACATCGGTCGCCCAATTGATCCATGCCAACGGCCAGATGCGGACCGCGGCCCTGGTCGCGCCCGTAAAGCTCGAAGGCGGCCGCGAATGATTCCGCTCAATTTCGCGCTCGCCCATAGCTTGCCGGAACTCGTCCTCGTGATCGGCGCCTTGGCGCTGATCCTTGCGGGGGCGATTCGCGGCAGGGCATCGGACGCTCTGATCACCGAAATCGCCGTCGGCGTGCTCGGGCTCGCCATTCTCATTCTGCTCAGCGGAAAGGGAACGGCCTCGATCTTCGATGGCGCCTTCATCGATGATGGCTTCGGCCGATTCATGAAAGTTCTGAGCTACACCGGCTCGCTTGTCGCTCTGCTGATGGCCCAGGATTTTCTTTCGCGGGAGAAAATCGACAAATTCGAATTTCCCGTCCTCGTTCTGCTTTCGACGCTCGGCATGTCGATGCTGATCTCGGCCACCGGGCTAATCGCGCTTTATCTCGGCCTCGAGCTGATGTCGCTTTCCCTCTACGTCGTCGCCGCCTTCCATCGCGACGACGCGAGATCCTCGGAAGCGGGCCTCAAATATTTCGTGCTCGGCTCTCTCTCCTCGGGCATGTTGCTCTATGGCGCCTCGCTGCTCTACGGATTCGCCGGAACGGTGTCGTTCAGCGGCATAGCGGCGTCAGTCACGGGCGCGCCTTCGCTCGGCGTCGTCTTCGGCCTCGTCTTTCTGCTGGCCGGCCTCGCCTTCAAAATATCGGCGGTGCCTTTTCACATGTGGGTCCCCGACGTCTATGAAGGAGCACCTACTCCGGTGACGGCCTTCTTTGCGTCGGCGCCGAAGATCGCCGCGTTTGCGATCACTGTTCGTGTCGTCATCACCGCCTTTCCCGGCATCGCGGCACAATGGCAGCAGATCGTCATCTTCATATCGATCCTGTCGATGGCACTCGGCTCGTTCGCGGCGATCGGCCAGCACAACATCAAGCGGCTGATGGCCTATTCCTCGATCGGTCACGTCGGCTTCGCGCTCGTCGGCCTTGCCGCAGACAATGAAGCGGGCGTCGCCGGCGTCCTCTTCTACATGGGCGTCTATCTCGTCATGCTGCTCGGCACTTTCGCGGCGATCCTATCGATGCGGGTTGGCGGCAGGGCCGTCGAGAACATTCGCGATCTCGCCGGGCTCGCGCGCACCGACGGCACGATGGCCTTCTTTCTCGCGATGCTGATGTTTTCGCTCGCCGGCATTCCGCCGCTCGCCGGCTTCTTCGCGAAGTTCTACGTCTTCTATGCCGCGGTCGAGGCACACCTCTATTGGCTCGCGGTGATCGGCTTCGTAACCAGCGTCATTGCCGCGTTCTATTATCTTCAGATCGTCAAGATCATCTATTTCGACGAGCCGGCGGTGCGCTTCGACAGGCCGGCGCCGGTGCTGCGCGCCGTTCTCGCCGTGAGCGGCCTCCTCGTGCTGTTCCTCTTCGCCTATCCGGGGCCGTTCGTGACCGCCGCGGCGGCGGCCGCCAAGTCGTTGTTCTGATCTGTGCGCGCCGCCAAGCCGTTTCAGCTTGCCGAATCTGCCATCCGCGACGGCTTTCAGGTCCTCACGTTTGAGACGATCGGCTCGACCAATGATGCGGCGATGGCCTTGGCGCGGGCCGGTGGCCCGGACCGGTGTTGGCTGGTTGCAAGGGCGCAGACCAGTGGGCGCGGCCGGCATGGAAGAATATGGGCTTCGCCGCCGGGGAATCTCTATGCGAGCTTGCTGCTCATCAATGCGGTGGCGAGCGAGCTCGCGCCGCAACTTGGCTTCGTTGCGGGCGTTGCACTGGGACGCGCCTTGCGCGCTCTTGTCGGACAGGATACGCGACTGAAGCTCAAATGGCCGAACGATGTTCTGTTCGACGGCGCTAAGCTCGGCGGAATCTTGCTCGAAGGCACGGCGCTCGCCGCCGGCGGCTTCGCCTCAGTTTTGGGAATTGGTGTGAATTGCATTTCCTATCCGCGCGATCTTGCCTATCCGGCAACGGCGCTCTCAGAAACCGGCGCAGCCGAGTGTGCCCCGCAGGACGTATTCCTGCGACTCTCAGCCGAATTTGCACATTGGCTTGCCATTTTCGCCGGGCAGGGCTTTTCGGCGATCCGCGGCGAATGGCTGTCGCTTGCCATCGGGCTAGGCGCGCCGATCAAGATCTCAACGCCGGCGCGTCATCTCGAAGGACGTTTTCAGACGATCGACGCAACGGGCCGGCTGATCCTCGAGAATGAAGGCGGCGTGGTGGCGATCGAGGCCGGCGACGTCCTTTTGGGCCATTGAAAAAGGTACTGTTAATGGAAGAAGCCGACGAACTGGTTTTCGTGCCGCTTGGCGGGTTCGGCGAGATCGGCATGAATCTCGCGCTCTACGGCCTCGGCCCGAGGCGGCGGCGGAAATGGCTGATGGTGGACTGCGGGCTCACCTTCGCCGAGCCGGAGCGGGCAGGCATAGAGATCATCATGCCCGATCCGCAGTTCGCTGAGAAGATCAAGCGTGATCTCGTCGGCCTCGTCATCACGCACGGGCATGAGGATCATATCGGCGCTCTCGCCGATCTATGGCCAAAGCTCGAATGCCCGGTCTATGCGACGCCATTTGCGGCCGGCCTTTTCGCCATGCGGATTGCCGGAGAAGCCGGCGCGTCGGAGCTGCGGATCAAGACCATTGTGCAGGGTACACGCCTCGCGCTCGGTCCTTTCGATGTCGAGTTCATCCCGGTCGCCCATTCGATTCCGGAGAGCTGCGCGCTGGCGATCCGCACCTGCTGCGGCATGATTCTGCATAGCGGCGACTGGAAGATCGACCCCGATCCCGGGGTCGGCGGATCGACGGACATCAAAAGACTGATCGAGATCGGCAATGAGGGCGTGCTCGCGCTCATCTGCGATTCGACCAATATCCTGCGCGAAGGCACGAGCCCTTCGGAAGGGGAGGTCGCGCGCAGCTTGCGCGACATCATCGCGGTGGCGCGCGGCCGTGTCGTCGTCACGAGCTTCGCCTCGAATGTCGCGCGAATCCGTGCGGTGGCCGAGGCCGCCAGGGCAGCCGGGCGCAAAGCGATCCTTGTGGGCCGGGCGATGGAGCGGGTTGTCGCGGTCGCCCGCGACTGCGGCTATCTCGACGGCATCGAGGAGTTCCTGTCGCTCGACTCCTATTCCGCGCTGGCGCGCGACGAAGTCGTGTTGCTCGCGACCGGCAGTCAGGGCGAGCGGCGCGCCGCCATGGCCCGCATCTCCGAGGATGATCATCCCATCGTGCGGCTAGCTCCCGGCGATACGGTTGTCTTTTCGTCGCGGACGATTCCCGGCAATGAGCGGGAGGTTCGGCGCATCGTCAACAATCTCGTCAAGCAAGGCGTCGAGGTCATCACCGACGGCATGGCGCTGATCCATGCCTCCGGCCATCCGCGCCGTGGCGAGGTCGCCAAATTCTATGAGTGGATCAGACCAAAGATCGCGATCCCCGCGCATGGCGAGGAACTGCATCTCGAAGAACATGCGCGATTTGCGGCGCTGTGCGGGGTCGAGCATGTGGTGAAGGCGCGCGACGGCGACGTCGTGCTGCTGGCGCCTGGCGCGCCGACGATCATCGATGAAGTGCCGCACGGCCGCCTCTGCAAGGACGGAAACGCGCTCTTGAGCCTTGATGACGAGACAGTGAAAACGCGGCAGAGATTGGCTTTTGCCGGCATCGTGACGATCGCGCTCGCGGTCGACGGCAAGGGAGAAATGGCCGGCGTTCCGGACGTGGTCCTGGCGGGCTTACCCGCAAAAACCCGCGCGGGTCTCGTGCTCGAAGAGATCGTCGACGCGGCGCTCTTCGAGACGTTCGACGCCTTGCCGCGGCCGAAGCGGAGGGACGCAAATCTCGTTTCGACCGCGGTCGAGAAAGCCGTCCGCGCAGCGGTCGCGGCCGCCTGGGGCAAGAAGCCGACCGTCCACGTGCTCGTCGTCGAGGTGTGACGTCATTGCGGGGAGCGAAGCGACGAAGCAATCCAGAATGTGAGTGCGCGTTCCTTCTCCCCTTGCGGGAGAAGGTGTCATGCGAAGCATGACACATGAGGGGTTGCGCGACCCCTCACCCGGCCGGCTCCGCCGGCCACCCTCTCCCACAAGGGGAGAGGGTTCGCTCGCAATGACGGTGACGGCTTCGCTCTACGTCACATCGGCATGTTTCTTGGCGCTCTGCACGTGTTCCGGCAGGGCGATGATCCGCGCGCCCCTTTGCGTAGTGAAGAACTGCCAGAGCCAGGTCAAGGCGACGATCACCCGGTTGCGAATGCCGATCAGGAAATAGATGTGGGCGACAGCCCAGAACAGCCAGCCCACGAAGCCGGTCAGGCCGATGCGGTCGAAATTGAGTTTGACCACCGCGGCGTGTCTGCCGATCGTCGTGAGATCGCCCTGGTGGTGATAGACGAAGGGCCGCGGGCGGGGCGTGCCCTTGATGTCGCCGGCGATGAGCTTGCCGACATAGGCACCCATCTGCTTGGCGGCGGGAGCAATGCCCGGCACCGGCTTGCCCTTATCGTAGAAAACGGCGGCCGTGTCGCCGATCGCGAAGATCTCCGGGTGGCCGGGCACGGAGAGATCGGGATTCACTTTGACGCGGCCGGCCTGATCATGCGGCGCGCCGAGCCATTCTGCCGCCGGCGAGGCGATGACGCCCGCGGCCCAGATGATCGTGCCCGCCTCGATCCGCTCGCCGTTGACGATGACGCCCTTCTCATCGACGTTGGTGACCGGCGATGACGTGAAAACTTCGACGCCCATTTTCTCCAGGGTCTTCTTCGCATAATCGGCCAGGCGTTCCGTGAAGGTCGGCAGGATCCGCGGTCCCGCCTCAATGAGGATGATGCGGGCCGAACGCGGATCGATCACGCAGAATTCCTTCGGCAGCGTCTGCAAGGCGACTTCGGCGATGGCGCCTGCCATCTCGACGCCGGTCGGGCCGCCGCCGATGATGACGAAGGTCAGGAGGGAACGCTGCTTGGCGGGGTCAAAGGTCAGCTCGGCATGTTCGAAGGCGAGCAACATTCGCCCGCGGATCTCTGTCGCATCCTCGATGTCCTTGAGGCCGGGCGCATAGGGAGCCCAATTGTCGTGGCCGAAATAGTAGTGTGTCGCGCCGGTCGCCAGCACGAGATAATCGTACGGGAGCGTCACGGAGTCGGTGTGGACCAGTCGCGCTTGCGTATCGACGCCGGTGACTTCCGCCATCAGGATCCGCATGTTGTGCTGGCCGCGCAAGATGCCGCGGATCGGCCAGGCGATGTCGGCCGGCGAGATGACCGCCGTCGCGACCTGATAGAGTAGGGGCTGGAAGCAATGATGGTTCTGCCGATCGACGAGCGTGACCTCGGTTGGCAGGCCCTTCAGCGCGCGGGCGACGGCGAGGCCGCCGAAGCCGCCGCCGACGATGACGACGCGTTTACCGCCAGGATAGTGCTCCAACGTCGGTCCTCTGTGCTTGGCCAGCAGGGGTGGCCGCGGGCCAGCCTTTTATACCGGACCGAGGCCTCGCAAAAACTGGCCCTCTGCCGCGGGCTTATATGCCGCAGTGCACAATAAGGAAATATAGCCCGATCCCCGGGATTTCAATGAAGCTCGCCAGCAGGAATGCCGGCGAGACTCGGGTTACCGCTATGTTTTAAGCGGCAATGGATCGGGCAGTGCTTACCGCTGCATCACCGCCGCACGATTTCCTGAGAGTTTGGACGGTAATTGAGATAGCACGCGGCATAGATGAGATGCCGCTGCTGCGAGGAGAGGTGGAGCTGCTTCGACCAATAATCCTGTTCGGCTGTACTCAGACCTCGCACGTCTTCACAAGTAACTGCGCGGGCCGGCACTGATCCAAGAAAAGTTGCAACGGTCAAGGCGAGTACAGTCACGATGTTCTTTGAACGCCAGAATTTCTTCCAGGTAATCCGCGAGAGCATGAGATCTCCTCAACTTTGAAGAATGCGCGGGACGCAAGCTTCACTTCGGACTGGGCGGGATATGCTTACGCCTCCGTTCAGAAAGTGGCAGTATTTTGACGCATGACGAAGGAAGAGGTTCAGTTTCGCTTCACTTGACCGGGGGAGCGCCCCTCGTGCCGAGCTGAAACCTGGTGACGGACCGGCATCGAGAAGAGAAACAGCTTTTTGAACAACGAGGTGGGTTTAGACGGCCTGTCCCGCCCTGGCCGAGCCGCGACCGGCAAGCGACAAATCGTCCTTTGTTCCGGGGAATTTGCTGGCGGATGGTGGGCGCGACAGGGATTGAACCTGTGACCCCTCGCGTGTGAAGGGAAAGGGCGCGCACGTGCATCTCATTGATATTTCGATACGATGTCAGCCTTTCTTCTTGGTTCGCACGGCTTTCGCACCGGTCGGGAGCAGGTCAGCCTAGCGCGCCTCTTCACTCTGGACCGCGTGCTCGTAAACGGCCGCGGACTGCCGCGACCGCCACGCCTTGGTTTCGACCAGCCCTGTCGTGTCAAGACCACCGTCGCATCCAGGCGTCGTAGGTGTGCCGGAAAAGGTGGAACGCCACGCGTTCTGGAATCGGCACGCCGGCGGCTCTCGAGGCGCGATCGAGCAAGCTGTAAAGCCTGCCGCATTTCGAGAACCATTCTCAGATTTGCCACCGAACGTCCGGAGATCCGCGTCGTCGCTGCCTTCGCATCGAATCATCTCCAATCCATCCATCACGATGGAATCAGAAAGGCCGCGAAGTGGCGAGGTTGTTAGAAGCGTCCAATTGACTCGAAATTCTGGTAGTGGGCTACTTTGGTCATGCCGCAAGCGCCTCACCGCGGTCGGATGCTTCCCACAAGGCCACCAAATCGTCGACTTCCCAAAGTCGTTTGGTCACTCCTGCGGCCATCGCCGGGGTCACCTTAAGGGTGCGATGAATTTTGATGAAGTTGTAAGCAAAGTAGTTGAGAGCGACCGCCGCAACATGGTTTTCCATCTTCCGCGAGAAACCATTCGAGAGACGCGTATATCTGCGAAGATTGGTGCGCACGGTCCAGTTTTGCCGCTCGATGAAGCTAGCCCGCATTATGCAGCCCATGCTGGCGGATGTAGCTTAAATATCTGATTTAGCGTATGAGTTGGTTATCGACTCCAATCAGCGCCATTTCAGGAAAGCCACACCCGCCATGAACGATCCTATGCTGCCGCTGCCCGGGCTGTCACCTGTTTCAGGCAAGACAATCGTCGCCAAATTCGATGGCGGTCTGCTGTCCTCGGACGGCGGGATTGTGGTTTTGCGCGAGGTGGAGCAACGCCTTCGCGTCGCCGATCGCATGGCGGCGTGCATCGAAGACCC
>DATFNQ010000148.1:0-3930 GCA_035266305.1 Methylovirgula sp.
GCGTTCTCAAGCTCTCTTGACTATTTTGTATTGCTCGACGGACCGCCTCTGTCGTCGTGGCGCAGCCGTGTAGAACTTGGCCCATAGTGCATCCCTCCATGCCGGAGAAAGGATCGCACCATCAAAACATGGGATCAAACACCTAGCCGCCCCGCCCGACTTCTTCGGCGAAGAGCGCATCGAGCAGGTCCAGCGTGACGATGCGCCTGTCGTCCAGCATGGCCTCGAGGGTGAGCCATTGCCAGATCCGCACGAAAGCCGCCTCCGCTGCGTCGAGAGTTTCGCTGTCGCGGCGCGCCAGCCATACTTCGACATAGGGCGCCGCAAGCCGCAGCTTTTCGCGCAGCGCGGCCTCGGTGCAGGCCGCGACCTCGCAAACCGCCGGGCTCGCTTTCACCGCACCCTTGTTGCGCAAGAGAGCTTTGACGCGTGAGGCACGCCGCGCCGGGCTGCGCGTCGATTTCAACGGCACGGTCGGCGGCGGCGGCAAGCGCGGCAGAACGGCGCGCTTGCCCACGCGCGCTTTCTTTATCGGCACGGGCTTGCGAGCCGCGGTTTTCTTGCCGACAAACCTCCTCGCGGCGGCCTTCGTGTCGCGCGCCTCCGATGCGGCCTTCTTCACAGGCTTTTTGGCGGACTTCTTCTTGGACGCCTTCTTCCCGGCGGCCTTCTTCCTTTCCTCAGGCTTTTCGTCGGCCATAAAGGGCTCCATCTCGCATCACGCTTTCGGCCATCATGCGCCGTGCTCCTCGATTTGCAAGGGCGGCGGCCCTCCGCTCGCCCAATCCAAGAGTTCGACGAGATGCACGACGGGGATTTCGCCCGCGAGCTGCGTCATGCAGCCGATATTCCCGGTCGCGATGATGTCGGGGCGCAGCCTCTCGATGTTGGCGAGTTTGCGCTGCCGTAGGCGGCGCGCGAAGAATGGCTGCATGATGTTATAAGTTCCCGCCGAACCGCAGCAGATATGCCCCTCCGGCACGTTGCGCACGCGAAAACCCGCCGCTCTCAGCAATCGTTTGGGCAGATCGGTGATCTGTTGGCCATGCTGCAGCGAGCAGGCCGAATGATAGGCGACGGTCATTCCGCTCGGCCGCGCCGGAGTGGGAAGGTCGAGCCTTGCGAGATATTCGGAAATATCTTTCGCGAGCCGCGAAACTTCTGCCGCCTTCTCGGCATAGGCCGGGTCCTCGCGCAGCATGAAGGCGTAATCCTTGATCGTCGTGCCGCAGCCCGAGGCGGTGATCAGGATCGCATCGAGGTCGCGATCGGCCGCCGCCTTGCTCCAGGCATCGACATTGGCGCGGGCGAAGCGCAGCGCCTCATCCTTGCGCCCCATGTGATGGACGAGCGCGCCGCAACAGCCTTCGCCCTTCGCCAGGACGACTTCGATGCCGTTGCGCGTCAGGAGCCGGATCGTCGCCGCGTTGATCGCCGGGTTCAGCACCGGCTGGGCGCAGCCGGTCAACAGCGCCACGCGCCCCCGCCTCTGCCCTTCCGCCGCGAAGCTGCGTGCGGGCAATGCCCCGCGCGGCGGAAGCGCGCGTGGGGCGAGGGAGAACATCGCGGCGAGCCGGTCGAAAAGCGTCGGGGTCTTGGCGCTCTCCCCGCTCGCAAACCGCGGCAGCACATGCGTGGCCAGAGGCTTGACGATCGAAGCAGCCCTGAGCGCCAAGGCGAAGCGGCGGGGATAGGGCAGAATGCCCGCAAGCAGGGCGCGCATCGCCCGGTCGCCGAGCGGACGGCGAAAGCTGTCTTCGATATGGGCGCGGGCATGATCGACGAGATGCATGTAATGCACGCCCGAGGGGCATGTGGTCATGCAGGAAAGGCAGGACAGGCAACGGTCAATGTGCTTGACGACCTCGGCCGTGGCCGGCTTGCCCTGCTCGAACATTTCCTTGATGAGATAGATGCGCCCGCGCGGACTATCGAGCTCGTCGCCCTCAAGGAGATAGGTCGGGCAGGTCGCAGTGCAGAAGCCGCAATGCACGCAGGTTCGCAGGATCTTTTCCGAGACCGCCATCTCGCTGTCTTCGAGCTGCTCTTCGGTGAACGAGGTCTGCATGAACTTTCTCAAATTCCGGCATACATGCGGCCAGGATTGATGATGCGGTCGGGATCGAAGCTTGCCTTGATCCCGCGGGTGATCTTCATTAAGGGCGACGACAGCGGTTCAAAGACCTCGACACGCGCCCGGATTTCTTCCGGCGCCCGGACCAAGGTCGCATGGCCGGCGCCCGCCAAGGCGGCGCGGATGTCTCCGGCATGCGCATCGGTGCCCGCTTCGACCGCGAGCCAGATCAGCCCTCCGCCCCCCTCGTAGAAATGGCGTGCTTTGACCCGCTCCGACAGGGCGCCGATGATTTTTGCCGCTTGTGTCGGCGCGACCGACAGGCGCCAGATCGCCGCCTCGCGCGGTTCGGCGAGCGGCGCGGCATCGCGGATGTCGCGCCAAAGTTTTGCGGCAGGTCCGAGCATTTCGGCCGCGCCATGCGGAGCGAGCAGCCGCGCCAGCGCCGCGAACCGGTCTTCGACCGAGGCCTTCACGCCTTCGAGGCGCAGCAAAGTCAGAGCCTCGCTTGTCCCCGCCGGCAGATGCGCCGCGCCGGTCACGTGGAAGGGCGAACCGAGGCCGGCGCAAAGCGCCGCGATGCCTGCGGCATCTTCAAGGCCGTGCAAAGCAAGCGTGCCGGAATAGGCTGGTTCGGGCAGAACCTTGAAGGTCGCCTCGGTGATGACGCCGAGCGTGCCATGCGCCCCGCAGAGGAGCTTGACGAGGTCAAGCCCGGTGACGTTCTTCATCACCCGCCCGCCCGATTTGATGATCTCGCCACGCCCATTGACGAAGCGAAGTCCGATGAGGTGATCGCGCGCCGCGCCGACCTGAATGCGGCGCGGCCCCGAGATATTGCAGGCGGCGATCGCGCCGATCGTCGGCTCGCCGCTACTGCCGAAAAGCGAACGATGATCCATCGGCTCGAAGGCCAGGCGCTGTCCCTTGGCCTCGAGGGCCGCTTCGACTTCGGCAAGCGGCGTGCCCGCCCGCGCCGATAGGACGAGTTCCGCCGGCTCATAAAGCGTGATGCCGGTGAGCCCGCGCGTCGAGAGCACAGCTTCGGCTTCAACCGGCCGCCCGAGACCCGCTCGCGTGCCGCCGCCCGCGATCGCAAAAGGCCGATGCGCCGCGCGCGCCGCGACGACCGCTTCGGCGACCTCGGCTTCGCTCGTCGGAGTGAGGATCATGGCGGTGAGCTAGCACGGAACGGCAGGGCTGTCGTCCCGAGCGCGCTGCTTCTCCCGCTCGCGGGAGAAGGTGTCATGCGGAGCATGACGGATGAGGGGTTACAATGCTTCAGGGATCGCAACCCCTCACCCGGCCGGCCATAGCCTTGCGCTTCGCGCAAGGCATTAATAGAAGCGACGGGCGCGCGGAGCGCACCCTGTGGCCGGCCACCCTCTCCCACAGGGAGAGGAGGGTTCACGCTGCCTAAGCCGCCACCCTGCCCTCGAGCGGAAAGACCTTGGCGGGATTGAGCAGCCAGCCCGGATCGAAGACCGCGCGCACGCGCATCTGCTGGGCGAGATCGGCGGGGTTGAACTGGACCGACATCAGCTCGCGCTTCTCGATGCCGACGCCATGTTCGCCGGTCAGACAACCGCCCACCTCGACGCAAAGCTTCAAGATCTCTTCGCCGGCCGCCTCGGCCTTGGCCTGCTCGATCGGATCGTTGATGTTGTAGAGAACGAGCGGGTGAAGATTGCCGTCGCCGGCATGGAAGACATTGGCGACGCGCAGGCCATGCGCGGCGACGATCTCGCTCACCCGATGCAGCACATTGGGCAATTGTCCGGTCGGGATCACCCCGTCCATGCAGATGTAATCGGCGACGCGGCCGGTCGCGCCGAAAGCGGACTTGCGGCCTTTCC
>DATFNQ010000149.1:0-2344 GCA_035266305.1 Methylovirgula sp.
CCCCCAGCGCTCATACTGCCAACTCATCGAACAAAACCTTAGCCTCCTTCAGATCGAGCGTATCGAAACCTTCGGTAAACCAGCCGTACACTGGAGCGAGAAGATCGCGAGCCTCATCCCGTTTGCCCTGATGACGCCACAGCCGCGCCATGCTCATCGCCGCGCGCAGTTCCAAGGAACTTTGCCTGCTACTTGCGAGCGACCATCTCCGATCTGATGCCCGTGTCGGGCCGAAGAAGCGCTGGGCGACTTTGACTGCAAGGCAACAAGTTTTAGGGCCGCCGCGATGATAACCTAAATCTCCTTCGACTAGGTCCGATGAATCGATTTCACGGCGCCAGCTTCCCTTTTCCCGCCCGTATCCGGCCAGACCAGCGCGTGCGGATGGCTTCCTCGCGATCCATGGTATCGAGCTGTTCGTCGACGCGTTTGATCGCGTCTTCCACTTCGGGCAGCAGCACCTTTTCAAGCGCCTTGGCGCGCCGTTCGGTTCTCCGATATTCGCGTGCGAGGCGTGCAAGATTGCCCGCGCGCAGACCAACGTCGGCGGAAGTCCAGAGCAACTTTTCGAAGACCGCCCGGCAGGCCTTCGCTTCAGGCGACGGATCGACCGCCACGCGGCCAGTCTCCCTTGCACGGGGAGGTTGGCCCGAGGATAGCATGGCCAGGCCGAGGAACAGAGTTCGCACGTTGGCCGGCGTCGCTGGTGCTTCATGCGCCGGATACACCTGAAGCTGATCCAGACCGTGCCGCTCGACAGCGGCCGCGAGCGCGTTCGCTGCGTCCTTTGTTTCGGCAACTAGCTCTTCGGAGCGCTGTCGATAGTCGCGCAACTGCCGCAGCATTTCGACCGCCAGCAGCATGCGCTTCTCATCGAGAAACTCATAGCCCTGACGCATGAGTTTTCGCTCATCGGCAAGCTCAATGGCAGCGCCGGGCGTTGGAGTGACCTCACGCATGAGCGCCACCTTTTTCTTGCAACGCGGCCGGCTCGATGTACTCCACGATCTGCGCGTCCGAGAGGCGCGTCAGTTCGTTCTTCGGCAGGCGGCGCAGGACTTCCCAGCCGCACTCCATGCTTTCCTCCAGCGTGCGGCGGCCGGATTGCGCAATGAGCGCAGTCTCGAACTGGTCGGCGAATTCGAGATATTTGAGGTCAAGCGGTGTGAGGCCGTCGCGACCAACTACGCTCGCCAGAACACGCACGCGCACGGCCTTGGCATAAGAGGAGTAAAGTTGGTTCGCGAGGCCTGGATGATCGGGATGCGAATAGCCCTTACCAATGCCCTGGTCCATCAGCCGTGAGAGACTAGGCAGTACATTGATCGGCGGGAACACGCCCTTGTGATCGAGAACGCGATCGAGCACCACTTGGCCTTCGGTGATGTAGCCGGTGAGATCCGGAATGGGATGGGTGATGTCCTCGGCCGGCATGGTGAGAATCGGCAGCTGGGTGACGGTGCCTTTAGCGCCGCGCAGGCAGCCGGCGCGTTCGTAGATCGCGGCGAGATCGGAATACATGTAGCCGGGATAGCCTTTGCGGCTCGGCACCTCGCCGTGGCTGGCGGACACCTCCCGCAAGGCCTCGCAGTAGTTGGTCATGTCAGTCATGATGACGAGCACGTGGCGGCCTTCCTCGGCGGCAAGATATTCGGCGGCGGTCAACGCAAAGCGCGGCGTCAGAAGCCGCTGCGTCGAGGATTCGCTGGCGAGGTTGAGGAACATCGCAGTGTGGGCGAGCGCGCCGGAATCCTGCATGGCGCGGCGGAACGTTTCGGCGATGTCATGTGAAATGCCAATGCCCACGAAGATGATGGCGAAAGCCGCTTCGCCCGCTCGTCGCAGCCGCGCGTTCTGCGCGATGTCGCTGGCAATGCGGTCATGCGGCATCCCGCCCCCCGAGAATAATGGCAGTTTCTGCCCGCGCACCAGGCTGTTCATCAGATCGATGGCCGTGATGCCGGTTTCGATGAAATCCTTCGGCAGCTCGCGCGCGGTGGGGTTGATTGGAACGCCGTCGATGCGTAGACGCTTGCGCGCGGCGACCGCCGGCCCGTCGTCCAAAGGCTCGCCGACGCCGTTGAATACGCGGCCAAGGAGGCCGGGACCAACCGCGAAATGCAGCGGCTCGGCGAGGAAGCGGATGCGGATGTCGCGTAGACCGAGACCAATGGTCGATTCCAACACTTCGATCACCATGGCGTCCTGATCGAGCGCGGCGACGCGGCCGAGCTTTGGCGGCTGGCTTTCGCTCAGGATCTCTACGGCCTCGTTCAAGCCCGCCTCGACATTGCGCCGCAGGAACAGCAATGGACCTTCGATGGCGGTGGCGGTGCCCTGCACC
>DATFNQ010000150.1:0-13306 GCA_035266305.1 Methylovirgula sp.
TAGAGCTGTTCGAGCGTGAAGGCGAGCAAGGGAAGGGCATCCTTGCCGCCGCCTTTCTCGATGTCCTCCAGCAGGCGATCAATCAGCTGCGGCTCGATGGCAAGCTTGCCGCCCGCCTCGACGACGCGTTTGGCCGGCCCCTCGATCACCTCCCGATAGGCATTGCGTGGCATGGGCAGCAGCGACAGCGGCTTTTGCGGCAGGCCTTCGAGCGGCTTGGCATTTTGGAGGGAATCGTAGGAATCCGAGCGGATGGCGAAGATCGCGATCACCGCCGGATCATCCTCCTCTTGCTGATCGCCGGCCCGATCCTCACTCTTTTTGGAGGAGGTGAGATCGCGGAGCAGTTCGAGAAGGGCCGTCCCTTCCTCGGCGCCCTCGGCGTGGAACAATTCTTCCGCCTGGTCGATGGAAATGACGATGGTCGGCGGCTTGCTGCTCTCGTCTTCCGCAAGCGTCTGCCGAAAGGCCTTCTCGGCAAGTTCAGCAAGCAACGGCCGCACGCCGGCCGCGCCCGCTTTGATCGCGGCGCGGAGATCCGCGCGCATGCGATTCGAGCAAGCGGCCTCAAGCGCCGCTAGCAGTCCGTTCTCCCCGGTGAGCGCCGCCCGCTCCGGACGGATCGGCGGCAGCGGCAGGAAGTTGGCATCATCGCGCGCAAGCCGCGGCAGAAGGCCGGCGCGCAGGAACGAGGATTTGCCCGCCCCCGAGGCGCCGAGGATCACCAGCAGGCGCGGCGGCGCGCCGGCCCGCAACCCGCGCAGCGCGTCGCTGAACGCGATGATCGGGCCCTCGCGGCCGAAGAAAATCCCGGCATCCGCCGCGTCAAGTGGCTGAAGGCCGCGATAGGGGGCGCGATCCGGCTCACCCGTTGGCGGCCAGGCGAAGAACTTTGGATCGAGCCCGGCTTTCTCCAGGCCGCTTTTCAGCCGCCGCAGACCCTCGCGCGAGAATGTAACATGCTGTTCCTCATGCGAATCCGGGTCAGGGACGCGGAAGATCTGCATGTCTTGACGATGCGCGAGGTCGACCAGCTGCCAGGTGCCGGTCAGCTCCGGCGGCAGATCCTTGATCGTCTTGCCTGGATCGATGAGGACGGCGAAGAGCGTCTTGTTGAGACCGCGGACGAGCGCATATTCCTTCACACCAGCCCGACTCGAGCCAATGGCCGGAGACGAGAAAAATGACCGCCTCGCAGCGGTTGGCCGCCTCGTGCAGCTTGCGCTCCCAGCGCTCGCCCGCGGCGATGCCGCGCTCGGGATCGAGGTCGAGGAAGACGTCGTCCCAGCCTTCCGCCTTGAGCCAGTCGCTGAGCGCGATCGCCGCGAAATTGTCTTGGCTCGAATGACTGAGAAAAATACGCGACATCGGGTTGTCGCCGACGCATGAGAAAAACCAAAGAACGGTAGCGGCAGGTTGCAGCGAAGACAATGGGGCCGGCGTTGCGCCCGCGACCCCTCTCCCCGCTCGCGGGGAGAGGGGGGTAGCTCGCCGCCTTCTCCCGCAAGGGGAGAAGGGACGCGCGGATCGATTGTGTTGTCTTTTTAATGCCGGAAGTGACGCACGCCTGTGAAGAGCATGGCGAGGCCGGCATCGTCGGCGGCCTTGATGATCTCTGCGTCGCGCAGCGACCCGCCGGGCTGGATCACCGCTGTCGCGCCCGCTTCCGCCGCGGCGATGAGCCCGTCGGCGAAGGGAAAGAACGCGTCTGAAGCGACAACCGAGCCCCTCGCGAGACTCTCGGCAAGACCCGCGGCGCGCGCCGCCTCCTCGGCCTTCCGTGCGGCGATCCGCGCCGAATCGACCCGGCTCATCTGGCCGGCGCCGATGCCCACTGTCGCGGCGCCCTTGGCATAGACGATCGCGTTCGACTTCACGTATTTCGCCACGCGAAAGGCGAATGTGAGGTCGTCGAGTTCGGCCTCGCTCGGCGCGCGCTGCGTGACGACGCGCAGATCCATGTCGTCGACCACGGCATTGTCGCGGCTCTGCACGAGAAAGCCGCCGCTGACGGATTTGAAGGTAAGGTCCGCGCGGCGCGGATCAGGCAGGCCGCCGGTCACGAGAAGCCGAAGATTCTGCTTGCCCGCGATGATCGCGATCGCGTCCTCGTCGGCCTCCGGCGCGATGATCACTTCGGTGAAGATCTTTACGATCTCCTGCGCCGTCTCGGCATCGAGCCGGCGATTTACGGCGACGATGCCGCCGTAGGCCGAGACGGGATCGCAGCGCAAGGCCAGGCGATAGGCGTCGCTGAGCGTCGCTGCCTGCGCGACACCACAGGGATTGGCATGTTTGATGATCGCGACGGCCGCGTATTTGGCCGGATCGAATTCGGCAACGAGATCGAGGGCGGCGTCGGTATCTCCCACATTGTTGTAGGAGAGCTGCTTGCCTTGCACTTGCCGGGCGGCGGCGATGCTGGAGCCCGGCTGCGGCATCGCATAGAAGGCCGCGCTCTGATGCGGATTTTCGCCATAGCGCAGTGTCTCGATCCTGTGGCCGGCAAAGCTGCGGTAGGGCGGCGCGGCCTCGCCGATCTCCGCCGCGAGCCAGTTCGAAATGCCGGCGTCATAGGCGGCCGTCAGCGCGAAGGCCTTTTGGGCGAGGCCACGGCGGAAGGCGAGGCGCGTCGCCCCGTCATTTTCCGCCAGTTCCGCAAGGACGAGATCATAATCTTCGACATCGACGACAACCGTCACGCTCTCGAAATTCTTGGCGGCGGCGCGGAGCATCGCCGGGCCGCCGACATCGATGTTCTCGATGCAGTCCGCGAAACCCGCGCCTTGCGCGACCGTCGCCTCGAACGGATAGAGATTGACGACGAGGAGATCAATCGGCGCGATCCCATGTGCCAGCAGCGCCGCCTCGTGCTCGGGGTTCTCGCGCATGGCCAAGAGCCCGCCGTGGATCTTGGGATGGAGACTCTTCACGCGCCCGTCCATCATTTCCGGAAAGCCGGTGATGTCGGCGACATCCTTGGCGGGGATATCGGCCGCAACGAGCGCCTTACGCGTGCCGCCGGTCGAGACGATCTCGATGCCTCGGGCGGCGAGCTCGTGCGCGAAAGGAACGAGTCCGGTCTTGTCGGAAACGGAGATCAGCGCGCGAGAGACGTGGCGAAGCTTGTCGGGCATGGCAATTCCGATGCAGTGCGAACCCTCTCCCTGTGGGAGAGGGTGGTCGGCGGAGCCGACCGGGTGAGGGGTTGCGACGGCGCAATCTGGGCGATCGTAACCCCTCATCCGCCTCGCTCCGCTCGGCACCTTCTCCCACAGGGAGAAGGTGGGCGCACGACCAAATGCTCTAGCATGAGTTCGCAAGGACCTCGAAGTTCATTGCCGCGGCGCGGCGTGGATGGCCAGGACGATCCCCGGATCAAGTCCGGGGAGGCCATGACGGCGCCGATGTTGCACCTCTCAGGCAGCTTCCGTTCGCTCTCCAATCAGCACCTTCCCGTCCTGCCCGACGATCTCCGCTGCGATGAGCTGGCCCGCCGGAACATCGCCGACCCGCACCTTGGTGAAATCCTCGGCGCGCGCCACCCCGCCGCGCTCGGCGAGCAGGGTGAGCCGCTTGCCGACCTGCGCCGCAAGATGACGGGCAAGCGCCGCATCGCCTGCCTCGCGCAGGCGCTTGGCGCGGCCCGCAATGACGCCCGCCTCGACCCGCGGCATCTTCGCGGCCGGCGTGCCGGGCCGCGCTGAAAAGGGGAAGACGTGAAGATGCGTCAGCTCGCACGCTTCGACGAGGGCTAGCGTATTCTCGAACATCTCGTCATTCTCGGTCGGAAAGCCGGCGATGAGATCGGCGCCGAAGACGATGTCGGGCCGCGCCCGCCTGAGCTCGGCACAGAAGCGGAGTGCGTCGGCGCGGCCGTGGCGCCGCTTCATCCGCTTCAGGATCATGTCGTCGCCCGACTGTAGCGAGAGATGGAGATGCGGCATGAGCCGCGCCTCGCTGGCCAGCGCGTCGAGGAGATCCGCGTCGGCCTCGATGCAATCGATCGAAGAGAGCCGCAGGCGGACGAGCGAAGGCGCCGATCTCAATATGGCTTTCACGAGCCGGCCGAGGCGCGGCGTGCCTTCGAGGTCCTTCCCATAGGCGGTGAGATCGACGCCGGTCAGCACGATCTCCTTGGCGCCCGCCTCGAGGCAGGCCTCGACCGCCGCCAGAACATCGTTCAGCGGTATCGAGCGCGACGCGCCGCGCCCGTATGGAATGATGCAGAAGCTGCAGCGGTGGTCACAGCCGTTCTGCACCGCGAGGAACGCGCGGGTATGACCCTCAACGCTTCCGCCCGCCGGGGGCGGCGGCTGCGCGCGCGCAAAAATGTCGCCAACCGCGACACGCGGCCCCCGTCCATCGACGAAGGCGCGCGCTTTCTCGCCATTGCCCAGGATCTTCGCGACTTCCGGCATGGCGGCGAAAGCGCCCGGGTCGATCTGCGCGGCACAGCCTGTGACGATGATCTCGCGCTCCGGCGCCTCGCGCTTGAGCCTGCGGATCGTCTGGCGGCCTTGGCGGGCGGCTTCCGCCGTCACCGCGCAGGTGTTGACAATGACGAGATTGTCGCGTCCTGCCGCGAGGGCCGCGCGGCGGAGCGCCTCGCCTTCGACGAGATTGAGGCGGCAGCCGAAGTTCACGACCTCGACCTGCCCGCGCGATTCCGCGCTCACGCGGCCAGATCCTCGAAGAGCAGCGGATCAAGCAGCGTCTCGAATTCGAATTCGACGGGGCCGGTCAAGACGACATGATCGTCGCTTTCGCGCCAGGCGACCATGAGATCGCCGCCGGGCAGGCTCACTTTGGCCGCGCGATCGGCGATATTCTTTTGCACGGCGGCGACGAGAACGGCGCAGGCGGCCGAGCCGCAGGCGCGCGTCAACCCGGCGCCGCGCTCCCAGACTCTTGCCAGGATGTGACCGCGGCTCGCAACCTGCGCGAGCGATATATTGGCGCGTTCGGGGAATAACGGATCGTGTTCGAGCTGCGGGCCGATGGAGGCGAGGTCGTAGGCGTCCAGATCGTCGACGAAGAAGACGGCATGCGGATTGCCCATGTTGACCGCCGCCGCCAACATCGGCGCCTCGCCGCGGGCGAAGCGGAGAGGAATCGCTCCCGTGTCTTCAACCGGCGCGGCGAGCGGAATATCACGCCACGCGAAACGCGGCCGGCCCATGTCGAGCGCGAAGCTCCATTCGCCTTGGCGCCGGCAATCGAGCACGCCGGCGGCGGTTTCCAACCGCAGCGTCCGGCGCTGCGTGCCGCGCAGCAAGCTCCAGGCGACACAGCGAATGCCATTGCCGCAGGCGCCCGCCTCGCTGCCGTCGCTGTTGTAGATCTGCACATAGGCGTCCGTGCCGGGCGAGCGCGGATCGCGCAGCACCATCAGCTGGTCGAAGGCGAGCGCATCGCCGCGGCCGATCGCTTTCACCGCCGCGATGCCCAGTTCGCAAGATGTGCCGCGCAGATCGAGGATGACGATCTCGTTGCCGAGGCCGTTCATCTTCGTCACCGGTCGCAAGGCGAGAGGGTGCATAGGAGCCCGTTCATTTTAGGTTCGAGCTTCATATAAGAAAAACCGCAGCCATGGCTAAGAATTTACTGGCTCGATTTTGCCGGGCGCCGAAAGCATGCCAAGACTTTGACCTGCAAGAAGGGGAGAAAAGGCTCATGAAATTCGCGGCAAGGCCCTTCCTGGCAAGCTTGGTCTTGGCAGTTTCCGTCGGCCTTGGTGCTCCGGCAGGGGCGCAAGATCAACCCGCGGCGCCGGCCACCCAAGCGACGCCAACCGCGCCGGCGACGCCCGCACCGGCGACGCCCGCGCCGACGACGCCGAGCCCGGCCGCTCCTTCCACCGCCACCCCAGCCCCGGCTCCCCCCATAGCTCCCCCGCCTGCTCCAGTCCCGAACGCCGGAGAACCGGAGCAAGGCTCGCCCGGCGTGCCCAGCGAGGCGACGACTGAAACGATCGACGCGCCGTCGCGGCCGACGGCGATCCTTGCCGGCCAAGCCAAATGGGACGACGGTTTCGCCTCGATCAAGGACTCTCTGGCCAAGATCAAGGCCGAGATGGATAAGGCCGGGCTCAAGCCTGCCGGCTCGCCGTTCACCGTCTTCACCCAGACGGACGATAACGGCTTTTCCTATCAGGCCATGATGCCGCTCGCCGAAAAGCCGGCGGGCAAGGATGAACTGTCGGCCGACGTGAAGCTCGGGTCATCGCCCTCCGGCAAGGCGATCAAATTCCAATATCGCGGCCCTTATGACGACATCGATTCGACCTACGATCTCATCACCGCCTTTCTCGACGAGAAAGGCCTCGAGGCGCGCGATTTCTTCATCGAGGAATATTTGACCGAATTGACGAACCCGGAGGATCCAAATCTGGTCGTCGATATCTATGTCTTCATCAAATGAGGGCCGCCACGCGCAGTCGTGACGAACGGGATCGGCGGTCCCAACATGACAAGCCCAGGGATCGCGGTTTCATGCACGACCATTCCCTCGATGGGTTCACCCATCCGCATGTGTATCTCGGCCGGCATCACGCCGCCAACGAGCGCCGGACGCTGATCGTCGTCGGCCTGACGGCGGCGATGATGGTCGCCGAGATCGGCGGCGGCGCCCTTTTCGGGTCGATGGCGCTGATCGCCGACGGTCTGCACATGTCGACCCACACGGCGGCGCTGGGCGTATCGGCGCTCGCTTATGTCTATGCGCGCCGCCACGCGGATAATCCGCGCTTCGCCTTTGGGACCGGCAAGTTCGGCGATCTCGCCGCCTTCGCGAGCGGCCTGGCGCTCGCCATGATCTCGCTCCTGATCGCCTATGAATGTATCGGTCGCCTGATTCACCCGCTTGCGATCGCCTATGACGAGGCGTTGGCAATCGCCGCCGTGGCCCTCTGCGTCAATCTTGCGAGCGCCTGGCTGCTGCGCGATGATCATGAACATCATCACGATCACGACCATGATCATGATCATGACCACAGCCAAGCCGACCATAACCTGCGGGCGGCCTATATTCACGTGCTGGCCGACGCGGCAACCTCCCTGCTCGCCATCTTCGGCCTGTTCCTGGCGCGCAATTTCGGCCTGATATGGATGGATCCTGTGGTCGGCCTCGCCGGGTGTTGCGTGATTTTGAGTTGGGCCTACGGTCTGCTGCGCGATTCGGGCGGCGTGCTCCTCGACGTCACCCCGGACGATCGTTTGCGCGAGGCCATCAAGGCGCGGCTGGAGACGGAAGGCGATTTCGTGTCGGATCTTCACCTGTGGCGGCTAGGCCCCGGGCATAGGGCAGCGGTCATCTCGATCGTCAGCGCGCATCCGAGGTCGCCGCAGGAGCATAAGGCAAGGCTCGCCGACCTGCCGGGCTTGAGCCATGTTACCATAGAGGTCCTGACCTGCCCCGGCGCGCGATGAGCGGCTCGACGATTGTGCGTGATCGATGAATTGGCGGGAATCCATGTCCTGGCGCGATTTCTGGAACGGCGATCATGCGCTCTACGTGAACAGCCGGCATCGCGCCCTGTATTACGCCGACATCGGCAAGGAGGTCGCGGAGCTGCTTCCCTCGCCCGATGCCTACGTCCTCGATTACGGCTGTGGCGAAGCGCTCGCCGCGGATTTCCTCGCCGAGAAATGCGCCCGGCTCTATCTCTATGACCCGGTGCCCAGGATCGAAGCGTCCTTGCGGCAGCGCTACAAGGCCAGCGAAAAGATCGTCGTGCTCGACGACGCGAGGCTCGAAGCCTTGCCCGAATCGAGCCTCGACATGATGATCTGCAATTCGGTGCTCCAATATTTGAGCCGCGAGGAATGCGGCGCCCTCGTCGCATTCGCGGCGGCGAAATTGAAGCTCGGCGGCCGTCTCGTCGTCGCCGATATCATCCCGCCGCATGTCGATGCGCTGACCGACTCCTGGGCGCTCGTCGAGTTCGCCTATCGCGGCGGATTTCTGCTCGCGGCGCTGCGTGGCCTTTTCGCTACTTTCTTCTCGCGATACCGCAAAAAGCGCGGCAGAATGGGCCTGACCACCTTCGCCATTCCCGAGATGCAGCGGCTGCTTTCGACGCGCGGTTTCGAGGCGCGCCGCTTCGAGCGCAACATCGGCCATAATCAGGCGCGCATGACGTTCATCGCCAAGCGGGTGTGAGAGTAGCAATGACCAAGGCGGCAAAAGAGCCTAGCCGATTGACGAAAGCTCTGCTCGAGACCGCGGGCGATATGCAGAGGGGCGGCCTTCTGGACATGGCCACTCTCGGTAACATCACGATGCGTCATCTCGGAGCTCAGCTCACTCCAATTCCGCCGCGAGCCGGCGCATGAAGGCGATGCCGGCTTCGAGCTCGCTGAGCGCGATATATTCGTCCGGGCGATGCGCCTGATCGATCGAGCCGGGGCCGCAGACCACCGTCGCAATCTGCGCCGCCTGGAACTGCCCCGCCTCGCTGGCGTAGGGCACGGTGATCGTGCGGTCCGCTTGCGCGATCTTCAGCGCCAGCCGTTCGGCGCGGGAATCCGGGGCGGACGCGAGACCGGGGACTTCAGTTTCGGTTTGCGTCTCGATTCGCAGTCTCGGGGTCGCGATCCGGCCCGCATAGGCGTCGATGTGAGCGCGCGCCGTGTTCTGCGGCACGCCGGGCAGACCGCGGAACTCCCAGTGAAAGGCGCAATACCTGGCGAGAATATTGCGCGCCGTGCCGCCGTGGATGACCCCGACATGAATTGTCGAAAAGGGCGGATCGAACCTTGCATCGGCCACCGCCTCGAGCTCATCGGCGAAGCGGTAGAGTTCGCCGACCAGCGCGCAGGCCGTCTCGATGGCGCTGGCGCCGAGGTGGGGCTTTGCCGAATGGGCCTCCTGTCCCTCAACGATCGTCAGGTAGGTGGCGACGCTCTTATGCGCGTTCGCCACCTGCATTGAAGTGGGCTCGCCGACGATTGCCGCGCCGGGACGCGGCAGATCGCCGCCCAAACGGGCGATCGTGTCGAGACCGCCACGACAGCCGATCTCTTCGTCATAGCCGAGCAAGATGTGGATCGGCCGCTTAAGCCGCGCCCTTTGAAACTCCGGGATCATTGCGAGGCAGATCGCGTCGAACCCCTTCATGTCGCAGGCGCCGCGTCCATAAACGCGGCCGTTTGCGCGGCGCAGCGTGAACGGACTGCCGGTCCAGGCCTGGCCTTCGACGGGGACGACGTCGGTATGGCCGGAGAGCAAGACGCCGCCGTCGATCTTCGGGCCGATGGTCGCAAAGAGCGCCGCCTTGTCGCCGCGCGCGTTCGGCACTTTCACATAATCGACGCCTTGGGCCGCAAAATAGGCTTCGACATCGGCGGCCAAAGCGAGATTGGACTTGGCGCTTTCCGTGTCGAAGCCGACGAGCCGCTCAAGAATGGTGAGCGTCGCCGCCAGCCTGTCGTCCGCCGCGCTTGAGGGAAAAGAAACACTCCACATGTTCCAAAACCAAAGGCGAGAAGCCAAGAGACCGCGAACCCGCCCGTCAGAAACACGACTCTCCAGCCTGGCGCCGCTCGACCTTCCAGCCGTTCGCGCGCTAATGCAAGACCCGCGCAACATAAGGCGAGTCGAGCGAAAAGACCGGGATTTCCGCGTCGAAGACATCGCCCATTTCGTTCACCATCCGATAGGTGCCGGTCATGATGCCGGACGGCGTCGTGAGCGGGCAGCCGGATGTGTAGCGAAAGCGTTCGCCCGGCTTCAAGACCGGCTGTTCGCCGACGACGCCGGAACCCTGCACCTCCTCGAGTCGGCCGTTCGCGTCGGTGATCTTCCAATGCCTGGCGGTCAATTGGACCGTAATGGCGCCGCAATTGGCGATCTCGACCGTATAGGCCCAGAAATAGGTCGCCTCGTCGGCATCGGACCGTTCCGGCACGAATTCGGGCATGACCCTGACCTGGATGCCTTTGGTGACGCGGCTGTACATGATCTCGTCCGCATGTCCGAATTCACGATAAATCCGACCCGACTACCTTATCACCGGCCGGGCTCAAGCGCAAAAACCGGCTCTGCTTAAGGGCTTTCCGGCGGCTTCTACCCAAGCTTCGCGTGCGCGGCGCCGCGGTCCCGTAGCATGAAGGCTTTATGACATCGAGGCAAAGCCGGCGCCCGACACGTCTCGACAGAATTGGCGCTGGAAAGGCAGGCCGCTTTGAGGCATGTCAAAGTCATCCGTCCCGCCTCAGCTTGATGTTCGCGCGACGAAGGGTGACTACGTGCAGCAGCGAACGGAATTTTACAGATACGGCGTTTTCGCGCGGCGTATGTTGTCCTGGCGCGATCTCGGCGCAGCCCTCGTGGTGTTCGCTCTCCTTGTTCTTCTCGGCCTCGGATTGCGCCAGATGATGGCGCCTGTCGCCTCCGCAATGGCGCAGAACATATCGCTGTCGCCCTGGGCTCTGCCCGCCTATACCCTGCGCACGACTTTGCGCATGCTCATCGCGATGCTCGCGTCGCTTCTCTTCACATTCACTTATGCGACTTTGGCGGCGAAGAGCCGGCGCGCCGAGATGGTGCTCATTCCGCTGCTCGACGTTCTGCAATCCGTGCCGGTTCTCGGCTATCTCTCGTTCACCGTGGTTTTTTTCGTCTCGCTTTTTCCGCGCTCCATCCTCGGGCCGGAACTCGCCTCAATCTTCGCCATTTTCACGAGCCAGGCCTGGAACATGGCCTTCAGCTTTTATCAGACGCTCCGCACCGTTCCGCTCGATATCGACGAGGCAAGCCGCGCCTTTCGCTTTTCAGCCTGGCAAAGGTTCTGGCGGCTCGAAGTGCCATTCGCCATGCCGGGCATGATCTGGAACATGATGATGTCCATGTCGGGCGGCTGGTTCTTCGTCGTCGCCTCGGAGGCGATTTCCGTCGGCAACATCAGTTACACCTTGCCGGGCGTCGGCTCCTATGTCGCGAAAGCCATCGAAGCCCGCGATCTGCACGCCGTCTTCTACGCCATTATCGCGATGACCATCGCCATCCTCATCTATGACCAGCTCATGTTCCGTCCGCTCGTCGCCTGGGGCGATAAATTCCGTTACGAGCAGACGGCGGCGCAGATCGTTCCGAAAAGCCTGGTGCTCGATCTCTTTCAGCGCGCCCCGTTCATGCGCCGCCTCGGCGCGCCGATAGGCTCCGGACTGGATTTCCTCATGCGCCAACGTTTCACGCCTTTCGCGTGGGTTCCGCGCCCGAGCCATCCCCTCGTGCCGCAACGCGCCGGGGACATAGTTTGGTTCGCATGCATCGCTGCCGCCACAATTTATGTCGTTTTGCTGCTGGTGCATTTCATGGCGCCAACATTGACCTGGCATGATGTTCAAATTGTCACCGGCAATGGATTTTTGACGCTGCTCCGGGTGGTGGTTCTCATCATCCTTGCGACATTGATCTGGGTGCCGATCGGCGTGCAGGTGGGCCTGCGGCCGAAGCTGGCGGAAAAAGTCCAGCCTGTGGCGCAATTTCTTGCCGCCTTCCCGGCCAATCTTCTCTTCCCTGTGGCTGTCGTCCTCATCGTCCATTTCGCTGCCAACCCGGCGATCTGGCTGCCGCCGCTGATGATCCTCGGCACCCAATGGTACATTCTCTTCAATGTGATTGCCGGCACCACGGCCTATCCGAACGATTTCAAGGAAGCCGCGGCGACCTTCCGCATCCATGGCTGGCGCTGGTGGCGCGATGTGATGCTGCCCGGCATATTTCCTTATTACGTCACCGGAGCGATCACGGCGGCGGGCGGGGCCTGGAATGCGAGCATCGTGGTCGAAGTCGTGAGCTGGGGCAATACGCAGCTCGATGCCGGCGGGCTTGGGGCTTATATCGCGCATATGACGACGGCCGGGGATTTTCCGCGTATCGCGCTTGGCATTGCGATGATGTCTGCCATGGTCGTTACGATGAATCGGCTCATCTGGCGACCGCTTTATGCCTATGCCGAACGCCGCACGCGGCTCGATTGAGAGGTTCGAATGAGCCAGGCGCAAAATCCTGTCCTCACCTTAGTCGACGTATGCAAGGCCTTCCCCAAACCCTCGGGCGAGCCCCTGACGGTTCTCGCCGACATCAACGTGGCGCTCAAAGACGGCGAGATCCTCGGTCTTGTCGGCCGCTCGGGCTCCGGTAAATCGACGCTGCTGCGGATCGCCGCGGGCCTCATGCCACCCAGCTCCGGGGAAGTCCTCTACCGCGGCGAGCGGCTCGAGGGCCCGCATGAGGGAATTGCTGTCGTATTCCAGACATTCGCGCTTTTCCCGTGGCTCACGGTCCTGGAAAACGTCGAGGCGGGTCTCGATGCTCTCGGCCTCGGCAGGGAGGAAGCACGCAGCCGTGCCCAAGCAGCGATCGATCTCATCGGTCTCGACGGGTTTCAGGAGGCCTATCCGCGCGAGCTTTCCGGCGGCATGCGCCAGCGCGTCGGCTTCGCCCGGGCCTTCGTCATCAAGCCCTTCCTCTTGCTGATGGACGAGCCGTTCTCGGCGCTCGACGTCTTGACCGCCGAGACCTTGCGCACGGACCTTCTCGACTTGTGGACCGGTCGGCAGCTGCCGACGAAATCCATTCTGATCGTCACTCACAACATCGAGGAGGCGGTCATGATGTGCGACCGCATTCTCGTGCTTTCCTCGAATCCGGGCTGCATCGCCGCTGAGCTTCCCGTCATCTTACCGCATCCGCGCAATCGCCTCGATTCGAGCTTTCAGGACATTGCTGATGAGCTCTATGCGATCTTGGTTTCGCGTTCGCTCGCCGAGATCAGCGCCCAAAAAGACAAGCACGGCGGGATCGTTCGGCCGTTGCCGCGTGCCTCCGTCAGTCGAATCAGCGGTCTTATCGAAACTCTCGCGAAACCTCCCTGCGATGGCAATGCGGATCTCCCCAAGCTCGCACACGCGCTCAATCTGCAGCTTGACGAGCTTCTCGCTGCGGCCGAGGCGCTTCACATTCTCGAATTTGCCGAATTGAAGGAGGATAGGCTGAAACTCACGGCCGCGGGCCGTGTCTTTGCCGAGGCCGACACCGAGGAGCGCAAACGAGTCTTCAAGGAGCATCTGCTGAATTTTGTCCCGCTCGCCGCCCACATCAGACGCATCCTCGACGAGCGTGCCGGACACAGCGCGCCGCGCCAACGTTTCGAGGTGGAACTTGAAGATCATCTGACCCGCGCCGAAGCCGAGAGATCCTTGCGTGTCGTGATCGACTGGGGGCGTTATGCCGAGCTTTTCGGCTATGACGATCGCACCAAGAAATTCATAGGCGTCGCGCAAGCATGACCGCAGCA
>DATFNQ010000151.1:0-37850 GCA_035266305.1 Methylovirgula sp.
AAACGCGCCATTGCCGAGCTCGCCGCAGGCGGCTCGCTCACCCTTGCTTCGCTGCCCGACGGTTTCGACGCCTTTTGCGTCGCCGATCTCACGCGTGCGCTCGCCCGCGCGGAGCGCGCGGTCGTGCTCGTCCATGTGGCGCGCGACGAGCAGCGCGCGCATGCCTTCAACGAGGCGCTCGCCTTTGCCGCGCCGGACATCGAAATCCTCGATTTCCCGGGCTGGGATTGCCAGCCCTATGACCGGGTTTCGCCCAATGCGGCGGTCGCGGCGCGGCGGATGACGGTGCTCTCGCGGCTTGCCCGTTCGCTGAGCGCACTGGGCCAACCGCGCATTCTCTCGACCACGGTCAACGCCGTCTTCCAGCGCGTGCCGCCCTCAGCGAAGGTCGCGGCCGATTGTTTCTCCGCGGCGCCCGGCAATGCCGTCGATATGCACGGGCTCGTCCACTGGCTCGAAGACAATGGATTCGCGCGCGCCTCGACGGTGCGCGATACCGGCGAATATGCCGTGCGCGGCGGCATCCTCGATCTCTTCGCGCCCGCCATGGCCGCGCCGGTGCGGCTCGATTTCTTCGGCGACACGCTCGAATCGATCCGCAGCTTCGACCCCGAGTCGCAGCGCACGTTCGCCCCCTTGCGTGCCCTCGATCTCGTGCCGGTGAGCGAAATCCAGCTCGCCTCCGAATCGATGCGGCGCTTCCGGCAGGGCTATGTCGCCGCGTTCGGCGCGCAGACGCGCGGCGATACGCTCTACGAGGCGGTGAGCGAGGGCCGCCGGCATCCGGGCATTGAACATTGGCTGCCGCTGTTCTACGACAAGCTCGACACGCTGTTCGCTTATACCGGCGCGGCGCCCATGATCCTCGATCCTCTGACCGAGGAGGCGGCCAAGGAGCGGCTGGCGCAGATCAGCGATTATTACGATGCGCGCAAGAGCGCCTATGAAGCCGATCCGGCGCATGCCTCCTATAAGCCGCTGCCGCCCGATACGCTCTATCTCTCGGCCGCGCAGTGGAACGAACGGCTTGCAGCCAACGGCCTCGTGCGGGTCGCGCCTTTCGCGCAGCCGGAAGGCAAGGGCCTCGTTATGGATTGCGCCGGCAGGATCGGCCGCAATTTCGCGCCGGAGCGCAACGACGAAGGCGCCAATGTCTTCCGCGCCGCGGCCGAACATGTGCGCGCACTGCAAGCGCAGGGCAAGCGCGTCATCGTCGCCGGCTGGTCGGAGGGATCGCGCGAACGCCTCGGCCATGTGCTGAAGGATTTCGGCCTCGATGATCTCGAACCCGTCGCCTCTCTCGCGCAAGCAGTCAGGCAGCCGAAGACCATCGTGGGCCTCGCTGTCATCGGCCTCGAGGCCGGATTCGAGGCGCCGGATCTCGCCATCGTCGGCGAGCAGGACATTCTCGGCGACCGGCTGGTGCACGGCCGCAAGCGCATGCGCCGCGCACAGGACAGCATTACCGAGGCCACGGCGCTTTCAGCGGGCGATCTCGTCGTCCATGTCGATCACGGCATCGGCCGGTTCGAAGGTCTGACGCCGATCGAGGCGGCGGGTGCGCCGCATGACTGCCTCGAAATCCATTACGCCGAGGCCGCCAAGCTCTTCCTGCCGGTCGAGAACATCGAGCTTCTGTCGCGCTACGGATCGGAAGACGCGGAAGTTCAGCTTGACAAATTGGGCGGCGTCGCCTGGCAGAGGCGCAAGGCGCGGATGCGCAAGCGCATCCTCGAAATGGCTGCGGGCCTTTTGCAGATCGCCGCGGCGCGGCAGACCCGCGCGGCGCCGAAACTTCTGCCGCCGGAACCGCTCTACGAGGCCTTCTGCGCCGCCTTTCCCTATGAGGAGACGGAGGACCAGGCGGCGACGATCGAGGCGGTCCTCGACGATCTCGCCTCAGGCAAGCCGATGGATCGTCTTATCTGCGGCGATGTCGGCTTCGGCAAGACCGAAGTCGCGTTGCGCGCGGCGTTCGTGGCGGCGATCAACGGCAAGCAGGTCGCGGTCGTGACCCCGACGACCTTGCTCGCCCGTCAGCATGCCAAGGTTTTCCAAGCGCGGTTCGCCGGCCTGCCGATCAAGGTCGCGCAATTATCGCGCCTGGTCGGGCCCGCCGAGAGCAAGCGCGTGAAGGCCGGCGTTGCTTCGGGCGAGATCGACATCGTCATCGGCACGCACGCGGTGCTCGGCAAGACGATCGCCTTCAAGGATCTCGGCCTCGTGGTCATCGACGAGGAGCAGCATTTCGGCGTCAAGCACAAGGAGAGACTCAAAGAATTGCGCGCCGAGGTGCATGTCCTGACGCTGTCGGCGACGCCGATTCCGCGCACCCTGCAGCTGGCGCTCACCGGCGTGCGCGAACTCTCGATCATCGCGACGCCGCCGGTCGATCGCCTCGCGGTGCGCACCTTCGTTTCGCCCTTCGACGAGCTGCTGGTGCGCGAGGCGCTGCTCCGCGAGCGCTATCGCGGCGGCCAGAGTTTCTACGTCTGCCCGCGCATCGAAGACATCGAGCAGGGCGCCGACTTCCTGCGGCGCAACGTGCCGGAGGCGAAATATGTCATCGCCAATGGCCAGATGCCGGCCTCCGATCTGGAAGAGAGAATGGCCGCCTTCTACGACGGCAAATATGACATCCTGCTGTCGACCGCGATCGTCGAATCCGGCCTCGATATCCCGACCGCGAACACGCTCATCGTGCATCGCGCCGACATGTTCGGGCTGGCGCAGCTCTATCAATTGCGCGGCCGCGTCGGGCGCTCCAAAACTCGCGCCTATGCGCTCTTCACCGTGCCGCCCGACCGCAGCTTGACGCCGCAGGCGGAGAAAAGGCTGAAGGTCTTGCAATCGCTCGACACGCTCGGCGCCGGCTTTCAGCTAGCCAGCCACGATCTCGACATCCGCGGCGCCGGCAATCTCTTGGGCGAAGAGCAATCCGGCCATATCAAGGAGGTCGGCTACGAACTATACCAGCAGATGCTCGAAGAGGCGATCGTCGCGCTCAAGGCCGGCATGGAAGAGCCGGCGGAAGAGGCCTGGTCGCCTTCGATCACCATGGGAACGCCGGTCACGATCCCGGAGGATTACGTGGCCGATCTCGATCTGCGCCTCGGCCTCTATCGCAGATTGTCGAAGCTCGAGGCGGACGCCGAAATCGAGGCCTTCGCCGCTGAGATGATCGACCGCTTCGGGCCATTGCCGCGCGAGGTCGAGCAATTGCTGAAGCTCGTCGCGATCAAGGCGCTCTGCCGCAAGGCCAATGTCGAGAAGCTGGAGGCGGGGCCGAAGGGCATCACGCTCAGCTTCCGCGACAATATTTTCGCCAATCCGCAAGGCCTCGTGCGCTACGTGGCGGAGCAGGGGCCGGACGCCAAGGTGCGGCCCGACATGCGCCTCGTCTTCATCCGCGATTTCGAAGATCCGGCGGCGCGGCTCGAAGGCACGCGGGTCATCCTGCGCACGCTCGCGGCGATCGCGACCAAGAAGGCGGCGTAAAGCCCTCTAGAATTCGACGTCGAGCTCCTCCATCTCTTCGGGCTCCTCTCTTGCCGCCTCGATCCATTGCATCATCGGCGGCCAGCTCATGATCGTCCGGCAATAGGCTTTCGCCGCATCCGACATCGGCACGTTATACGTCAGAAAGCGCGTGCAGACCGGTGCGTACATGGCATCCGCGATCGTCGGTTTTGTTCCATATAGGAATGGGCCGCCCCACCGTTCGAGACATTCTTTCCAGATCGTCTGCACGCGATCGATATCAGGCTGAGCGCCGGCAAAGACCTTGAAGCTCTTATGCCGCGCTTTCAGGTTCATCGGGAGTGCCGAACGCAGATTGTAAAACCCCGAATGGATTTCGCCGGAAATCGAGCGGCAATGCGCCCGCGCCACCCGATCCGCGGGCAGCATGCCGGCCTCGGGATAAAGCTCGGCGAGATATTCGGCTATGGCGAGGGTATCCCAGACGCTGACGCCGTTCTGGCTGAGGCGCGGCACCAACACGGACGGGGCGAGCAGCAGCAGCTCAGCCCGGTTGGTCGGGTCGTCGATGGAAACAGGCTGCTCTTCGACATCCAGTCCGGCCAGCTGGCAAAGCAGCCAGCCGCGCAGCGACCACGAGGAGTAGTTCTTGCTAGAGATGGTCAGCACGGGACGAGTCATGGCCGCTCCTGGGCAAACAGATGAATCTTTGGGCATAGGGTGATATTGCAGTGCAACATAAAAAGCACTAACGTTTCCATCGATAAGCATTCGCGCTCGTCGGCGAATGGAGACAATTTCGACGATCTGCTCATCCCAGATTGCAAAAGACATGCTGTACCGCGTCTACCAAACCTACGCCGACGCATCCGAACCGCTGCGCGCGATGGCACGAACCGGAATCCGCATAGGAAAACCATTTAGTGGCATCAAGGATATGGGCTTTTCCCAGAGCCTGTTGGCGCTGTTGGAGTTGACCGCGCGAAGCAGGCTGATCCATGTGCGGCCTTCTTATGCCGTCGATAGCATCACGATCGACGGTCATGAGGTTGCCGTACGGGAAGAGACCCTGCTCTCATTGCCCTTCTGCGATCTCATCCACTTTGCCAAGGATGTCGCTGCGGCGCAGCCGAAAATGCTGATCGTCGCACCGCTTTCGGGCCACTTCGCGACGTTGCTGCGCGACACGGTCAAGACGCTGCTAGGCGATCACGAGGTCTATATTACCGATTGGAAGAACGCGCGCGACGTGCCCCTATCCGAAGGGCCGTTCGGCTTCGATGATTATGTCGACTACATCATCGCATGCCTCGAGAAGATCGGTCCGGGCGCGCATGTCTTCGCGGTCTGCCAACCCTGCGTCCAGGCGCTCGCCGCCGTCGCGGTGATGGCGGAGGAACGTAACCCGGCGGAACCGCGCAGCATGACGCTGATGGCGGGGCCAATCGACACAAGGGTGAACCCGTCGAAGGTCAATGCGCTGGCGACATCGAAGCCCATAGAATGGTTCGAGAAGAATCTGATCTCGCGCGTACCGTTTCGGTTGCCGGGAGCAGGTCGCAAAGTCTATCCCGGCTTCGTACAGCTCTATGCGTTCATGTCGATGAACATGGAACGGCATATCAAAGCGCATCGTGATCTTTACCATCATCTCGCCAATGGCAGGGTCGAAGACGCCCAGGCGATCATGACGTTCTACGATGAGTATTTCGCGGTGCTCGACTTGCCGGCCGAGTTCTACATCGAGACCGTCAAAGTCGTTTTCCAGGAAGCGTTGCTGGCGAAGGGGAAACTGACCCATCGTGGCCGAAAAGTGGACCCCCGCGCCATCCGGCGCACCGCGCTCCTGACGGTAGAAGGAGAGCGCGACGATATCTGCTCGGTCGGTCAGACGGCCGCGGCGCACATCCTGTGCAATGGCCTTCGTCTGCATCTCAAGCGTCATCATTACCAGGTCGGCGTGGGCCATTACGGAACATTCAGCGGCAGGCGATGGAGCGGGCAGATTTATCCGGTGATCCGCAATTTGGTGCTCGCGATGAACTGATCCGGCGGGAAATACGCGTGGGCGTGTGGTCTATCGTGTCGAGCCGTTCGCCGCCGCCACCACTTCTTCGAGCAATTCCGCGAGCCGCCGCGGATCTTCAGGAAAACCGGCTTCTATCCAGCGCGCTTGCAGATCGTTCAAGGCGTCGCCGATCGCCTTTCCTTCGGCAACGCCGCGCGCCAGAAGATCGGCGCCGGAGAAGGGCAGGCGCGGTTGCTTCGCGGCGCGCGCATAGGCGAGCGCCTCGCGCCAGGGCGCGACATCGGCATCGCTCTCCGCGGCCGCGAGCGCCAGCGCGTCGCAGGCGGCCTGTCGCCCGTAGCGGAAGATGAGCCGCAGCGAGGCGGGCGCAGGCGGCGGCTTTTCCAAGCCGTGCAGAGTCATGAAGGCCGCCGCCGCTTCAACAAGCCGCTCCGTCTCGGGATTTGAGAGCCGCAGCCGCTCGCGCAGCCGCAGCGCGTTTTCCGGCAGGTTGACGCAAAGCGCGGCGAGACCGAGCAGAGGATCGCGCGTCTCCTCACTCGTGAAGCGCAGAAGATTGATGAGCCGCAACGGATTGGGCGCCGAAGCGAGGAGCGGCCCGAGCAGCCCCGTCTCGCAGAATTCGCGCGTGACTTCGCCGGCCCGGGGTGCGGCGAGCAATTTCAGGATTTCGTTGCGCACCCTTTCGCGCGAGAGCCGCGCGAGGCCGTCGCGGGCGCGCAGGCAGGCCAACACGGCATCTTGATCGAGCGGGCCTTCCGCATAGGCGGCGGCGAAGCGGAAGAAGCGGAGGATGCGCAGATAATCCTCGCGGATACGCGCCGCCGGATCGCCGATGAACCTGAGTTTTCGCGCCTCGATGTCGGCGAGTCCGCCGACATAATCGAAGAGCATGGCCCCGCGCGTCATCGACAGCGCGTTCATGGTGAAGTCGCGGCGCTTCGCATCGGCTTCGAAGTCGCGGCTGAAGCGGACCTTGGCATGCCGGCCGTCGGTCTCGATGTCTTCGCGCAGGCTCGTCACTTCGAAGGGCCGGCCCTCGACGATGAGCATCACCGTGCCATGCGAAAGGCCGGTCGGAACGCTCTTCAGCTTCGCCGCCTCCGCCCGCGCGATCACCGTCTCCGGCGTGGCGGTCGTGGCGATGTCGAACTCCTCGACCGGGCGGTGGAGCAGCGCATTGCGCAGCGCGCCGCCGACCAGGCGCGCCTCTTCCCCGTCGCAATCGAGCAGAGTCAGGACGCGAATAAGGTCCTTGCGCTCAAGCAGAGCTTTTGCCGGCGCGGGCGCGGCGAGCGTGCTCATTCCATATGTCCCGGCACGAGCGTGCCATTTACGATATGGGCCGGCACATAGGCGCCGAGATGGCGCTGCGCAAAGACCCCGAAGAGGAAGACGCCGATGACCGCCGCCAGCAACCCGGCGAGCGTCAGCGTCGATACGGTTCCCTGGCTCCAGTTGCGGCTCGCGAACGGCGTGGTGCGGCGCAGAACGAGCAGCACCGCATAGCCGATGAAGGGCAAGAGGAAGAGAAGGACTGGCCTCCAGATAACCCGCCACATCGGGGTCTCCAAGAATTGCCGATCGGATGAAAGGAAAGCACAAATCTATGGCGCGCTTCGCGCGCCTGCTGACATGCTTCACATTATCACCGATGAAATTGCTCCAAAGGATTGAAAAGCACCAGTGGGCTGCCATCGCGGCGCGCCAACGGGAGAAACGCTTGGCCCTCCGCGGCAAAATGACCGTGATTCGAGGCGGTGACCTCGCCGCGACGGCGCTCCTGCCGCCGTTGCGCTGACCCAACAAAAACCACATATGGCTCGAGAGCCGGAGCCTGGTTCGGCCCGGCCCGTGCCCCGCGCCATCGCGGCGATTCCAAGAATCTGGCGGAAGTGATAGATTTGGGAAAGCCGGGAGTTTCTCTTGCTCGCGAAACAAGACAGCGTTTTGAAACACGAGATCGACTGGGGCGACCCGTTCGACATTGCCAAGCGGCTTGCCGGCCGGCCGGGCTTCGCCTTTCTCGATAGCGCGCTCTTTGACCCCAAGCTCGGCCGATATTCGTTCATCGGCATCGAGCCTTTCGGTATCTTTACCGCGGCGCAAGGCTACGCGACCTGGAATGGTGCGCCCATGTGGGTGCAGCCGCTTGCCGCCTTGCGGGATTTGCTCGCCGGTTTCACGCTCGATGCCGACCCAAGCCTGCCGCCCTTCCAAGGCGGCATCATCGGCGCCATCCCTTACGAATTCGGCTGGGAACTCGATGGATTGCGCGCAGCGAACCACCTGAACAAACAGCAAGAGCCGGTCCATCTCGGCTTCTACGATCTTGTCTTCGCCTTCGATCAGCTGCAGCGCCGCGCCTATGTTCTCGCCTCTGGACTGCCCGAAGAGGGTGAGAGACGCAGAGCGCGCGCAGTGGCGCGGCTCGATCACGCTCTTCATCTCATCGAACCTGCGCCGGCCGGCGCGGGCGCGCCGCAGCCGGCGATCACCGGCTGGACCTCGAATTTTTCGCCGAGCTCCTATCACAAGGCGATCGAGCGTGTGCAGGCCCATATTTTCCAGGGCGACATCTACCAGGCGAATATTGCCCAGCGGTTCAGCGCCGATCTGCCCGCCGAATTTTCGGCTTTCGCCTTCTACGAACGGCTGCGGGCGACAAATCCGGCGCCTTTCGCCGCCTATCTCTCCTGCGGCGAGACTTTGATCGCCTCCTCCTCACCGGAACTGCTCCTGCGCAAACGCGGCGCCGCGGTCGAGACGCGGCCGATCAAGGGCACGATGACCCGCTCCGAGCATCCCGTCGAAGACCTGCGGCGCGCCGAGGCGCTCCGCAAATCGGAGAAGGACCGCGCCGAAAACATCATGATCGTCGATTTGCTGCGCAACGACCTGTCGCGCGTCTGCCGGCCTTTCTCCGTCGAAGTCCCGGTGCTCTGCGGGCTCGAATCCTACGCCAACGTCCACCATCTCGTCTCAGTGGTCATCGGCAAGCTCGGCTTGGGCAAGGATGCGCTCGATCTCATCGCCGCGACTTTTCCGGGCGGCTCGGTCACGGGCGCGCCGAAGCGGAGATCGATGGAAATTATCGATTCGATCGAAAGGGTGCCGCGCGGCTATTATTGCGGCGCGATCCTCTATCTCGGCTTCGACGGCACGATGGACATGAACATCGCGATCCGCACCGCGGTGCTGAAGAAGGGCAGGACGAGCCTGCATGCCGGCGGCGGCATCACTTGCCTGTCGGATCCGGCCGCCGAATATGCCGAGACCGAGGCCAAGGTGAAGCGCCTCTTCGACGCTTTCGCCGCCGTGAAGGAATTGGAAGAATTGCCGCAATGAATCGACCGATCCTCGTCATCGACAATTACGATTCCTTCGTCTTCAACGTCGCCCGCTATTTCGAGGAGCTTGGGCGCGAGGTCGTCGTGTACCGCAACGACGCGATCGACATTGCCGGGATCAGGCGCATGGCGCCGGCGGCGATCGTCGTCTCGCCGGGTCCCGGCACGCCGCGCGACGCGGGCATCTCGCTTGCCGTCGTGGAAGAAATGAACGGCGAGCTTCCGATCCTCGGCGTCTGCCTCGGCCACCAATGCATCGGCGCCGCCTTTGGCGGCCCGGTCGTTCCGGCCAAACGCCCGCTCTATGGCCGGACCTCGCGGGTTTCGCACAACGGACAGGGCCTGTTCGAAGGCCTGCCGCAGCCGCTGACCGTCGCCCGCTATCATTCGCTGATCGTCGAGGCGACGCCGGCGCTCGAGGCGGCGGCCTCGATCGATGCGGTCTCGGAGGAGGGCGAGATCATGGCGCTCTCGCACCGCTCGGCGCCGACTTATGGCGTGCAGTTCCATCCCGAGTCGATCCTGACCGAACAGGGCCACGCGCTCTTCGGCAATTTTCTGCGCCTGGCAGGGCTGGGCCAGGAGCAGGGGAAACTGCCGCAGGAGGCTGTGCTCGAGCCTTCTGCCTATCCCTCAGAGGATCGGCATTTTTCGAGTCTCGGGAAATGATATAGCCTGCTGTGAATAGATGAGCTGTCGCTTTGAATCGTTTTGAACCCAAGTTCGTCACGTGTCATATTGAAAGCGACAGATGGCAGATGCAATGAATGATTTGAACGAAGATGTGGTGGCGACCGCCGAAGGCGCCGAGCTGCAGAGGGTGGTTCAACTACTTGGCGGTGCTCGGGTCCTGCGGCATGAACTGAAGCATCCGCTCGACGCACATGAGCTGCTGCTAGCGGGCCTACCCGGAAGGGCGTTGACCCATCTTCTTGGACAACTTGTGTTTCTCAACAGGACGGCATCCGTCGAGAAAGCCGTCGGCATGAGTCTGCGCACGGTGCAGCGCCATAAATACAAATACAAGCCGGCGAAGCCGCTAAGCCAGGAACAGAGTGGGCGGATTTGGAAGTTTGCTGAGATCTTGGCGAGAGCGACCGAAGTATTTGGGTCAAAGGAGGAGGCGGAACAATGGTTGGAGCGTCCGGCCATGGGTCTCGATCAGCGGCGCCCAATAGATCTTCTCGCGACGCCTGCGGGCGTGGAACTGGTTGAAGACTTGCTGACGCGGCTTGAGTACGGCGTCTATACATGATGACGCCGCTTCCGGCGCCGTTCGGCGGCAGCGAACTCGCCGCGTGGCGCTTGGACGAGGCGGTGTTTGCCGCCACCTGGGATAGCGGTGAAGGCGCCTACAGAGTGGGCGGGCGGTGGAACAGCAAAGGCATCCGGGTCGTATATTGCTCGATAGACCCGGCGACCGCCATTCTCGAGATAGCGGTGCACAAGGGCTTCAAAGCATTGGACACTGTTCCGCATCTATTGACGAGGATGTCCGTAACAGAACCAGCGGGCGTCCACGTCGTCGATCCGGCATCCGTTCCAAACCCAAACTGGTTGAGACCCGGCATTCCCAGCGCCGGACAACAGGTTTTTGGAGATGAATTGCTGGCGCGACACAAGTTCGTTCTGATCCCCAGCGCGGTATCAATCTACAGTTGGAACTTGATCTTCATCGGGGCGCGGGCAGCGGGAGCTTATGCCGTTGCGTTGCAAGAGGCTTTCGCTCTTGATACGCGACTTCATCCACCCCAAGCACTATAGTCGTCTGTCAGTTTTTCTCTGAATCGATGCTTGAGTGCTGCATGGCTGATGCTGCCAGAATTCATCCAAGATCGCACGAAGAAGAGCCCTTCCTTGTTCTGGTATGACGGCGCCCTTCACGACAAGCCGATTGCGCCGTTCGATCTGACCGATCGGGGCCTCAATCTGGGCGACGGGGTCTTCGACACCTCGCTTGCCCGCAACGGCCGCACCTTCCTGCGGAAGGCGCATCTCGACCGCCTCGCCGCGGCCGCCAAGACCCTCGCTATTCCCTTCCCGGAAGCCGCGGCGGCCGAGGCGCTCGATCGACTCGCCGCGGCGATCGGCGACGGCGCCGTGCGTCTCACGCTGACCCGCGGCGGGGGCGCCCGGGGCCTTGCCTTGCCGAGCAATCCCAAGCCCCTGCTTTTCGGCGCCGCCGCACCGCCGCCGCAGGCCTTTCCTAATCTGTCGCTCGCGACCACTTTGATCCGCCGCAACGAGACGTCGCCCGCCGCGCGCCTCAAGGCGCTGCCCTATCTCGACGCAATCCTCGCCCTCGAAGAGGCCATGGCGAAAGGCGCCGACGAGGTTCTGTTCGAGAACACGCAGGGCCGCGTCGCCTGTCTTTCGAGCGCCAATATTTTCGCGGTCTTCGGGCGGCAGCTGGTGACCCCTCCGCTCACCGATGGGGTTCTCGACGGGACAGTCAGGGCATTCGTCCTCCGCGAGGCGGAAAGCCTCGGGTATGCGGCGGCCGGGCGCTCGCTCGGTCTCGACGAGCTTTTGCGTGCCGAAGCCCTCTTCGCGACGAGCAGCCTCAAACTGATTGCCCCTTGCCGTAGCCTGGAGGCGACCTCCTTCGCCTCGGCCGAAAGCGAGGTGGTGAAAAAGCTCCAGGCGGCGATCCGAGAGGCGATCAGCATCGAGTGCGGAAGGCTTTGCGGCTGATGCCCCTGGCGAAACATCAAACCAGCCGGTATTAGGATCTTTCGCGCGACCCGACTTCCCGATCAAAATTGCGCAGACGATAATGGGCCGGTTCACCGGCCAGGTCCCTCGATCCCATCATCCTTCCATGCTGCGTCTTGCCATTCTGCGCCATGCCGAGGCCGTACCGCTCGCCGGCGGTGGCGACGCCGACCGGGAACTGAGCCAATCCGGCCGCGCGTTGGCTGAGCGCATGGGCCGCTATTTCCGCGATGCGGGATTTAAGCCAGATCTCGCCCTCGTCTCGCCTTCGAAGCGCACGCGCGAGACTTTTGAGGCCGTCGAGCGCGGCGCCGGCGAGACCTTCGCAGTCGATTACGTGCCGGCGCTCTACAGCGCCAGCCTCGCGACGCTCGAAGATGTGTTGGCCGGCGCGCCCAAGGAGGCCCAGTTCCTGCTCGTCGTCGGGCATAATCCGGGCCTTGCCGAATTTGCCAATGCGCTCGCCGGCAAAGGCAAGAAATCCGAACTTGCGCGGATGCGCGGGCATTTTCCGCCGCCCTGTCTCGCGGTCATTGATTTCGACGCCAAGAGCTGGAAGAAAGCCGGCCGCGGCGAGGGACGGCTTGAATATTTCGTGACCCGCGGCGCGCTTGCCAAATAGCCGCCGACACAGCTCTGGGAAAGCCGTTGCCATCTTTCTCCGATCTTATCTTCGAAGCCGGCATTGCGGCGCAGAGCCTCGCCGACATTCTCTCCGGCCGGCCGCTGCGGCTTGGCGTGACCGGACTCTCGGGTGCCGGCAAGACCATATTGGTGACCGCTCTGGTGCAGCATCTGACGCTCGCGGCGCGGCTCGCTGCGCTCGGCGCGAAAAACCCGCTGCCGGTCTTCCGCGTTCACGCCGAGGGGCGGCTCAACGGCGGGCGCCTCGAACCGCAGCCCGACGACGCCGTGCCGCGCTTCGCCTATGAGGAGCACCTCGATGTGCTGACGGGGCCGGGCGGTCGCAGCGAGGACAGGGCCTGGCCGCAGTCGACGAAGCGCATCTCAGAATTGCGGCTGACGCTCGAATTCGAACGCGTCTCCAGCTTCGGGCGGCGGAGCAGGGCCGAGCTTTCGATCGACATCGTCGATTATCCGGGCGAATGGCTGCTCGATCTGGCGCTTCTCGACAAATCCTATCAGCGCTGGTCGGAAGAGACGCTCGCCGCGAGCCTCGCCCGCGCTCCGTTGGCGGCCGAGTGGCGGAGCTATGTGCAGGGCTTGGACCCGAAGGGGCGCGCGGAAGAAGACGCGGCGCGCCGCGCGGCGGCGCTGTTCAAAGCCTATCTCAAGGCCTGCCGTGCCGAGCCTATTGCGGCCTCGGCCCTGCCGCCCGGCCGCTTTCTGATGCCGGGCGATCTCGAAGGCTCGCCGCTCCTGACCTTTTCTCCGCTCGAGCTGGAATCGGGTGCGCCGCTCGCGCCGCACTCGCTCGCCGCCATGATGGCGCGGCGCTACGAGGCCTATCGCGCGCATGTCGTAAAGCCGTTCTTTCGCGATCACTTCGCGCGGCTCGACCGGCAGATCGTCCTGGTCGATGTGCTCGCCGCCTTGAACGGCGGGGGAGCGGCGCTGCGCGATCTCGAAGCGGCGCTGGGCGACGTGCTGAACGCCTTTCGCACCGGCAGGAACTCGATCCTTTCGACCTTGCTGCGGCCGCGGATCGACAAGATCCTGTTTGCCGCGACCAAGGCGGATCATCTCAACCATCTCAGCCATGACCGGCTCGAAGCGATCCTGCGCCGTCTGACGGCGCGCGCCATAGCGCGGGCGGAAGACCTCGGGGCCGCGATCGATGTCGTGGCGCTCGCGGCGGTGCGGGCGACGCGCGAAGCCAATGTGGGCGGCCGCGGCGGCGCGGCTCTGCCGGCCGTCATCGGCACGCCGATGAAAGGCGAGCGCATCGGCGACGAGGTCTTCGATGGAGTAGCGGAGGCGGCAATCTTCCCGGGACAATTGCCGAGCGATCCGGATGAGGTTTTCGCCGGTGACTTCGCGATTGCGGACCCGCGCACGGCCGACTATCGCTTCGTGCGCTTTCGACCGCCGATCGCGGCGCGCGATGCGGCAGGCATGCCGCTCGCCCTGCCGCATATCCGCCTCGATCGCGCCTTGCAATTTCTGCTCGGCGACAGACTGAGATGAGTCTTTGCTCCGAGCCCCGGGAGTGATCGTGCCGTCCGAGCCAAAGATCAGGCCTCAGGCGTTCCGCCTCGACAAGCGACATCCGCTGGCCGCGGAGGACGAACCGCGCCGCGAGTCCTTCACGATCGAGCCTGTCGCCGATTTCGTCGAAGCGGAGGCCGCCGCCGCTGCGCCTGTCGATCCCGCGGAGCGGGCGGTCGAGGCGGCACAACGGCGCGGCATCACGCGCAATGCGCTCATCTCCTGGGGCGGCCTGTTCTTTTCGGCCGCCGGCGGATTCCTCTTGGTTGCGCTCGGCAATTGGGTCGTCGGATTGATCGACTCCTTCTTTGCGCGTTCGCGCATCTTGGGCTTTGTCGCGCTGGCGCTCGGCGGCACGGCGGCCCTCGCGCTGATCGTGCTTGCGGCGCGCGAAATCTGGGGAATCGTGCGGCAGAGCAAGATCGCCCATATCCATATGGGCTTTGCGACGGCGCGCGCCGCCGACGATCGCGAGGCGGCGCGGCGGCTCGTCGCAGCGCTCGCAACCATTCAGGCGAGGCGGCGGCAGAGCGCGCGGCTCATCGAGCTCACCCACGAGATCATCGACGGACGCGATCTCATCGATATCGCCGAGCGTGACCTGATCCTGCCGCTCGACCGCGAGGTGCGCCGGGAGATCGCGCAGGCGGCGAAGCGGGTGTCCATGGTGACGGCGATCTCGCCGCGCGCTTTGATCGATGTCGCCTTCGTCGCCGCGCAGGCGCTGCGCCTCATCCGCAGGATCGCCGAGATTTATGGCGGGCGGCCGGGCTTCTTCGGCTTTCTCAAGCTCATGCGCTCGGTCGGCGCGCATCTGGTGATCACCGGGGGAGTCGCCGTCGGCGATTCGCTCATTCAGCAGCTGGTGGGGCACGGTATTGCCGCCAGACTCTCGGCAAGGCTGGGCGAGGGTGTCTTGAATGGGTTGCTCACGGCGCGCGTCGGCCTCTCGGCTATGGCGGTCTGCCGGCCCATGCCCTTCGTCGTCGAACCCGCTCCAGGCATCGGCGATGTCGCGCCGTTTCTCTTCCGGTCGGACAAGAAAGCCTGACTCTGGCGGGTGCTCACGCGACCCCGAGCTTCTTCTGCAGGCTGGTGGACGACGTCGTATATTGGAAGGTCAGCTTCTTGTCGGGATAGACGTAGTGATAGACCTTCTGCGCCGCGAGCGCGCCCTCGTGGAAGCCGCAGAGAATGAGCTTCAGCTTGCCCGGATAATGATTGATGTCGCCGATCGCGAAAATGCCCGCCACGTTGGTCTCGAATTGCGCGGTGTCCACCGGAATGAGATTTTCGTGCAGATTGAGGCCCCATTGGGCGACCGGGCCGAGCTTCATCGTCAGGCCGAAGAAGGGAATGAGCCGTTCGCAGGCAAGCTCGCTCACCTCGCCCTTGCCGCTTTTGACCTGCGCCGAAGCGATCTCGCCATTGTCGCCGGCGAGCGCGACGATCTGCCCGATCCGCAGGTCCATCTTGCCGGCCGCGACGAGGTCCCGCATCGCTTTCACCGAATGAGGTGCTGCCCGGAACTCGTCGCGCCGGTGAACGAGGGTCAGGCGCTTGGCGACCGGCTGCAGATTCAAGGTCCAATCGAGGGCCGAATCGCCGCCGCCGACGATCACGACGTTCCTGCCGCGGAAGTCCTCCATCTTGCGGACGGCATAGAAGACCGACTTCTGCTCATAGGCTTCGATCCTGTCGATCGGCGGTTTCTTCGGCTGGAACGAGCCGCCGCCCGCCGCCACGATCACCGACTTGCAGTCAAACGTGCGGCCGGCGTCGGTCTTGACCCGGAATGCCGGAGATTGCCGGGTGCCCAGCACCTCGAGTTGCGTGACCATTTGTTCGAAATGAAAGGTCGGATGAAACGGCTCGATCTGCGCCAAAAGCTTTTCGACGAGCCCTTCGCCGGTGATCATCGCATGGCCGGGGATGTCGTAGATCGGCTTTTCCGGATAGAGTTCGGCGCATTGACCACCGGCGCGCGGCAGGACGTCGATGAGATGGCTCGTGATATCGAGAAGACCGAGTTCGAAAACCGTGAAAAGGGCGGTTGGCCCGGCTCCCACGATGACGACGTTGGTCTTTATGCTTTCTTCCATGCAATACTCCTGCACAGGATTATGGAGCGCGTTCGGTTGGCGTGAATGACCGGGCGCGGCAATTTGGTCAATTGTCGCGTCTCGGCCGGCTGGAGCGCTGGTTGCCTAGCCCTGGCGCGGCGGCGTCGTGACGATGAGGCCGTCAAGCTCCGGTGTCACCTTGATCTGGCAGGAGAGCCGTGAATTGGGCTGCGTGGCATAGGCGAAATCGAGCATATCCTCCTCCTGCGGACTGGGCGCCCCGGTCAACGGCAAAAAGGCCTTATCGACATAGACATGGCAGGTCGCGCAGGCGCAAGCGCCGCCGCATTCGGCAGTGATCTCGGGAACGGAATTGCGGATCGCCGCCTCCATGACGGTCGAGCCCTCTTCCGCCTCGACCGTCCGCTTTTCGCCAAACGAGTCGATGAACGTAATTTTGGGCATGGATATAGTCTCTGGGGTTGGCCAGGGCAGGGGTTGGGCTCTCTTTACTTAAGAGCTTTCGCGATGAACAGCCTTGTCTTTGCCGGAGACGCCAATTTGGCACTCGTCCGGCTTGGGACTCTCGGCTTGGACGACGGGAGTTCATTGTCCGGGCACAAAGGCGGTTTGCTTCGGCGCGGGACCGTTAGACGCTGCAGGGCGAGGGCAGAGTCCGCAGATAGGCTTCGATCGCCCTCAGCGTTTTGGCGAGTGCCGTGGCCATGGGTTCCAGCGGCGCTGGGCCTCGGCCGGGTCCAAGCGCGCATTCGAGCTCGGCTGCCGCTCCGGAAAGCTCGAAAGCGCCGATCGCTCGCGCCGATCCTTTCACCCTATGGACGAGATCATCCGCTGCGGCGGGGTCGCACCGGGCGAGGCCGTGCATTTGCGCGAAAAATTCGGCCGACTGAAGAATGAAAAGATCCAGGAGGTCGCGTTGCAACGAGAGGTCGCCGCCGGTCTGCGCGGCAAGATGGGCGAGGTCGAGCGCCACGCGGGGCTCGTCCAAATCGCTCATATCGTCTGCCGGATCGTCTGTCGGATCCATGACCACCTTGGGAAGCGGAGCGCCGGCCTGACGCGCCTATGGCGCCTTGCGCCGGTTGGGGCATGGCCAGGATTTAAGAGTCGCCTTGCCATCGCACCGTTTTTGCTTGAAAATCCGGAACGGGACTTCGCCATGGCCGGAGCGGGCGGAAATCTTTTCGGTCATGCTGAATGCCGCGTTAACGACGAATCGAAGGCTTCCTCTATCGGCGGTTTCAATCCTCCAAGCTGGGATGTAGAGTGCATTTGGTTAACGGCTTCATCCATGCCGTTGGTAAAGGACCGAAGTTCCGTTTCGGCCCGGTGAGCAAGAGGCAGTCATGGCCACGTCCAACAAGGCGCAAGATCCCGCGGCTGCGGCTCTATTGGCGATTGAGGAGGCTTTGAACCTTACTGGCGACGGATCGGCGGCCGAAGAACCCAAAGGTCCTGAGATTTCAACACCGATCTTTCCGAAGGCCTCGGATCCGGACAAGACGCCGAAACTTCTGAAGCGACAGCCCGATCTGCCGGCCGCCGACACCGAGGCCAAGTTGCCGCCGCCCGGTGCCGAGCTGGAGCCCGCTACGCGCCGCTTGCCGGAGGTGGAGGATCACCCGCTCTTCGCGCCGAGAAAGCCGGAACGGAGCAAATCTATCGAGACGGCCGGAACGGTCGACTTCGCCGCCGGCCGCAAGCCGGTCACGCCCTCGGTGCCCCCGGCCAATGACGATCGCCATTCGGTCGGCGCCATCCTGCGCGCCCTCAACAGGCGGCCGAGCCGGCTGCCGCTCGTCCTGGCCGCGCTCTTTTCCGGCTTGTGGATCGGCCTCGCGGCCGCCTTCTTCGTCGCGCATCGCGCCGACCTCCTGGGTCATGGGCCTCTCCTGGCACGGCCGGAAATCGCGCTTTTTGCATTGGCGGTGATCGGGCCGGTGGTTTTCTTCGTCGTCACGGCGGTGCTGGGGCGCCGCGCCCAGGAGATGCGGCTGACCGCCCGTTCGATGGTCGAGATCGCGATGCGCCTCGCCGAGCCGGAGTCGATGGCAAGCGAACAAATGGTCACGCTTTCCCAGGCGATCCGCCGCGAGATCGTCTCGATGGGAGATGGCATCGAGCGGGCGCTGGCGCGGGCCGGCGAACTTGAGACCTTGGTCCGTTCGGAAGTGTCAAATCTCGAACGGTCCTATTCGGATAACGAGCGGCGCATTCGGGGGCTGGTCGATGAATTATCCACCGAGCGCGAAGCCATGCAGGCCAGTAGCGAACGCATGCGCAGCGCAATCGGCGGGGCGCAGGAGTCCTTTTCCCACGAGCTTGAGACAGCATCTACCGGCGTAGCCGAAAACCTCAGCGCCGCCGGCAATCGCATCACGATGTCGCTTGGCGGCAAGGCCGAGGAGATTCGCTTCGCGCTCGGCCAGGCCGGCGATCAACTGATCGAAAACCTGACGAGGCAGGCCGAGGGGATTCTGGGCGGTTTGGAGCGGACGAAGGAGACTATCGAGGCCTCGCTCGGGCAGGCGAGCGCGGAAATCTCGCAAGGCCTTGTGCAGCGGCTCGCAGACATCGATACGCATTTGCGCGGCACTGGCGAGGCTCTGATGGCCGACGTCGTGCAAAGGCTCGACGATGCCAGCGGCCGGATCACCGCGGTGCTCGGTGAAACGGTTTCCACGCTCGCGACGCAATCGGACAAGGTCAACGAGCGTCTGGCTTTGAGCGCTCAGGATTCGCTCGAGTCCCTCACCTATCATGCCGGGATGCTCAACGATCGGTTCACCGGAACGATGGGCGAAGTCGTGCAAAGGCTCGACGATGCCGGCGGCCGGATCACGGCGGTGCTCGGCGAAACGGTTTCCACGCTCGCGACGCAATCGGACAAGGTCAACGAGCGTCTGGCCTTGAGCGCTCAGGATTCGCTCGAGTCCTTCGCCTATCATGCCGGGACGCTCAACGATCGGTTCACCGAAACGGTGGGCGAAGCGATCAGCGCGATCGCAACTCATAGTGAACGCGTCACGGAGACGCTCGCCGGTCGTCTCGGTCAATTCGAGCAGGCGATCGTCGGCCGAGGCAATATGATTGCGGATCGGCTCGGCGATGATAACCAGCAGTTGAGGACGATGCTCGGCAAGCAGCTCGAGGCGATCGAGTCCGTGATTTCCGTGCAGGGCGGCGAACTCGACGGCAAGCTCGAACAGCGCGCCCGGCAGACGGCCGAGGTCTTCGCGGCCCAGACGCAGGCCTTCGAGGATCGCGCCACGGCCAGAATTCAGGAAATGGCGGGATCGCTCGACACGCTCATCATGCGGGTCGATTCCGCTCTGGACGGACGCGCCAGATCCCTCAATGAAACCTTGGCGGCGCGCACGCTCGACATCGCCAAGGTTCTCGGCGAGGGCGGCCGCGAAGTCGCCCAGGCGCTCCAAGCAAGATCCAATGAAATTGATGAGATTCTCATCGCCCGCGCGACGACGATCACCGAAGTGCTTTCCGCCAAGGCGCAGGAGGTCAACCAGGCGCTGGGTGGGAGAGCGACGGAGATCGCCGAAACTCTTTCCGCCAAGACGCAGGAGGTCAACGAGACGCTGGGTGGGAGAGCGACTGAGATCGTTGAAGCGCTTTCCGCTAAGGCGCGGGAGGTCAACGAGGCGCTGGGTGGGAGAGCGACGGAGATCGCCGAAACTCTTTCCGCCAAGGCGGAGGAAGTCAACCAGACGCTGGGCGGAAGGGCGATCGAGATCGCCGAGATTCTCGCCGCCAAGGTGGAAGAGGTTGATCAGGCGCTCGGCGGAAAGGCAACCGAAATTGCCGATACGCTGGATGGACGGATCTCCCGCTTCGAAGAGCAAGTGGTCGTCCGGCTTGAGACGGTCTCGGCGGAACTCGATGCGCGCGGTCGCGAACTCTCTGGCAATCTTGCCGCGCGCACCCAGGAAATCGACGCCACCCTCGCGCACCATTCCGGCAATATCAGCGCGGCGCTCGATCATGAGTCCGGCGAACTCGCGCGGTTGCTCAGCGGTCGCGCCGATGACCTCAGGGCGCTGCTCGGCCAGGCCTCGAACGATCTCGATTCGACGCTCGCCGAGCGCATCGGGGAAATCGGCGGCGTGCTTGCCGCCCGCGTCAATGAGATCGGCACGGCCTTGGCGGTCAGTCTGGCCGAACTGCAGACCACGCTCGACGATCGCAGCCATAGCTTGCATGCAACTTTGCGCGCGCGTTCGGATGAGATCCATGCCGTGCTCGAGACGAAGGGAACCGATCTTGTCGCGCATCTCGGGCAGAGACAGGCCGAACTTACGACGGCGCTCGATCAGTCCTCGGCCAATCTCACTGATGCGCTGGCGTTGGGGGCGGCGGCTTCGGTCGGCTCGCTCATTGCCACGAACGAGACCCTGAAAGAAGAGATGGCCGCCACGGTCAATGTATTGGTCGACAGGAATGCGGCTTTGCAGGAGATGATCGGCAATGCCGAGGCGAGCTTCGTGGCGATCGAGACGGCCCTCGCCGCGCGGATTCAGCAATTCGAATCGGCGATCGCCGGCATCATCAAGGAGATGGAAGATCTCGGCGCCAACGCCGGCACGACGATCGGCAGCGCTCGCGCGCTTTACGAGACGATTGCCCACCAGCAGCAGTCGCTGGCCATAGCCGCCGCCGAGCTTTCCCGCTCGCAGGTCGAGCTCGATCGGACGTTCGACGAGCGCCGCGCCGCGCTCGAATCCCTGCTGGCTTCGGTCCAGACGCGGCGCGAGGAGTTCGATAGCCTGATGTCTTCCTTCTCTGCGGCTGTTGATGAGTCCTTTAGACGCGCTGAGACGCGGGCCCGGGAAATCGGCTCCTTTCTGGCGGAGACGTCGCAGATGACTGCCGGCATGGTCGAACGGCAATTCGGCGAGATCCGCTCCTCGCTCGGCACCGAGCGGGAGCGCACCGCGGCGCTCTTGCGGGCCGCTTATGAACAGGCGAATGCCGAGATCGAAGGCATTTTTGGTCAATCGACGGCGCGTTTCCAAGCCGCGGCGACAGAGATGCGAGGCCTATCGCGCGAGATCCAGCGGGAGCTTGAAGCAACCCGCGAGGAATTGCGCCGCAACAGCGTGAGCCTGCCGCAGGAGACCGCGGAGCAAACCGCAGCCATGCGGCGCGTCGTCGCCGATCAGATCAAGGCGCTCAACGAGTTGACCGATATCGTCGCCCGCTCCGGCCGTTCCTATGATCTTTCCGATCCGTTTGGTTCGACGCGGGCCGATGGCGCTTCGCCCCGCCGGCTCGAACAGGCTCGGCCCGAACCGACGCGTGAACTGCCGTTGGCCGAAGCGGCCAGGCCAGACTCGCTGCGGCCGCCGCGCGCACCTGCCAATCCGCCGCGCCCCGCCACGGCGCCCGAGCGCGGGTCGGGCTGGCTCTCCGATCTTCTCGCCCGTGCCTCGCGCGATGAGGGGCAGCAGCCGGCAAAGCCCTTTGTTTTGCCGTTGTCGCGCGGTCCACAGCAGAGCGAGCCTTTGGAGACGATCTCGCACGACATCGCGCGCATGGTCGATCACGCGGCGATCGCCGAGGCTTGGGACAATTATCGGCGCGGCGAAACGAATGCCTTTTCGCGGCAGCTCTATGTCGGTCGGGGCCCGCAGACCTTCGACGAGATTCGCCGACGCTATCGCAGCGATCTCGAGTTCCGCAACACGGTCGATCGTTACGTGCAGGAATTCGAGCGGCTTCTGGCCGATGTCAGCCGCGACGATCGCGACGACACGCTGACCCGCACCTATCTCACTTCGGAGACCGGCAAGGTCTATACGATGCTCGCTCATGCCGCCGGGCGGCTCGGCGCTTAGAGCATGGCGTCAACCCTTCTCCCACAGGGAGAAGGTATGCCAGCCGGCCTGTAAGCCGGGTTCAGTATGGCGCGCGGGGCTCCGCGCGCGTGATGGCCATTCATCTGGGACGGCCGTTGCCGGCCGCCTCAAGCAACCAACCCGGGCGGCGATCCGGAGACGGACCTACGGCTCGCGAGAGCCGCGCGCGCCCCTATTCGGTCTTGCTCCCGGTGGGGCTTGCCATGCCGCGCATGTTGCCATCCGCGCGGTGCGCTCTTACCGCACCGTTTCACCCTTGCCGGCCAAGTGGCAGGCGGTCTGCTTTTCTGTGGCGCTTTCCCTGGGGTCGCCCCCGCCGGACATTATCCGGCACCGTATCTCCATGGAGCCCGGACTTTCCTCCGCCTGTGAAGCGGTGGCCATCCGGCCGACTGGCAGAACCGAGATAGGCGTGCGGCCGGGCGGCGTCAACGAGCCTTGGATCGCAAAAATTTTAAGGGATTTATGGTCGAAAAATCTCTACGGGCTTGGGATGGAGGGAAGCATGGGGGAGAGCATGTTGAAAGCAATGAGCTGCGTTTCGGTGGCGGCTGCCGCCATTCTGCTCGCCGGCTGCGGCTATACGCCGGAACAGCGCGCAACCTCGGGCGCGGCCCTGGGAGGCGCGACGGGGGCGGCGATCGGCGCCGCGGCGGGAGGCGGACCCGGCGCGGCCTTGGCCGGCGGCATTCTCGGCGCGGCGACCGGCGCGGTCGTCGGGGCCAATACCGCGCCGCCACCTCCGCCCGGTTATTATCCGCCGCCTCCGCCCGGTTATTATCCGCCGCCGCCGCCAGGCTATGGTCCGCCCCCGCCGGGCTACGGTGGTCCGCCGCCACCGAGCTATAGCTATGGTGCGCCACCACCGCCGCCTGGCAATGGTCCGCCGCCGCGATGCGCGCGGGTAACCTATGATCCCAACGGCAATCCGGTCTGCGCGGACTAATACGGCAATTGACGCCCCGCGGCCGAGCCCGCGTGCTATGCATCTCGCCGAACAGGTCGGGGTCCGCTCGACCTGCAGAGGAGCGATTCGACGGAAGCCGTCGCGTCAGATGACCGGTTTTGATCCCGACAATGGTCTCGTCAAGGCAGTTCATCCGTCGCCGAACCATGGCGCGCGCCGTATAAAGGGGCCGGACTCGATCGTCCTGCATTACACCGGCATGCCGAGCGGCGCTGCGGCGCTGGTGCGCCTCTGCGATCCGGCTGCGGAAGTTTCGGCGCATTACTTCATCGACGAAGACGGCGGCATTGTTCAGCTCGTGCCGGAGGCGCGCCGGGCCTGGCACGCCGGCCAATCCTGCTGGGGCGGCGAGGAGGATATGAATTCCGCCTCGATCGGGATCGAGCTTCAGAACGGCGGGCATGAGTTCGGCGCGCCGGCCTATCCTGAGGCGCAGATCGAGGCGCTGATCGCGCTCTGCCGCGACATTACGAGGCGCCATGCGATCATGCCGGCGCGCATCCTCGCCCATTCCGACATCGCTCCCGGTCGCAAGATCGACCCCGGCGAATATTTTCCTTGGAGCAAGCTCGCCGAAGCCGGCGTCGGCCTTTGCGTGCCGCCGCATCCGATCGGCGACGATGTGCCGCTCGAACGCGGCGCTAGCGGCGAGAAGGTCGAAGAGCTGCAAGCCATGCTCGCCGCCTATGGCTACGACATCGAGGTCACCGGCCGTTATGGCGAAAAGACGGAAGCAGTGGTCGCCGCTTTCCAGCGCCACTTCCGTCCCGCCCGCGTCGACGGCAAGGCCGACCGCTCCACTGTCGAGACGCTGCGAGAGGTGATCGATTCATTACCGAAATGAGCGAACGCTAATCGATCCGATTGCTCAACTCCGTCCTGTGCGGCGAGACTGATGCTGCTTCTTCGGTCCCTTGCGATATTGGCGCTCAAAATAAAGTGTCCCGGGCTCGAAATCGCGCACATCACCTGATTGAATGTCCGTCCGGACTTTGCGGTAATTAAAATCAAGAAGGGGACCGGCTGAGCGTATCATGATGGTCTCAATTTCCCGCTCATGAACTTTGTCTTTGACAACGAAGAACGAGAAGTATTCCAACTCTAGGAGTTGCGCTTTCTTCCGTGCCTGAAGTCGGTTCGGAATGCTTCCCCGACCAATGTAACGCGGATAGCCCATTGAATCATGCGCGATATAAACGCCGGTTTTCTCAATATTGTTTCTTTCCAAGTCCTTCATCACTTTCGAAAGAAAAGCGTAGGGGATCTTTTCTGCTATTGCTTTAAAGAGGGGACGAATTTTGGTCGGCCGACCCGGACGACGCTTTAGTTCAGCCCGCGCGATAGTCCAATGAGAATCCCCGCCGACCTGGGTCGCTTTAGACTTCGCAGATTGCACCCCGGATTTTGTCTCGGTCGATTGCTTCTTTGCAAGCGCTGCCATTGGACCCCTCCTGTATTGAGCATTGATGCCTTTGCTGGAGAACATTTCATCATAGCCAATTGCTGAGGCCGCGTTGACTATCAGCAGAGCTGATTGCTATTCCGCCGCCACCAGCGCCCCAACCCGATCATAATTCAGGATCGGCGTGCGCACTTCGCTTCAGAAGTTCGGCCTCAGGCGATACTCGTTGTGCGGACTGGAAGCGCGATCGTCTCCAGCGTCGAAAGATCGAGACGCCGCGAGGCATGATCGATGTCGAAGCCGACCACATCTCCTCTTGCATCGAGATCCACATTGAGCCCATTCGCAATTTCCCGTGTTTCGGTGCCCGGTGTGGCCTTTAACTCGATGTAAAGGCTATCCGTTTCCGGATAATAGTGAAGCTTCATGTTTGGCCCTTTGGGAAATTCCGGTCGAAGGCATTAGGCCGGTCTATTCCGCCGCGACCGGCGCCCCGACGCGAACATAATTCAGGATCGGCGCGAGCCAGCGCTCCACGTCTTCCGGCGTCATGCCCTTGCGCTTCGCATAATCTTCGACCTGGTCGCGTTCGATCTTGCCGACGCCGAAATAATAGGACTGAGGATGTGCGAAATAGAGGCCGCTGACGGAGGAGCCCGGCCACATCGCGTAAGACTCGGTGAGCGCAACGCCGATCCGCCGCTCGGCTTCGAGCAGGCGGAATATGGTCGCCTTCTCGGTATGGTCGGGCTGGGCGGGATAGCCCGGCGCCGGGCGTATGCCGCGATAGGCTTCCTTGATCCGCTCGTCATTGGTCAAGGCCTCGTCCGGCGCATAGGCCCAGAACTCGCGGCGCACGCGCTCGTGCATGCGCTCCGCAAAGGCCTCGGCGATGCGGTCGGCGAGCGCCTTGACCAGAATCGAGCGGTAATCGTCGTTGGCCTTGGCGAAGCGCTGGGCGAATTTCTCCTCGCGCGCGCCGGCGGTGACGACGAAGGCGCCGATGTAATCCGGCTTGCCGCTCGAAGCCGGCGCGATGAAGTCGGAAAGCGCGAGATTGGGCCGCCCTTCGCGCTTGCCCAATTGCTGGCGCAAGGTGAAAAACGTCGCAAGCTCCTCGGCGCGTGACTCGCCGGTGTAGAGGCGAATGTCGTCGCCGACCGCATTGGCCGGCCAGAAGCCGATCACCGCCTTCGGATCGAACCAGCGCTCGGCGATGATGCGGCCCAGCATGTCCTGCGCATCCTCATAGAGCTGCCGGGCCACCGCGCCCTGTTCCGGATCGTCGAGCAGCGCTGGAAAGAGGCCGCGCAACTCCCAGGTGCGGAAGAACGGCGTCCAATCGATATAGGGAACGAGCTCTTCGACGGCATAGCTGCGGAAGACCCGCGTGCCTGTGAAGGTCGGCTTCGGCGGCTCATAGGATGAAAAGTCAAGCTTCAGCGCGTTGGCGCGCGCCCGCGCGAGCGGCACGCGCGTCTTGTCGAGCTCGGCGCGCGCATGCGCATCCGCCACCTTGCGATACTCGGCGCGCACCTTGTCGATATAGGGCTGGCGTCCCTCCGGCGAGAGCAGCGATTGCACGGTGCCGACTGCGCGGCTCGCGTCGGTGACATAGACCGTCTGCCCGCGGTGATAATTCGGATGGATCTTGACGGCGGTATGGACGCGGCTCGTCGTCGCCCCGCCGATCAGGAGCGGCAGGTCGAAGCCCTCGCGTTCCATCTCCGCGGCGACGAAGCACATTTCCTCGAGCGACGGCGTGATGAGGCCGGAGAGGCCGATGGCATCGACCTTTTCGTTGCGCGCGGTCTCGAGGATCTTCGTCGCCGGCACCATGACGCCGAGATCGATGATCTCGTAATTGTTGCAGGCGAGAACGACGCCGACGATGTTCTTGCCGATGTCGTGCACGTCGCCTTTGACAGTCGCCATGAGGATCTTGCCGGCGCTCTGGCGAACGCCTGCCGCGCCGCCGGCCTTGCGCTTTTCCTCTTCCATGAAGGGCAGGAGATAGGCGACCGCCTGTTTCATCACGCGCGCCGATTTCACGACCTGCGGCAGGAACATCTTGCCGGAGCCGAAGAGATCCCCGACGACGTTCATCCCGACCATCAGCGGCCCTTCGATCACGTCGAGCGGGCGAGTCGCCTTCTGCCGCGCTTCTTCGACATCGGCCTCGATGAATTCGGTGATGCCGGCCACGAGCGCATGTTCGAGACGTTTCTCGACAGGCGCGTCGCGCCAGGCGAGATCCTTCTCCTTGGCCTCTGCCCCCTTGCCTCTATAGCTTTCGGCGAGCGCCAGAAGCCGCTCGGTCGCATCGCTCCGCCGGTTGAGCACGACATCCTCGCAGGCCTCGCGTAGCTCCGGCTCGATATCGTCGTAGACCGCAAGCTGGCCGGCATTGACGATGCCCATGTCCATGCCGGCTGCGATCGCGTGATACAGAAACACCGAATGCATGGCCTCGCGAACCCGCTCGTTGCCGCGAAACGAGAAGGAGAGATTGGAGACGCCGCCGGAGATGTGGACGAGCGGGAAGCGCTTGCGGATCTCCCGCGCCGCCTCGATGAAATCGACGCCGTAATTGTTGTGTTCCTCGATGCCGGTCGCGATCGCAAAGATATTCGGATCGAAGACGATGTCCTCCGGCGCGATGCCAACCTGCTCGGTCAGGATCGCATAGGCGCGGGCTGAGATCGCGACCTTGCGCTCGCGCGTGTCGGCCTGGCCTTTCTCGTCGAAGGCCATCACCACGACGGCGGCGCCGGAGCGGCGCACGATCTTGGCCTGTTCGATGAACTTCTCCTCGCCCTCCTTCATCGAGATCGAGTTTACGATCGGCTTGCCCTGAATGCATTTGAGCCCGGCTTCGATGATCGAAAATTTTGACGAATCGACCATGATTGGCACCCGGGCAATGTCGGGCTCGGCGGCGACAAGGTTCAAGAACCTGACCATCGCCTGTTCCGAATCGAGCAGGCCCTCGTCCATGTTGATGTCGATGATCTGCGCGCCGGCCGCCACTTGATCGCGCGCCACGTCGAGCGCGGCGGCGAAATCGCCGTCCTTGATCAATTTGCGGAATCGGGCGGAGCCGGTGACGTTGGTGCGCTCGCCGATATTAACGAAGCGAATGTCGGGCGTGAGGGTGAAAGGCTCCAACCCGGAGAGGCGCAGGCGAGGCTCTATTGTCGGGATCTGCCGCGGCGCGATGCCTTTCACGCGCTCGGCAATCGCATGAATATGCGCTGGCGTCGTGCCGCAACAGCCGCCGACGATGTTGACGAGCCCGGAGTCGGCGAATTCGCCGATGAGCGAGGCCATGTATTCGGGGCTCTCGTCATAAAGGCCGAATTCGTTGGGCAGGCCGGCGTTCGGGTAAGCGCAGATGAGCGTGTCGGCGATCCGCGCGAGCTCGGCGAGATGGGCGCGCATTTCGCGCGCGCCGAGTGCGCAGTTAAGCCCGATGCTGAGCGGGCGAGCATGGCGCAGCGAATGCCAGAAGGCGGTCGGCGTCTGGCCCGACAGCGTGCGGCCGGAGAGATCGGTTATGGTACCGGAAATCATGACCGGCAGCTTGCGGCCGGTCTTTTCGAATACGTCATCGATGCCGACGAGCGCCGCCTTGGCGTTCAGCGTATCGAAGATCGTCTCGATCAGCAGGATATCGGCGCCGCCTTCGATGAGCGCCTCGGCGGCTTCGGCATAGGCAGCGCGCAACTCATCGAATGAGACGGCGCGAAAGCCGGGATTGTTCACGTCGGGCGAGATCGAGGCGGTTCTGTTGGTCGGCCCCATGGCGCCGGCGACGAACCGCCGCCGCCCGTCCTTGGCCTGCGCGTCTTCGACCGCTTGCCGGCAGAGGCGGGCGGCCGCGCGGTTCAATTCCGGCACGAGCTCTTGCATGCCGTAATCGGCCTGAGCGATCCTGGTCGAGGAGAACGTGTTCGTCGCGATGATGTCGGCGCCCGCCTCGGCATAGGCGAGATGGATGGCGCGGATCGCCCCGGGCTCGGTCAGCACAAGCAGGTCGCTGTTGCCGCGCAGGTCGCGCGGCCAGTCTGCGAACCGGGACCCACGAAACTCCGCTTCGCTGAATTTATGCGCTTGGATCATCGTGCCCATGGCGCCGTCGAGCACGAGGATGCGCTCGCGCGCGGCGGCACGCAGGAACGCTTCGGTGTCGCTCTCGGGCAGTTTCGAATTTGCCATGTTCACCAGGACTCAAAGGACAAGGGTACAATCGTGGTGCGCGCTCCTTCCCCCGCAAGGGGAGAGGGTTCGCGTTCCGACCGCTGGCGCATTACCTCCATCATGCCACTGCACTCTCGTTTTTCGGCCGCAGGCCGAGCAGATGGCAGATCGCATAGACGAGATCGGCGCGGTTCATCGTGTAAAAATGGAAATGATCGATGCCTTCGTCAACGAGATGGAAGACCTGCTCGGCGGTCACCGTTGCGGCGATGAGCCGGCGCGTCGTCGGATCGTCGTCCAGTCCCTCGAACCGATCGGCGAGCCATCGCGGAATCGAGGCGCCGGCCCGCCGCGCGAAAAGCGCCGTCTGCCTGAAATTCTGCACCGGCACGATGCCGGGCACGATCGGGATATCGATCCCATGCGCTTTCACCTTGTCGAGGAAGCGCAGATAGACCTCGTTCTCGAAGAAGAACTGGGTGATGGCGCGCGTCGCCCCCGCGTCGATCTTGGCTTTCAGCACGTCGATGTCCTGCTCGACCGAGGCGCTTTCGGGGTGGCCTTCAGGATAGGTCGAGACGGTGATCTCGAAATCCGCGATCCTCTTCAAGCCGGCGACGAGCGCGGTCGAATTTTTGTAGCCCTCGGCATGCGGCAGGAAGCATGTGCCGGGGCCGCCCGTCGGATCGCCGCGCAGGGCGACGATGTGGCGGACGCCAATGTCCCAATATTCGCGGGCGACGGCGTCTATTTCGCAGCAGGGCGCGCCGACGCAGGTCAGATGCGCGGCCGGCCTGATCGGCGTCTCTTTCAGGATGCGTGCGACGGTCGCGTGCGTGCGTTCGCGCGTCGTGCCGCCTGCCCCGTACGTGACCGAGACGAACTCCGGGCAAAGGGGCGCGAGCCGCGTGATCGAGGCCCAAAGGATCGCCTCCATCTCCGCCGTCTGCGGCGGAAAGAATTCGAAGGAGACGCTGATCCCCGAGCAGGTGCTGTGGCTGGCGCGCGGTTGAACTTCGGAAAGCGAGGCCATGAGAATCAGGCAAACTCCCGCGAGGTCAAGGGAAGCGGATCTGAGATGATGCGGCGGTCGCGGCCGAGCCACAGGGAAACGGTGAGCTTGCCGCCTTCCTTCCTGTTGGGGACGAGATCGCGCCGCTCGATGAATTCGAGCCCGGCGTCTTGCACCAGGCCGGCAACTTCATCGCCTGAGAAGCCGAGCCGGCGATGCGCGTGCAATTCGCGCAGGCTTTCTTCCGCATGCGGGGCGAAATCGACGATGAGCAGGCGCCCCGAGGGCCGCAGCGCGCGGGCCGCCTCGCGCACCGCGCGGGCCGGCTCATCGAGATAATGCAAGACCTGATGGATGATCACGAGATCGTAGAAGTCGCGCTCGACCGGCAGGGCATAGATGTCGCCCTGACGTAGCTGCACGTTGCGCAGGCCGGCCTTCTCGAGCCGCGCGCGGGCGAGGGCCAGCATCTGGGGGGATTGGTCGACGCCGACGGCGCGGGAGGCATGCGGGGCGAGGAGTTCGAGCATCCGGCCGGTGCCGGTGCCGAGATCGAGCACGGCGTGCAGGGGCGCTTCGCCGATGAGATCGGCGATCACGGCTTCGACCCGCTCTTCGGGAAGATGCAGGGCGCGCAGTTCGTCCCAGTTCGCGGCATGGGCGGCGAAATAGCGCGCCGCCTGTTCGGCGCGGGCGCGGCGCACTTCGGCGAGCCGGACCTGGTCTGCCGTGCGCGTCTCGTCCTCGGCGGGAAGCCTGGCGAGGATGTCGCGGACGAGCGCCGCCGCGGCGCTGCCCGGGGCAATGAAGAAGAAGGCCCAGGCGCCCTCTCTGTGGCGCTCGACGAGGCCCGCCTCGACCAGCAGCTTCAAATGCCGGGAGATGCGCGGCTGCGACTGGCCGAGGATCGTCACGAGCTCGGTGACGGTCAGCTCCGCCTCGGAGAGCAGGGCGAGCAGGCGTAGCCGGGTCGGTTCCGCCGCCGCACCAAGCGCGGCTAGGAGGGTGTGGAAGGAGGTGGTCTCGGGTCTTTGGGGAATGGTTCGGCTCGCTGGTCTGAACTATATATAAACATATGTTTATATTGTAAAGGAGGAGGGAGGGCAATTTGGACAAGTGCAGACTTTGGTGGCACCTTTCGAAGGCCCTTTGCCCGCAGGAAGGCAGTGAAAGGAGAGGCGGATCTCTGAAAGTGCGGTCAAGTCGGATAAGCTAACGGTAATCCTCAGCCATTTAGTAGGATAACTCGTCGGTATGGCCAGGAACATTAGCAAAAGGGACCGAGCCTCGACAGCGATCAATAAATGGCCTCGCTTGCTATGCGGGATTGGCAGCGCGTTAGCGTTCCTTTCCTTCGCCTACTGCTCTTATCTTGACCATGCGGTATCAGCTGGCGTGGCAGCTTCTCTGTGCCTCGCTTTAGCAGTGCTATCCCTATTAGATCTTGAATCGTTCGAGGCGCTAGGCATCAAAGCGAAACTTCGCTCGACGCTCGGCGAAGCCGAAGACCGTTTACGACAGATCGACTCCACGATCGCCGTCTTGTCAAAGATGGCGCTTCTTCAAGCCATGAGGGGTCTCTTACTGACAACGAACGCAAAGACTTTATAGCGGATATTACCGACACTCTGAGCACCCTCGATTTGGACCAAGGTGCTATCAAAGCCATCAGGGCCTATCCCGCCCGATTACATCTATAGAAATCCCCCCGAGCCATTTTTCCTCGCCCCAAAGGCCATAGAGCCGAGCGCCGTTATCGAAGTGCCCAGCGCACCTGTGCTCGTTGATTGGGCATTGCGACCAATGGGCCTCGAACCAATGGTTTTTATTTGGGGGCGCGCCGATTACGAAGATGTTTTAGGACATGACCATTTTATCGAGTGGTGCTACCGACTCAGATTTGAACGCCACAGGGAGCAAAGGATGAGCGCGGGCTTCATTCAGTGGGGAGATTATAACCGCTCCGATTAGGAGCCCCGCGCCCTGCGCGCATTCAAGCCCGGCTGAGCAGCCGCCGTTGTGGCGGTTTTCTACATCATGCCGCACTTTTCACCCTTCGACGCTAGGTGCAGCGCCTATCCGGCCGAGCTCATGAATTATTGGAGGCGCAGCGTGGCGCCGCACTATCGTCTCGGCTGGATCTCCTATGTCGGCCCGCGCTTCGCTCCTCTGATCACGCCGCCGGCAACGGCCATCGTCGAGCGGCAGTCCGACGGCGGCCTCCTGATGGCCGCGACCGATGAGACCTTCGTCACGTCCAACCCCGCGCATCTCGCCGTCGCCAATGACATATTGGCGGCCGTCGCGCCGCTCAACGCACTACCCTGGGCGCCGGAGATCAAAGCGGCGCCCATAGGCTTGTGAAAATCGGATGAGGCAGCCGGAGGCGTTGGCGTGCATCTCCAACTCCGAAATCAGCCCTCTGCTTTGACCCCAGCGGGCCAAAAGACCTAGCTTGACCGGGCTCGGTATTCGAGGACCTGACGCATGGATCGGAGGCGGTTAAGCTTCTGGGCGTGCGCGTGTTGGGGGGAACTTACCATGAAGATCATCGCCGCATGTCTCGCGCCGCTCGCCGCATGGGCGTTCATCTCTGCGGCGCACGCCGCCGATGTCGGCGGCCAGTACACCGTCGAGGGGACCAATCTCGACGGCTCGGCTTACAGCGGCACGGCCGACATCACGGTCAGCAGCAATTCGACCTGCCGCATCGTCTGGCACACCGGCGGCACCAATTCGAACGGCATCTGCATGCGGGACAACGACATGCTTGTCGCTGCCTACGTGCTGAACGGCGAAGTCGGCCTCGTCGCCTATAAGATCAAGGACGATGGCACGCTCGACGGCATTTGGACGATGGCGGACAAGAACGGGGCCGGGACGGATGTCCTCACACCCGCCTCGTCGGAGTGACTTCGTTAATCACGATTCCGAATCGCCGATTTGTCGCACCAAGTTCACGCCGCGATGGTGCGTGAGTTCGATTGCGAACGCGCAATATTTCTTGAACGCGCGTTCCTCGCGCGAATGTGATGCCAATCTGGCGTGAATTGGCGGCAGGGGGGATTTCGTCCTTGGAGGCATGCCCGCGAGGGCCCACATTCCTGCTGCGCGGCTGATCGCCTTAAATCCCCACCGCTTTGCAACTTTTTGCGCGCGCGGCTCGCGAAATGGGCGATTCCAAGCGCGCGCCCGCTTCGTTTCGACTATGAAAAGACTATGCGCCCGGTCGCGAATTTCAACGGACTTTTAATGCATTGTGGATGGATAATGTTTCGCATAATGCAGCGCGCCAATCAAAGCCATATTGTCATCAAGATTGCGGCGCTGAACTGGTACAAAGCTCGTGTGCGTCACGACGAATCACCTGCGCAACTCTCGGCGACGTGCGGCGTTGGTGTGGTTCTGAAGGTCCGGAAGGTGCGCTTTGGGGCGGATGAGGTTTCCTCATCCTGAAAGCGCCCGAACGAGAAGAAAAGAGAAAAGGCATGCGTATCATCTTCGACGGCGAGACCGAAGGCGACAACATCGTCCCGATCGGCAGAATCCACGCAGCTTCGAGCTGGCATGGTCCACGCTCGGCGGTGACCCAGGACTTCTACAAGGCCAAGGCGCTCGAGAATCTGATCGATGCCGCCGAGGATTGCGACGCCGATGCCATCATCGAGGTCGACTATGAAATCGACCGTGCCGATGTCGGCGATACGCCCGGCGCCTCGCTGCTCCAGCGCGTGTCGGTCACCGGGCTCGCGGTCAAATTGGCCCGCCCCTGATCGGGCACGCGCAGGACATCTGATTTGCCGCAAGGATCGGCGCGGCATGATTTGGGAGCGCGGGCAAGCTCGCGCTCTTCACCTTGAAAATTTCTTATATTTGATCCGGTGCGGGATGACGCTGTCGATCCCGAGCCTTCGCTTCTTGTCCTCCTCGTAATCGGCAAAATTGCCCTCGAACCATTCGACATGGCTGTCGCCTTCGAAGGCCAGCATGTGAGTGGCGATGCGATCGAGAAAGAACCGGTCGTGCGAGGTGACGAGAACGCAGCCGGCGAAATCGATCAGCGCTTCCTCCAGCGCGCGCAGCGTATCGACGTCGAGATCGTTGGTCGGCTCGTCGAGCAGCAGGACGTTGGCGCCCGACTTCAGCATCTTGGCGAGATGCACGCGGTTGCGCTCGCCGCCGGAGAGCTGGCCGACCTTCTTCTGCTGATCAGCGCCCTTGAAATTGAAGGCGCCCACATAGGCGCGCGAATTGACCTCGCGCTTGGCGAGCGTGATCACGTCCTTGCCGCCCGATATCTCCTCCCAAACGGTCTTTGCGCCATCGAGCGCGTCGCGCGACTGATCGACATAGCCAAGTGTGACCGTCTCTCCGATCTCGATCGTCCCGCTGTCGGGCTTTTCCTGGCCGGTAATCATGCGAAACAGCGTGGTCTTGCCGGCGCCGTTCGGGCCGATCACACCGACGATGCCGCCCGGCGGCAATTTGAACGAGAGGTCCTCGATGAGCAGACAATCGCCGAATCCTTTCGAGAGGTGATCAACCGTGATGACATTGGTGCCGAGCCGTTCGGCGATCGGGATCACGATCTGCGCCGTGCTCGGCGCCCGCTCGTTCTGCTTCTCCAGCAATTCCTCGTAGCGCTGGATGCGCGCCTTTGATTTCGCCTGTCGCGCCTTGGGGCTCGCGGCGATCCATTCGACTTCCGCCTCGAGCTGCCGCACGCGCGCTCCCTCCTCGCGCCCCTCCTGTTGAAGACGTTTCTGCTTCTGTTTGAGCCAGGAGGAATAATTGCCCTCAGTGGGAATGCCCCGGCCACGGTCGAGTTCGAGAATCCAGCCCGTCACATTGTCGAGAAAGTAGCGATCGTGGGTGACGATCAAGATCGCACCGGGATAGGCGCGCAGATAGCCTTCGAGCCAGTTCACCGTTTCCGCGTCGAGATGATTGGTCGGCTCGTCGAGAAGCAGCAGATCCGGCTTTTCGAGGAGCAGCTTGCAGAGGGCGACGCGGCGATTTTCGCCGCCCGACAGCCGCGTCACGGGCCAATCGTCAGGCGGGCAGCCGAGCGCCTCCATGGCGAGATCGACCTGCGCGTCGAGATCCCAGAGGCCCTGCGCTTCGATCTCATCCTGCAGACGGGTCATCTCCTCGGCGGTTTCCTCCGAGTAATTCATCGCGAGTTCATTGTAACGGTCAAGGATCGCCTGCTTGGCAGCGACGCCGGCCATCACATTGCCGCGCACGTCGAGATTTTCGTCGAGCCGCGGCTCCTGCGGCAAATAGCCGACCCTTACCCCTTCCGCGACGAAGCCTTCGCCGGTAAATTCCTTGTCGAGCCCCGCCATGATGCGCAAGAGCGTCGATTTGCCCGAGCCGTTGACGCCGAGCACCCCGATCTTGGCGTCCGGATAGAAGGAGAGATTGATGTTTTCCAAGACCTTCTTGCCGCCGGGATAGGTCTTGCTCAAACCCTGCATGTGATAGATGAATTGCCGCGCCATCGAAGCTCTTGTCTTTCGCTGTCAAAGGGGAATGAAATCGCCGGGTTCTCTGGAGGAGAATCGTTCCTATGGAAACTGCTCTAGATTTCTCTGCAAGCGCACGATCATTCGCAGAGCCGGATCGCATTGCGAATCATGCTCTAAACGCCTCACACCGCCCGGTCCAGCGCCTTCGGCACAGAGCCAAAGCCGCATGCGTGGGCGCGCCAGTCTTTTGCTGGTCACAATCGAATGTTTGACCTGAGCCGACGCGAAAGAGGGCAGAACCGATGGATGTTCCGGAAAAGAACGGCAACGTGACCGATATCGCAACGCGCGACCTTGCAAAGGACAGCCGCCTCGAGCCCGTCGCCCCGAGCCTTCCGAATCCACCTGCGGCAAATGAACCGGCAAAACGAGCCAGGATTTTCGCCGCCGATGTGCCGCGCGGCGCGGACGCTTTGGGGCTGGACAAAGCGTTGCGGCCTTTGGCCGAGCTCGCGGTCCATCGCGATACCGAGCCGCCATTGACGATCGCTCTTCTCGGCGAACCTGGATCGGGCAAGAGTTTTGCCCTCGCCAAGCTTCTCGCCGAGGTCGAGGCGATCAGCGCTGCCGCGGTCGGCACGGACCCTGGCCCTTTTCTCAGCCGGATCGCCGCCTTGCGGATCGATGTCGCCGGCTTTGAGGGGGAGCCGAGCGTCGCGCTTGCCGGCGGGCTCTACGATAAGCTCGGCGCAGAGTTTCCGGAGTTCGTCCGGGAAGTTGCGCATGCGGTGCGCGATCCGCAGATCGTCGCACGCGAAACGGCCGAGCGGCTCGACGAGGGACGTCGGCGCCTCGATGCCGAGCGGCAGAAACTCGACGAGATCGAAAGCCGCCGCGCCCGGCTCCCGGAGACCGTCCTGTTCGAATCCGCCGGCTCGCAGGTCGACGCCTATGCCCGCGCCAACCGTGCCAAGATCGAGAGCCGGCTGGAGAGTTTCGGCATCAGCGGCGACACGGTTGCGAATTACAAATCCATGGTCCGCGACATTGCCGAGTCGGGCGGCCCGGCCGGCCGAGTCGGCACCGCGCTTCGCGCCTTTTGGGCATTCGAGGGTCAGACGCGGCTGCTTGTGACCGCAGCTCTCCTCGTGCTTGCCGGAATTGGGTTTGATGCCGCGGTCGCCGAGCAGGGCAAATGGCTCGCTTGGCTGCGCAATGCCAGCGAGGGGCTGGCCTCCGTGGCGACGTGGCTTGAAGCGCATATCGCTTGGCTGGCTCTGGCCGCAAAGATCGCCTTTGCTGGTGCGGCCTTTGCGCTTGTCGTCAATTTTTGGCGTGGCGTGCGGTTTCTGCGTCCCTTGTTCCGCGGCGTCGGCCTGCTCGAAAACGATGTCTTGAGCCGGCGTCGGGCGCTCGATTCGCTTTATGCGCATCAGATGCGGCGGGTCGACGGATTGGAGGCAGACGTGGAACTGGCTGAGCGCCGCGCCGCCGAAGCCGATCGCCGCGCCGCCACGCCCGCCCCTCTCGAAGCTCAGGCCGAACCTTCGCCCTTCGAGGACACCACGCTGAAAGCGCAGGCCGACCGCTTTTTTGCCGCGCTTGGCACCTTCATGGACGGAGTGAAGCGCGCTGGCGCCGAAGCCAGCGTGCCGGGCCGCTTGACGTCCGTGCCACAGCGGTTGGTCGTCGCGCTCGACAATGTCGATGCTCTGCCGCCAGGAAAAATTCCCGGGCTTCTCGCGGCGGCGCATCGCGCCTTCGCGAATGCCGGGGTCGTGACGCTGATCGCCGCCGATCGGGCCCGGATCGAGGCGGACGGAACAACTCTCGAAAAATGGATCCAAGTGCCGTTCCGGATCGGCGGCCCGACGGACTACGCCGCATTCGTGGCCCACGTCATCGGTCACACTGGCCCTGAGGAGGCAGAGACGCGTGCCGAGGTTCAGCGGCCGCCGATCGACTGGTCGATCTCGGCGGCTGAATCCAACCTACTCGCGGCGTTGGCGCCTTTGGCGGACGGATCGCCGCGCGCCGTCAAGCGTTTCGTCAATCTTTACCGTATCGCACGCGCGCAAATGCCTGAGCACAAGGCAGCGCTCGCTCTGATGCTGGCGCTCGAACAGGGCGGCACCTCCTATGAAATCGCGGCGGTAAAAGACGCGCTTGGCGAAGCGGAGCCCGATGCCGATTTCAATGTTCAGCACGGCACAGCGCGGCTCGCCGCGGCGCTCCAGACCGTGGAGAGCGCGCAGGGCACGGTGAGCCTCCAGGCGGCCCGCCGCGCCGCCGCCGTTGCGAAGATGTTCTCGCTGCGCGCCTGAGGGGAAGAAGGACCGGGCGGGTATTCCCGCCCGAAGCCTCTAGAAAATCTTGACTGCAGTCACAAGCGTCTTCCAGACGCCCCAGGCGATCGGCACGCCCACCGCGATCCAGGCAAGGATGGTCGGCGTGTTGAGCCCGACGACGCCGATGCCCGCAGAAACGGCCGGCTGCACTGCAATCTCCTGTTCGGCCTGGAGCTTTGCGACCTCCTCGTCCTTGATGAACCATTTCGCGGCGACAGGCCGGATGAGCAGATTGCAGATGAGGCCAACAAACAGGAGGCCGGCAAGAACATAGAACACGGCCTGGTAGAGATCGGCCTCAATGATGCCGGACGCCTTGCGTGAATCATGCATGTAGTTAACGATCGCCGGCCCCACGATACCGGCGGTCGACCAGGCGGTTAGCAGCCGGCCGTGGATGGCGCCCACGAACTGGGTCCCGAACATATCGGCGAGATAGGCGGGAACGGTAGCAAATCCGCCGCCGTACATCGAGGCGATGACGCACAGACTTGCGGCAAACACGCCGAGCGCGCCGAGGCTCGCCAGGAACGGCAGCGACACGTAGCAGATGATGCCGAGCACGAAGAAGACGTAGTACGTCATCTTGCGGCCGATCTTGTCAGACAGCGAGGCCCAGAAGAAGCGGCCGGCGATGTTGAAGAGCGAGAACAGACCGACAAAGCCGCCGCCGACCGCCGCTGCGAGCTTCCGCTGGTCGTCGGTGAACTGCGCGAAGCCGATGCCCGGGTGCCCGAACAGCGTGCCGCC
>DATFNQ010000152.1:0-2927 GCA_035266305.1 Methylovirgula sp.
TGGGAGAGCGTGGCTTGCGGAGCAAGCCGGCCGTCATTGCGAGCGAAGTGCGCGTTCCTTCTCCCCTTGCGGGAGAAGGTGCCCCGCGAAGCGGGGCAGATGAGGGGTTGCGCGACCCCTCACCTGGCCGGCTCCGCCGGCCACCCTCTCCCACAAGGGGAGAGGGTTCGCGTCCAGGCTGGACGTAAGCCCGCATGACTAAGCTCACCCATCTTCGCCCTTCCGGCGAAGCCCACATGGTGGACGTGTCGGAAAAACCCGTCACCGAGCGCAGCGCGCTCGCGCAGGGCCTCGTGAGGATGCAGCAAGAGACGTTTCACCTCGCGCTCTCCGGCGATGCCAAGAAGGGCGATGTGTTCGCCGCGGCGCGGATCGCCGGAATCATGGCGGCGAAGAAGACGGCCGATCTCATTCCCCTCTGCCATCCCCTGGCGCTCACGAACATCTCGGTCGATGTCGAGGCCGATCCGGCTCTGCCCGGGCTCAAAGTCTCTGCACGCGTAAAACTCGCGGGCCAGACCGGCGTCGAAATGGAAGCCTTGACGGCCGTCGCCGTCGCCTGTCTCACGATCTACGACATGCTGAAGGCGGCGGATCGTTCGATGCGCATCGAAGCCATCGAACTCGTCGAGAAGACTGGCGGCAAGTCCGGCACGTTCCGGCGAGAAAGCTGAACGGCATGCTCTCCGTCGCCGAAGCGCGCGCCCAGATCCTCGCCGCGGCGGCCGGCCCACGCGGGCGCGAGACGGCGCCGCTCGCCGAGGCACTCGGCCGCACGCTCGCGGCCCCGCTTGTCGCGCGGCGCACGCAGCCGCCCGTCGCGGTCTCGGCCATGGACGGATTTGCGCTGCGCGCCGCCGATGTCGCGGCCCTGCCGGCGCGGCTGAAGCTCATCGGCACGAGCACCGCAGGGCACGGTTTCACAGGCGCGGTCGGGGCCGACGAAACGGTGCGGATCTTCACCGGCGCGCCGCTGCCGCAAGGCGCGGATTCGGTGCTGATGCAGGAAGACGCAAAGATCGACGGCGATGTCGTCCTGCCGTCGCAAAGGGTCGCGCCCGGCCGCCACGTCCGCTCGGCCGGCATCGATTTCAGGCAGGGCGAGGTGCTGCTACCCGCCGGCACGCGGCTTGGCCCCATCCAAATCGCGCTGGCCGCGGCGATGAACCATGCCGATCTTCCCGTCGCGCGATGCCCCCGCGTGGCGATTCTGGCGACCGGCGACGAATTGGTGCCGCCGGGCAGCCCGACCGGGCAAGATCAGATCGTCGCCTCAAACGCGCCGGCGATTGCCGCCTATGTGCGGCTCGCGGGGGGCGCACCGATCGACCTCGGGATCGCCGGCGATGATTTCGCCGCGCTCGAGGCGGCGATCCGGGCGGCGCGCCAGGCCGAGGCGGACGTGCTGGTCACCCTCGGCGGCGCCTCGGTCGGCGATCATGATCTCGTCAAATCCGCGCTCGCCCAGGAAGGCATGCAGCTCGGCTTCTGGCGGATAGCCATGCGACCCGGCAAGCCGCTGATCCATGGGCGGCTCGGCGACATGCTGATCCTCGGCCTGCCCGGCAATCCCGCCGCCTCGATCGTCTGCGCCCTGCTCTTCCTCGTGCCGCTGGTGCGGGCGCTCAGTGGGGATCCGACGGCCGGCAGCGATATGAGCGAGCCGGCCACGCTCGGCGCCGCCCTGCCCGCCAATGGCGCGCGCGAGGATTTTATGCGCGCAAGGCTGCTGCGGACGGATGACGGCCTGCCGATCGCGACGCCTTTCGCTGAGCAGGATTCCTCGCTGCTCAGCATCTTCGCCAAGGCGCACTGCCTCGTGATCCGCCCGCCGCAGGCGCCGGCGGCGCAAGAGGGCGATCTCTGCCGGATCATCCGGCTGGCGCCCCTCTTCGCATAATCACCAAACCCCTCACCCTAACCCTCTCCCAGCAAGCGGGGAGAGGGAGTTGCGATCCTCCGCTTGATTGACAGTCCCAGGCGCCTGCCGCACTTTCGCAGAAGAAGGCCGGCCGGAGCCGGCATGCCAGGGAGGATTCGCCAATGCACATCATCTGGATCATCATCATCGGCTTCATCGCCGGGCTTCTGGCGCGGTTTTTTTCACCGGCGCCGAATAATCCCAGCGGCTTCATTCTCACCTGCCTGCTCGGCATCGCCGGCGCCTTCCTTGCCACCTTCATCGGCCATGAAATCGGGTGGTATCGCATCGACCAAGGCGCAGGCCTCATCGGCGCGACGATCGGCGCCGTCATCGTTCTCGTGATCTGGCGGGCGATCGTCGGCAACGCCCACGGCGTCGGACCTGACGCGGCCCCCGGGCCGCGGCGGTGGCTGTGAGCTCGCCCGAACAGCGCGTCCCTGCGCCACACGATTTCATCGAGCGGAGTCGCCGAGAGCAAGGGCGGCGCGCCCTCATCGTGGGGGAGCGCGCACCGCGCCTCTCAAAGGAAGCGAGCGCGCGGCCTTATCACCTGTTTCAGGGAATGTAGAAGATCGCCACGCAGATCAAAAATGTTGCCACCAAGAATCTTATTTCTTGCCCTGTTTCATCAAGAGACCCTGAAAGATTCTTGATCAATTTGGTTGCGAGCAGCGCCACGAGGGCCGACGCGACGATCCATTCGAAAATGTCGTATGATACCCATCCCTTCATCTCATCGAGAAATCCATCCCAGAACATCGAAGCGGTCCTTCACATCGCATATTCACGAGCATGCCGCGGAAATGCTGAGAGACCAAGGAATCGATTACATGGATTGCTTAGAAACTGAGGCGTAGCTGTAAGAGTCCGTTTGGAAACTCACGGATGGGCATTTCTCCGCAGCAGATTGCCGCCCATGGCGACGAGTATCATGGCCTCGGAGACATCGATCCTGGCTTCGTAGTCGCGCACGAGGCGACGCCAGCGGGTCATCCACCCGAAT
>DATFNQ010000153.1:0-2497 GCA_035266305.1 Methylovirgula sp.
GAACTCGCCCTTGAGATAGAGCTGCGGCAGCGTCGGCCAGTTCGAAAAGGTCTTGACGCCCTGGCGCATCTCGTCGCTCTCCAGGCAATTCACGTCCTTATAACGGACGTCGAGATAGTTGAGGATCTGCACCACCTGGCCGGAGAAGCCGCATTGGGGGAAATCCGGCGTGCCCTTCATGAAGAGCACGACATCGTTCTGATCGACGATGGACTGAAGACGATCGTGAATGGCCATGGATTTGTCCTTTCTGGAATGGCGAGGCGCCGTTATTTCGGCGCGAAGGTCTGCAGTTGGAGCGCATGCAGCGCGCCGCCCATATGGCCGCCTAAAGCCTTGTAGACGAGCTGATGCTGCTGAAGCTTGGACTTGCCGATGAAGGCGGAAGAAACGACGACCGCCGCGTAATGATCATTGTCCCCGGCGAGATCGGTGATGTTCACCTCAGCGTCGGGAAGCGATTGCTTGATCATCCGCTCGATTTCGGCGGCGGGCATGGGCATCAATAGTCTCCAGCGGTGTTGCTCAGGCCGCGCGGCCGGCCATGAAATCGGGCAGCCAATTCTCGTGCCGGCGGCGCAAGTCGTCGAGGAATATGGCGATCTCGCCGGGAATGGTCAACGCGTCGCCGCCTGTCCAGCCGATGACCGCGCAGTCGATACCGGCCATGTGGGCGGCTTCGCGGATCGCCTCCGCCGCATCAGGGGTGGCGGTTAGGACATAGCGGGCCTGATCCTCGCCGAAGAGAAAGGCATGCAGAGGTATGGAAGGCTCGACGGCGAGCGTCGCGCCGAGGCCGCCGGCTGTCGCCATTTCCGCAAGCGCGACGGCAAGGCCGCCTTCGGCAAGGTCATGCGCCGCGCTGACCGCCTGCTCGCGGACGAGGCCGCGCACGAAATTGCCGGTCTTTCGCTCGAGGGCAAGATCGACCGGGGGCGGAGCGCCATCCTCGCGCCCGCAGATCTCGCGCAGATAGGCCGATTGCCCGAGCCAGCCTGAGGTTTCGCCAAGGAGCAGAATGGCTTCGCCGGGCCGTTTGAAGGCGATTGTCGCGGTCAGGCTCGCGTCTTGGAGAAGCCCGACGCCGCCGACCGCGGGGGTCGGCAGGATCGCGCCATCGGGGCTCTCGTTGTAGAGCGAGACATTGCCCGAGACGATCGGGAAATCGAGCGCCTGGCAGGCCGCGGCGAGCCCCTCGATGGCGCCGACCAGTTGGCCCATGACCTCGGGCTTTTCGGGGTTGCCGAAATTCAGATTGTCGGTGAGCGCGAGCGGCTTTGCGCCGACGACTGAGAGATTGCGCCAGGCTTCGGCGACCGCTTGCTTGGCACCCTCATATGGGTCGGCTTCGCAATAATGCTCGTTCACGTCGGTCGTCAGAGCCAGACCCTTCGGCCCCTCGCCGATGCGGATCACCGCCGCGTCTCCGCCCGGCGCCTGCACCGTGTTGCTCAGGATCAGATGGTCATATTGCTCGTAGATCCAGCGCTTGGATGAAAGGTTCGGACTGCCGATAAGACGCAGCAAGGCCTCGGCATTGCTGATTGGCGCCGACACGTCCTCGGGCCGAACGACGGCCGGCTTCGCTGCGCGCGTGTACGGGCGATCGTAGAGCGGCGCCTGGTCGCCCAGCTCCTTGATCGGCAGATCGGCTTTGATCTCGCCATGATGCTTCACCTTGAAGCGCAGATCGTCCGTGGTCTTGCCGATGATCGCGAAATCGAGCCCCCATTTGCGGAAGATCGATGCGGCGATCTCTTCCTTGCCGGGCGCGAGAACCATCAGCATGCGCTCCTGGCTCTCCGACAGCAGCATCTCGTAGGCGTTCATTCCGGGCTCGCGGCAGGGCACGGCGTCGAGATCGAGCATGACGCCGAGATTGCCCTTGGCTCCCATTTCCACCGCCGAGGAGGTGAGGCCGGCGGCGCCCATGTCCTGAATGGCGACCACTGCGCCGCTCTGCATCAGCTCAAGACAGGCTTCGAGGAGCAGCTTTTCGGCGAATGGGTCGCCGACCTGGACGGTCGGGCGTTTCTCGTCCGCGTCCGCAGCGAAGGCGGCCGAGGCCATGGTCGCGCCATGGATGCCGTCGCGCCCGGTTTTCGAGCCGAGATAGACGATCGGGTTACCGACGCCGCTCGCCTTGGCGTAGAAGATCGCGTCCTTCTCGGCGATGCCGACGGCCATGGCATTGACCAAGATATTGCCGTCATAACGGCGATCGAAACGCGTCGAGCCGCCCACCGTGGGCACGCCGAAGCTATTGCCGTAGCTGCCGATTCCGGCAACGACCCCGGCGACGAGATGGCGCGTCAACGGGTGTTGCGGCGCGCCGAAACGCAGCAGATCGAGACAGGCGACCGGCCGCGCCCCCATGGTGAAGACATCGCGCAAAATGCCGCCGACGCCGGTCGCGGCGCCCTGAAACGGCTCGATGAAGGACGGATGGTTATGGCTCTCCATCTTGAAGACGCAGGCGAGCCCGTCGCCGATGTCG
>DATFNQ010000154.1:0-20894 GCA_035266305.1 Methylovirgula sp.
GCGACGCAATTCACGATTACCGACATGGTCGATGCTGTCCTTGCCGGCTATGCCGACGCGATCGCGACGAGGTCGCGCCGCAAGAATGAATCCGCCGCGTCCTTCGCTCTTCCCTCCTGACAAGCTCAAAGGCATGGCTAACCTCACCCTTCGTGATCTGGGAAAAATCGAGCCGAACGGCGGTCCCGCAACGCAGAACGCAGCGGATGTCGACAGGCTCTTGGCCGCCGCGTGCGCCATGCAATGCGGCCCGGCGACGCCGGCCGTTTCCCGCGTTGTGCTCGAAGGCCTCGTGCGTGTCGCGGAATTTCTGCTCATCATCGCGGCCGGTCTCTGCGTTGATTTCATCGCGCCTTCTGGCGGCCATGCTTCGTATCTCATCATCGGGATACCGCTGATCGCCGCCGGTGTGGTCCTCGCGCTGCAGTGCTCCGATCTCTACAAGATCAGCCTGTTCAGGAACTTTCCGGCGAAAGGCTTGCGCCTCGTCGCCGAAGTGACCTTTGTCTATGGTATAGCTCTCCCCATCATTTTCACGTTACGGCTCGACGAGGCTTTTTCGCGCGTCTTCATGCTCGCCTGGCTCGGCAGCAGCCTCCTCGTCCTGAGCTGCGAACGCACAGCGCTTGCGCTCGCCGTCGACAAGCTGATCAGGACAGGCCGGCTCATTCGGCGCACCGTGCTGGTCGGCGGCGGATCGGCCGCCGATAGCTTGTTGCAGCAGCTGGCCGAGCAGCCGCAGGCCGACCTGCAAATCCTCGGTATTTTCGACGACCGTACCGATCAGCGCTCTCCCACCGCCGTGGCCGGCTTTGCAAAGCTCGGCACGGTGGACGATCTCATCGAATTCGCCCGCCGCACGCGCATAGATCTCGTCATCTTCACCTTGCCGATCACCGCCGAGCAGCGCCTGTTGCAGATGTTGCGCAAGCTCTGGGTCTTGCCGATCGACATTCGGCTCGCGGCGCATATGAACAAGCTGCACTTCCGGCCGCATTCCTATTTCTACATCGGCGCGGTTCCGCGCATCGATATTTTCGACAAGCCGATCGCCGACTGGGATCTGGTCCTCAAATATTTTTTCGACAAGGTCGTCGGCAGCCTTTGCCTATTGCTGCTTTCGCCGCTGATGGCGATCGTCGCACTCGCCATCAAGCTCGACTCGAAGGGCCCCGTCCTGTTCAAGCAGAAGCGCTACGGATTCAACAACGAGGTGATCGAAGTCTACAAGTTCAGATCCATGCATGTCGACGCGCTGGATTTCGGCGCCGCGAAGCTGGTGACCAAGGACGATCCGCGGGTGACCCGTTTCGGCCGCTTCATGCGCAAAACATCCCTCGACGAACTGCCGCAGCTCTTCAACGTCGTTTTCAAAGGAAATCTTTCGCTCGTCGGGCCGCGTCCGCACGCGCTGCATGCGAAAGCCGCCGAGCGGCACTATGACGAGGTCGTCGACGGCTATTTCGCCAGGCATCGCGTGCGCCCCGGCATCACCGGCTGGGCGCAGATCCACGGTTGGCGGGGGGAGACCGATACGCCCGAGAAGATCCAAGGCCGCGTCGAGTGCGACCTCTATTACATCGAGAACTGGTCGATCCTGCTCGACATCCATATCCTCTTGGCGACGCCGTTCGCGCTGCTCAAGACCAGCAATGCCTATTAGACATTTTGAGTTTCTCAAGGGATCGGATGAAGGTCGACCCCAAAAATGGTCGCGCACAGGCCGTCTTCGTGAAGGAGAAGGTGCCCAGCGCGGCACGCTGCGCGTCAGCGCGGCTAGCACGGACGCAAGCCAATGACGATGCAAAATAGCGCTGCCACCGGCATTGGCAGGCACCGTGCGAAACTCACTTACCAAGGCCTCGTCAATGCGATCTTTGCCGTCTTCATCTTCAGCGGAATAGTCGCGTTCATCGAGCCTTCGCCGTACGATCTTATGGCGTTCATTGCGTTTCCAGCTTGGATTCTTGGGGGCTTCAGAATCCACCGCATTCAGATCCCTATCCTTCTGCTCTGGTGCATCTTCGAGATCTGCAGTTTTGCCGCACTGATGCCCTATTGGACTGGCGCAGATCTGCGCACCTATCAGTTCACGTCGCTTTATCTCATCGTCACAGTAATTTGTTTCACTTTGTTTTTTGGGGAGCGCTCGATCAAGCGCGCCGAAGTCTGCCTGAAGGCGTTTACATTGGGGGCCGTCGTAGCGGCTTTAATAGGCGTTCTCAGCTATTTCGGCTTTTCCAGATTCGGGATCTCGTTGCTGTACGACCGTGTTGCTGGGACGTTCAAGGATCCGAACGTCTTCGGCTCCTATCTAATCCTCGGCGAGGCCTTTGTCCTGCAGGATCTTTTGATAGGAACCGGCCGGTGGCGAATTTTTTCGCTCTTTGCCCTCGTGATAATGCTCGCCGGCGTGTTCCTTTCCTATTCGCGTGGTTCCTGGGGCGCGTCGATTCTCACGCTCACGATGGTAACGATCATCACCTATCTGACTTGCGACAGCAAGGCTACACGACGGCGGATTCTAATTATGAGCGCCATCATTCTAGGCGTTGCGGCAGTGGCACTCATAGGCATTCTTGCGCGTGACGATGTTCGCGAGTTCTTCTACCAAAGAGCGGCACTCCAGGATTATGATGAGGGCGCAACCGGCCGGTTCGGCAATCAGCTGCGATCGCTACTGATGCTGCTTGATCGTCCGGAAGGTTTCGGGCCGAACCGTTTTCAGGAGATCTTCGGCATTGAACCCCACAACTCTTACATTGGCGCCTTCGCCAATGACGGGTGGATCGGCGGATTTACCTGGATACTTATTGTGCTCTCGACGAGCTATGTCGGCTTTCGATTGATCTTGGTCCGGTCGCCTTATCGACAGCTCGCTCAGGTCGCGTGGCCGGTGCTTTTCGCCTTATTGCTGCAAGGCTTCCAGATCGATATCGACCATTGGCGCCATATCTTCATTTTGTTCGGCATGATTTGGGGGTTCGAGGCATCACGTATCCGGTGTTTGGAGCGGGAGCGACGCACTCAGGACATGCCGGCGTCCATGCAAGCGAGCACGACTTATGTCTAAATGGGCTTATACGCTGGCCGGCTTCGCCGCGCTTTCCGGCGCCGCTGGCGTGACGGAGGACGCGGCGGCCGCGCATGCGATTGCCGACCCTCTGCTCAAACTGTCGGGCGATTTCTTGATCGTTAATGCCGCCGCCGTGATTGCCATAGGCGCGCTTGCCCTTGCCGGGCGGCACCGTTGGCTACTCTTGGGAGCAACCATCCTCCTTGCTGGAAGCTTTTTGTTCTGCGGCGAGATCAGTGCGCATGTGTTCCTGGGACGAAAATTTGTTCCCCTGGCTGCCCCGATCGGTGGCGCATTGATGATCGTCGGCTGGCTGACCGCCGCGGCGGCGGCATTCGCCTACATGTTCCGACAGACCAATCGAAGCGGATGACGATGGCGCCGACCGCGCTTCAAGCCTCACTTTGACGGGCTATTTGCGCTTACAAAGCTGGGCTCGGCGCCATGCCAAGGTGCACGGAAGCGCTACCCTGTCGCAGACACCGCTCAATCTCAGCGTCGCAGATTGAATCATTTGACGCGTGTCGCCCGATTTTCTAAAGCATCCGAGCCGAGAGGGCTGCCACCCGGCATGCACGAAAGGGCACGGGCCCAGGGATGAAAAGCGAGACCGAGCCGAGGGCCCAGAGACCGCGCATCCTGGTTGTGGAAGACGAGGCTTTCATCGCCGTGATGCTCACCGACATGCTCGAGGAGCTCGGCTACGAGGTCGCAGCCTCGGTGTCGCAAGTTTCTCGGGCGAAAGAATTTCTCGCGGATGAAAAGGTCGACATCGCGCTGCTCGATGTCAATCTCGGGATTGAAAAGATCGATCCGGTCGCCGATCTTCTCGCTCAGCGCGCCTGTCCCTTCATCTTCACGACCGGATACGGGAGGGCCGGGATTCCTGCCGCCTATGCCGGCTGCGCCGTTTTGCAGAAGCCGTTTCACATTGATGATCTGGCCGCAGCCCTGCGCAAGGAACTCGGCTCGACGAAACGCTGATAGGGCTTTCGGGTCGGGAGGCGAGCAGCTGCTCTGTCTCGCGCCGCAACTGGCATGGACGTGGGCGCCCTTCTCGCGTGAATTTACACGAATTTTGGTTTGGCTTGGCTGCACAGGTCTGGCGGCGCAATTTGGCGGGTTAGCGGCATCGATCCGAGCTGCTCTTGGGCTGAACTTGCCGGGCTTCGCTCGTCGTGCGGAAACGCTTCCTATGAACTCGATCCTGCAGTAAATTCTTCCATTATCGCATGATCTTTTCGCAAAACCGGTTCCCGCCTTTGCGGGACGTGCACTAAGGTCTATTCGCGTGACGTCGTCCGCCCTGATCTGTCCGCTCGCGCGCCGCCGCGTTGAAGATCGCGTCGAGAGGCATTGCGGCGAATGAGCGAGTCTGTCTCCGTCACCTCGCCGCCGGCACCGCGGAAATGGCTTGCGCCTATCGCCGCGGCGGTTGCCATCGTGCTGGCGATGGGCGCCGCTGCGACGGGCGCCGCACATTGGCTCCTGTCGGCGGATGTCCTCGATAGGGACGTGGCCGCTCAGGTCCGCCGCACGACAGGTTTTGCGACGACCATCGAGGGACATACGCGCTTCCACCTGTTTCCGCAGCCGCGCATCGAGATTGAGAACATCGCATTCTCCGACACCACGGGCGCGGTTCGGATCGTTGCCGGCGTGCTCCACGCCTACTTGCGCATCCTGCCCCTCCTCGTCGGACGGATAGAGGTCGGGCACGCGATGCTCTATCAGCCCAACATATTCATCGCCCTCGACCGCAAGCCGATTGTGCCCGAAAGCGCCATCGGCCGTTTTGCCCAGTCAAACTCCGCAAGCCAGCAAGCGGCGATGCTGCTTGGGCGCATCGATATCGTCCACGGTCGCGCTCGCCTCGCGACGCGCCAAATGCAAACGGCGGATCTCGATGATATCAACATGAGCGTCGATTGGCCGAGCGCCTATGCATCGGCGGCCTTGAGCGGCGAGATGACATTGCACGGCACGCCGATCAGCATCGAAGCCTGGCTGTCACAACCAATCGAACTTCTGAGGGGAGGCCAATCCGCCACGAGCTTACTGCTGCGATCGGATGTTTTGAGGCTTTCGACCTCCGGCAGCATTTCGGCCGCGCCGCGTATTCAATATGTCGGTCGGATTTCCGCCGATGCGGCATCGCTGCGCAAAGTCGCGGAGGTTGCCGGCTATTCGTTTCCGCGGCACGGGACTTTCGCCGATTTCGATATGCGCGGCGATCTCGATTTCGAGACCGACAGCGTCGCGCTTACCAATTTGCATCTCAGCCTCGACGGCAATGACTACGAAGGAAATCTCGCAGTCGAGGACGAGAACGGGATACCCCGCTTTTCCGCGACGCTGGCCAGCGATCTTCTCGACGTGACGCCTTTTCTCGCGGGGCCGCCGCGGCCGAACGGCACCAACGTTTTGTGGAATCACCAAGCCCTCGATCTGTCAGATCTGAGATTCGCCGATCTCGATTTGCGGATTTCCGCCTCGCGCTTGCGGCTCTATGACATGGAAATCGAGGACGCGGCTCTGTCGCTCATGACCAAGCCGGGCCTCATCGATCTGGCGCTCGCCGAGGCGACCGCCAACCATGGCATCGTCAAGGGCCGCGTGTCGCTCGCGGCGAAAGACCGAAATCTCGATCTTCAGGTGATCGGGAGCGGCAAGGATGTCGATATCGAGCCCATGGCCTTGGAGCTCGACGGCAACCGTCCCCTATCTGGCTCGCTCAACGCTTCGCTTGCGCTTGAAAGCGCCGGTGCCGATCTTGGGCACCTCATTCACGGCCTCGCCGGCCGGGCCGAGATTTCGGTGACGAATGGCGAACTGAAAGGGATCGATCTCGCCACGACTTTGCAACAGGCCGGCGCGAAGTCGCCCGGCGAGCCGATCGAGCCGACGGACGGCACGACGGCGTTCGACAGGCTGAGTTTGGGCCTTCACCTTGCCAATGGCGTTGCCCAAATCGAGCAGGGCCAATTCAGCGCGCCGAGCATGAAGTTGAATTTTGCCGGCGATGCCGATCTCGGGCATCGGACGCTCGATCTCTTGGCGCTTGGCGAGGCGACGGCGAGCGGCAACCGGCGGACCGAATCAACGCCGCTCAGCCTCCGCCTCAAGGGAAGCTGGGACGATCTTCATTTCTTCCAAGGCGAGCCTGATCTGCGTCTTCCGCCTGCTCCGCAGCAAAGTCACGACTTGCCTAACGACGCGACGAGCTATGCCCCGCCGGAATGAAGCGCTCCGGCGTCATGCCCGCGACAAATGAGCGGCGCGCAGCGTATTGGCCATCAGCATGGCGATCGTCATCGGCCCTACCCCGCCGGGCACCGGCGTGATCGCTCCCGCCCGCGCCAAAGCCGCGGCGAAAGCGACATCGCCGACGAGCCGCGTCTTCGGCCGCCCCTGCGCATCGACGCCCTCGCCTGGAACACGGTTAATGCCGACATCGATGACAATCGCGCCTTCCTTGATCCAATCGCCGCGAATCATCTCCGCCCGGCCGACGGCGGCAACGACGATATCGGCGCGGCCGACGATTGCTTTGAGGTCGCGGCTGCGCGAATGCGCAATCGTCACCGTCGCGTTGCGCGAGAGCAGCAATTGCGCCATCGGCTTGCCGACGATGTTGGAACGCCCGACAACGGCGGCGTCGGCGCCGGAAATCTCGACGCCCAGCGCCGCGGCGGCTCTTTCGAGGAGCAGCATCGAGCCGGCCGGCGTGCAGGGCACCAGCGCGCGGTCGAGATCGCCGATCGAGAGAAGCCCCGCATTGAAGGGATGGAAACCATCGACGTCCTTCAAGGGCGACACCCGTTCCAGCACGCGGGTCGCGTGGATGGCCGGCGGCAGCGGCAGTTGCACCAGGATTCCATGGATGGCGGGATCGCCGTTCAGCCGATCGACGAGGTCGAGCAAGTCGGCCTCGCTTACCGTGTCCAGGAGGTCATATTGGACCGAGTGGAAGCCGCAGGCCTGCGCCGCCTTGCTCTTGGATTTGACATAGACCTGGCTCGCCGGATTTTCGCCGACGAGGATGACCGCGAGGCCCGGCTTCACGCCTTTCGCGACGAGTGCGGCGGCGCCCGCCGCGACCTCCGCGAGCACAGTTTCGGCAATCTTTTTGCCGTCGATCAGCAAGGCCTTCTGTCCCGAGGGCCGCAAAATGCCCGGCTCTGCTCCCTGCCCCTCGTCCGTCGCCAAAGCCATGGATGTGCGCCTCCTCACTGGAATTTCTGCTTATCTGTCAGTTTTCCGCGCCCCTGCCAAGCCGTCGCTCTCTGTGATCAGCGCGGCGAACCTTCGTAAATGAAGCGCGCCGCGTGCCGCCCGCTCGCGCCGGGGGGCAGGACGAGCATCGATGGCTTGGCGAAAAGATCGCCGGAGAAATCTTCCGGATCGCTGGTGCCGGTCCATTCTTCGATGCACAGAAAGCCGTTGCCGGGCCGGCACCAGAGCCCGAAATGCGGAAAGCCGCTCTCGACGCGGATGGCCGCACGGTTCGGCGCCTCGAACCTCAGCGCCCGGCTCGCCGCATTGAGGAAGCACAGCGCATCTTTCTCGAAAAGCTCCGGCGCGAGGCGCAGGACCCGATCGTCGAGCGGCAAACGCCGCTTGGTTTGCGAAATGAGGCCGCCCGGCGCAATGACTGGCACGAACGGATCTTCCCTTTCAGAAAAGCGCACGAGGTAATCGGCTGGCGCTCCGCCCGCGAATGGCCAGCGAAAGCCCGGGTGAACCCCGCAGGCATAGGGCATCGGCGCCGTGCCGCGATTCTCGACGCCGAGCGCGACCGAGATCATCCCGCTATCCAGATGATAATCGACCGTCAGGCCGAACTCGAAGGGATAGCGCGCGCGTGTAGCGGCATCGCTCTCAAGCACGAGGCGGACGTAATCATCGCCCTGTTCGACGAGCCGAAACTCGCGATCGCGGGCAAAGCCGTGCAGACCGAGCTGATAGGTCTTGCCGTCAACGCGGACCTGATGGGCCTTCGTCCAGCCGACGACCGGAAAGAGAAGCGGCGCCGTTTCGCTCCAGACGGCCGGATCCGCCTGCCAGAGCAACGGCCTGTCGCCGACAATCCATTCTCTCATCTCAGCGCCTTCAGGCGCAATTGCGGCGCGCGTGGCGCCGGCTTTGAGGGCGATCATGGTGCGACGACCTCAGCCTTTCCCGGACAAAGCGACCGCGCGCGTCGGAGCCTCTCCTCAGCGCCGATCGGACTTTCCTTCAGAAGGCGCATCAATTGTTGAAATCTCTAGCTCGCGATCAGCTTACTGATGACGGCTTTTGCATCCTCGACGACCACTTCATTGGTGTTCGGCCTGCTCAAAATGTCGGCGAAGGAAAACATATCGGCAAGCCGCGCGATGCGCCGCCATTTTGCCGGCAGCATGCCGCCGGCGTCGCGATAACCACGCGCTGAAGCGACGGCGAAATCCTCGTTAGTGTCGAGCGGCGGGCGCAGCAAATTGCCGAAATCGAAGGCCGGCGAAGCGCTGAGCGCATATTCCCAATCGATGATCGCGGCGATCTCCCAAGCGCGATCGTCCGGGGTTTTACGGATCAAAATATTCGATCCGTTGAAATCGCCATGCACGAGACAGGGCTGCTGAAGCCAGTCGGCAAGAATGTCTCCCTCCCGCGCCGCAAAATTCAAGAGCGCAGAGGTCAGCTCCAGCCCGATCCTGGCGCCGCCCGGTCCTTCAACCAGGCATTGTTTGAGATAGGCAAGAAGACCATTTTTATCGAGATCGATCGGCCCCTGAACGTTCAGATCCGCATCCAGGAACCCGAGCTTGTCGAACGTAAAGCTATGGATCGCGGCGAGAATGCGTCCGATCGCATAGCCCAGCTCCACCAGCCGAACGGCCGCGAGCGACGCAAACATGGCCTGAAGCTCGAAGCCTTCGATCCAATCGATGATCGCGTAGGGATGGCCGGTGACCGGGCTCTGCGCGCAAAAATGGATGAAATGCGGAACCGGGACGCGATCGCCCACCAAGCGGTAGACGGCCATCTCCTTTTGCGCCGGCTCGATGCCGCGCTGATAGACGCGGAGCAGCAACGCCCCGCGACGGCCGGATAGGCGGATCTTGAGGTTCGTATTGATGAGCCCGCCTTTGACCGGCTCGATGCTGATGATCTCGTTTCCCGGGAATGAGGGCAGCACCAGCCGGCCGACGGCAGCCGCGTCCAGAGTCACGACCGGCGCGTGGCGTGGCCAATGTTCCTTCATGGTTCAGAAGCCGGCCATGATCGCTTCTCGCCGCAAGATCCTTACCATATAGAAGCGCAAGCGTCTCATTCCGCCGGGTCGACCGCCGAGCCTTGCTCCCGGCCGAGTGCGATATCGGAAGCCGCTCGCGATCCTAGCGCGCGCCAGCCGCGCTGCAAGGCGAGCCGCAGATCATCCATCACTGCAAAAAAGGCCGGAACGAAGAGAAGCGACAGGAACGTGGAGACGACGAGACCGCCGATCACCGCGATTGCCATGGGCGAGCGGAACTCCGCGCCGGCGCCAAAGCCGAGCGCGCTCGGCGCCATGCCCGCGACCATAGCGACCGTCGTCATGACGATCGGCCGCGCCCGTTTCTTGCCAGCCTCGACGATCGCCGCCGTCCGCTCCATGCCGCGCGTCATGGCCCTGATCGAAAAGTCGACGAGCATGATCGCATTCTTTGTCACGATGCCCATCAGCATCAATATGCCGATGATCACGGGCAGGCTGAGCGGCCGTCCGGTGACGAGCAGCGCAAGGATCGCGCCACCGATCGACAAAGGCAGCGAGAAGAGAATCGTGATCGGTTGAAGGAAGCTTGCAAAGAGAAGCACGAGGACCGCATAGACCAAGAGGAGGCCATTGCGCATGGCTTCGGCGAAGCCGGCGCTCAACTCGTCCATGGCCTCCGCAGTGGCCGATTTGCGGACGCTGATGCCGGGCGGCAGATGCTGCATCAGCGGCAAGGCATTGAGCGCCTTTTCGACGTCGCCCAGCGCCGCCCCGTTGACGAGATCGGCCTCGACCGTGGCCGAGCGAGCGCGATCGAAATGTTGGATGCTGACCGGGCCCTCCGCAAAGTCGATTGTGGCGACCGTCCCGAGCGGCACCGAGCTTCCCGCTGCGGTCGGCACATTCAGAGTCTCGAGAACCCGAAGATCGCCGCGGCTGGCGAGCTGTACGCGGATCGGAATGAGCCCATCGCCGGAATCGAATTTGGCGGACGCCGGGCCGACGTCGCCGATCGTCGCGATGCGAATCGCCTGCGCCATCGCCTCGCTCGAAACCCCAAGCCTGGCAGCGAGGTCGCGATGCGGCTCGATGTGCAGTTCCGGCCGATCCAGCCCGATCGAAGCGACGACATTGGTGATCGACGGCAAGCGCCGCATCTCGACGGCGAGTTCGGCGGCAAACTTGTCGACCATGGCCCCGTCCGACCCGGTGACGATGCGGGAGGCCGGCCGTGCGCCGTAATCATCGACGAACCAGAACCTTATCTCAGGAATATCGGCCAGATCCTTGCTGATCGAGGCCTGCAATTGCTGCACCGACAGGCTCCGCTTGCTCTTCGCAACATAGTCGATGACGAGTTGCGCCTTGCGCACTTCCGGTGTCCCCGGCGGAATACGGCCGCCGTCGATGAAAACGCTCGCGATCTCCGGCCGCTTGCGAAGCCGCTCGGCGACGACATCGGTGATCCGCCGGGTCTGATCGAGCTGAGAGCCGGGCGGCAATTCAATCGCGAGATGCGACCTCCCGGAATCCTGGGTGGGCTGGAAGTCGCGCGAGATGAGATTGGTGGTGATGCTGAGAATCGACAGCGTGAAGAGAACAAGCCCGATGAGCACGGACTTGTAGCGGTTGACGACCGTCCATCGGACGAGGCGCCCGTAGCCCTCGGTCAGGCGGCTCGTTTTCTCCTTGCGCCGATCCGCTTTCAAGAAATAGGCTGCGAGCATCGGCGTGATCAGTCGCGCCGCAAGCAAGGAAAACATGACTTCGGCCGCGATCGTGAGGCCGAATTGCTTGAAATATTGGCCGGCGATATTGCCGATGAAGCTCACCGGCGCGAAAACCGCAACGATGGTCAGGCTGATCGCGATGACGGCAAGACCGATCTCGTCCGCCGCCTCCATCGCGGCCTGATAGGCGGATTTGCCCATCCGCATATGGCGGACGATGTTCTCGATCTCGACGATCGCGTCGTCGACGAGAATGCCCGTCGCCAGCGTTACCGCGAGAAGGCTCACGAGGTTCAGCGAAAAGCCGAGCATGTCCATCACCCAGAAGGCCGGGATGATCGACAAAGGCAAAGCGATCGCGGCGATGACCGTCGCCCGCAGATCGCGCAGAAACAGGAAAACGACGATCACCGCGAGCGCCGCGCCTTCGAACAAGGTGTGGAGCGCCGATTCGTAGTTTTCCTCGGTATAACGGACCGAGGTGTCGATGAGCTTGAGATCGAATCCCGGATGTTCGGACTTGATCTGATCGACCAGCTTTTTGACCCGGGCGGCCACGGCAACATCGCTCGCGCCCTTGGCGCGCAGGATGCTGAAGGCGACGATCGGTTCGTGGTTCAGGCGTGCGAAAGTGCGCGGCTCGGCGATCGTGTCCGTGACGGTTCCGAGTGCGTCGAGGCGGACTTGCCCGCCGCGGGGCCCGCTGATCATGGTCCCGGCGAGTTCGGCGAGGTTGCGCGCGCCTGCGGGCTTGCCCTGCGCCTCGCCGCCGGCGCGGCCTTGGCCGACAGCTTCGCTGGTGGCATGAACGCGTTGGCTCACGCCGTCGGCAGTCAGGCCGAAGGCCTGAAGACGATCGGGATCGAGCGCCACCTTCACTTCGCGTTCGACGCCGCCGATACGCTCGACCGAACTGACGCCTTGGATCTCTTTCAGCCTCCGAATGACGACGTCATCGACGAAATAGGATAATTGCTCGGGCGTCTTGTCCGGCGATATTGCCGCATAGGTCATGAACCCGAGCCCGACCGCGTCGACCCGGCGGATCAGCGGCTCGGAAACCGATTGCGGGAGATTGCCGCGAATGCGCTTCACCGCATCCTTGACTTCGGTCAAAGCCCGATCCGTATTGACGTCGAGATCGAAGGTGATCGTCGTCGCCGATATGCCGTCACTCACCGAAGACATGATGTGGCGGATGCCGTCGACGCTCGAGACGGCATCTTCGACCTGTTTCGTGACGTGCGATTCGAGTTCGGATGGGGACGCACCGAATTCCGCAACGACCACCGAAATGATCGGCGGATCGACGTTCGGCAGCAGCGTGATCGGCAGTTTCTTGAAGCTGGCGGCGCCGAGCGCCAAGACCACCAGGGCGAAAACGATCGCCGGCAGGGGCCTGCGAATCGACAAGGCCGAAATATTAAGGGCCATCAGTTCTGCTCCGGGTGGCCTCACTCGTTGCGAAAATTTGGCTGACCTGACGGGATTGGTGCAGCAAAGCCACGGCATGCGTCATCTGTGCCACGCAGATGCTCGTGCGATTCAATCTCGCATCGCCATCCGGCGAACGCATTTGCTTGACGCGCTCGTGCTGTCGAGAGACGCGGATCGCGAAGTTGCTGAAGAAGAAGGGAGCTGCGACTTCCGGTTGAATTTTGGCGAGAAACCCATCGACTGCCTGATTAAATGCATCTTTCCGGAATTCTCCTGGACCCAGGCATCAACGCTGTCCTTGAGGGCGCTTCATCGAGCGGCGGCTGTGTTACGATCGGCAGCGCGACGCCGCGTCGCACCGGCTCGAGCCGGCGTGCGAGCTTGGCAGCCTGGGATGGCGGCGAATAACATCAGCAATGAGTCCAAAACATGGGCCCACATGCGACTCCTCGCCTCACCTAACGGCTTACGGCATCTTGGGTTGCGGGCAGGTTTTTGCGCCAAGCGCCATCCGAGCGCGGACCTCGCCTTATAGGCACATAGTCCAGTGCCGTACGCTTCGTTCCGCCTCGGCACAATGGTGCAACATATTGAATGCCCATGAGAATGCTGTGGGTGATCGGAACTTGGCCGATTTGCACGCATTGAAGCCGCGCGTCGCCGATCCATAATAGCTGTACAGAGCGACATCGATCGGCTTTGATAGGCGAGTTTTCCGGTGTTAGGATGATAGATGGTTCCGCCATGGCGCGTTCTGTGCATGATTGTGTGCGTCATATCCTCTGCGTTTTTCCGCGTTACACGCCCTCGTTCGGAACTTTCGAATATTCCTATTGCCTCACCATGGGCACGCGGGCCTTCATGCCGCCGCAGGGCCTCTTGGTGATTGCCGCGACCATGCCGAAACATTGGCAGGTGCGCTTCATCGACGAAAACATGGAGGCCGCGAAGGATTGCGACTTCGAGTGGGCCGACGCCGTTTTCGTGAGCGGCATGCATATTCAGCGCCGGCAGATCGAAGACATCTGCCGAAGGGCACATCGGCACAATACGGTCGTCGCGCTCGGCGGCCCATCGGTTTCGGCCTGTCCCGAATATTATCCGAGCTTCGACTATCTCCACGTCGGCGAGCTTGGCGACGCCACCGAAGAGCTCTTCGCAATCCTGGCGCAGGACATCAGCCGGCCGGAGCGGCAGGTCGTGTTGACCACAAAAGCGCGCCGCGACCTCGTCGATTTTCCCCTGCCCGCCTATGAGCTGGCGCGCATCGACCGCTATCTTCTCGGCACGATCCAATATTCGAGCGGCTGTCCTTACCGTTGCGAGTTCTGCGACATTCCGGGACTTTATGGACGCGTGCCGCGCATCAAGACACCGGCGCAGATCATTGCCGAGCTCGACAAGCTCCTCGAATGCGGCGTTGCCGGCGCCGCCTACTTCGTCGACGATAATTTCATCGCCAACCGGCGCGCCGTCACCGAGTTGCTGCCGCATCTCATCGCCTGGCAGAAACGCACCGGCTATCCGCTCAACCTGTCCTGCGAGGCAACCCTCAACATCGCGCGCACGCCTGAAGTCCTCGCGCTCATGCGGGAGGCGGGATTCGAAACGATCTTCTGCGGCATCGAGACGCCCGAACCGGAAGCCTTGAAAGGCATGGACAAGAAGCAAAATCTCGTCATGCCGATCCTCGACTCGGTCCGCGCGATCAACAAACATGGCATGCAGGTCGTCTCCGGCATCATCCTCGGCCTCGACACGGATACGCCGAAATCGGGACAGCGGATTGTCGAGTTCATCGAAGAATCCAAGATCCCGATGCTGACAATCAATCTGCTGCAAGCCTTGCCGCGCACGCCGCTATGGAACCGGCTGGAGCGGGACGGGAGGATCGACGACGAGGAGGGTCGCGAATCGAACGTGCGCTTCCTGATGCCTTACGACGAGGTCGTCGCCATGTGGCAGCGCTGCATGCAAGAGGCCTATGAGCCTCAGCGGCTCTTCGATCGCTACGAACATCAGATGCGGGAGACCTGGCCCAATCGGCTGCCGCGGCCGATGAGCGGCTCCCGCGCTTCGCCGCGCAACATTTGCCGGGGCCTCGTCATGCTCGCCAAGGTCTTCTGGTACCTCGGAGTTCTCGCCGATTATCGCGCGATCTTCTGGAAGTTCGCCCTGCCCCTGCTCCGGCGCGGAGAGATCGAAGCCGTGCTCGCCACCGCCGTTTCCGCGCACCATCTCATCATGTTCTCGCGCGACGCCTGCGACGGGCGCGCCAACGCCTCGAATTACGCGCCGAAACTGCGCGTACTCGAAGAGGCCGTGCGCCTTTGAGGAGAACTACCGGGCTGCTCCCCATCCGGGCTGGCGCTCAGGCGCGGCAGCGTGCTGGCTTCTTCAGAAGTCGTCGTCGGGATCGGGATTGTCCTGCGTCGCAAGCGGGTCGTCTGATTCTTCGGCTGGACTCTCGGCGAAATCGAACTCCGCCGCATCGCTCTCCAGGGCATCCTCATCTTCCATCAGCGCCAGGTCATCGCGCGGCTGCGGCACCGCAAAGCCTTGCGGCAAGGGGCCGTCGAAGAGACCTGCTCCCTTCAGTTCTTCGAGTCCCGGCAGATCAGTGATCGCCTCGAGACCGAAATGCAGGAGGAAAGCTTCGGTCGTCCCATAGGTCAGCGGCCTGCCGGGCGTGCGCCTCCGGCCGCGCAGCCGTACCCAGCCGGTTTCGATCAGCACGTCGATCGTGCCTTTTGAGATGGCCACGCCGCGAATATCTTCGATTTCGGCGCGCGTGACCGGCTGGTGATAGGCGATGATCGCGAGCGTCTCGAGCGCCGCCCGCGACAGCCTTCTCGGCTCGACGATGTCCTTCGACAAAAGCCAGCCGAGATCGGCGGCGGTGCGAAACAGCCATTTCTTGCCGATGCGCACGAGATTGACGCCGCGCGCCGCGTAATCCCGCTTGAGCCGCGCCATTACATCGCTGACGGCGAGCCCGTCCGGCATGCGCCGCGCGATCTCGGCTTCCTCGAGCGGTTCAGAGGCAGCAAAGAGCATCGCTTCGGCAATCCGCATCGCCTCTCCGAAGAGAGCGGGATCTGCCGCGCCCCTCTCCATATCGTCCGGAAACAATCTTGCCACCTCAGCCAATCCATCCCCCTCAAGTTCCTGCCCCGAATCGGGCCGAAGCGGCGCGATCAGGTCTCGCCGTATTCAGGCTCGCTGCGCCGTTTGATCCAGAGCGGTGCAAAGGCGCGGTCCTGACGCACGCTTACGCCGCCTTGGAGAACCATTTCGAGTACTGCGGCAAGGCCGGAGGCGCGGACCCCGCGCCGCGCCTCGCGGCTCGTGCAATAGGTCATCAGGTAGGAATCGAGCACCGTCCAATCGAGCGCTTGGCCGGTAAGCTTTTCCAAAGCCTCGCGCGCTTCGACAAGCGACCAGACGAAGCGCGGCTTGAGCCGCATGCGCGATGCCGCGTGCTTTTGCCTTTGCCGGGCATAGGCCGACAGAAGATCATGCAGGCTCGCCTGCCATTGCGGTGTACGGGAGACCTCCACACCCTCGGGTCGGCCGCGCTGGAACATGTCACGCCCGAGACGCGGTCGATTGACGAGCGCCTCGGCGGCGGCGCGAATCGCTTCGAGCCGCTGTAATCGGAAGGCGAGCGCCGCGACGAGATCCAGCGGCTCCTCGTCCTTCTGTGCCTGCGGCAGCAACAGCCGCGATTTCAGATAGGCGAGCCATGCCGCCATGACCAGATAATCGGCGGCCAACTCGAACCGCAAGTTGCGCGCCGCCTCGATGAAGGCGAGATATTGTTCCGCCAAGGCCAGGACGGAAATCCTGGCGAGATCGACCTTCTGCCGGCGCGCCAATTCGAGGAGCAGGTCGAGCGGCCCCTCGAACCCATCGACGTCGACGAAAAACGCCGGCTCCCCTGCCTCATCGATCTGTTCGAAAGCCAATTCCACCGGCGAATCATCTCCTTGCGTCACGATTCTAAGCCCGAATCGAAAATTCCGAGAGCCCATGCTGGGCGCAGCGACGCAGATTGCGAACTTGAGCCGATCAGGCCACAATCGCAAGCGCGGCCTCGATCTCGGCCCAAGCTTCCACAGGATCGAAAGAGGCTGCTTCGCTTCGCCATTCTGCGGCGCCCGAGGCCCGGGCGAGCGATTGGCCGGCAAGGACCGGCGCCGCCGTGGCAACGGCCGCAGCCTCGGGGAGATCGCCGTTGCAGTGCAAAGCGATGTCGATACCGGCGGCAAAGGCCGCTTCAGTGCGATCGCGCAGGCTGCCGCTGAGCGCCTGCATCGAGAGATCGTCGCTGAGAAGTAGCCCTGAAAACCCGATCTTATTGCGGATATATTCGATGACCGGGGCCGAGAGCGTCGCCGGCCGCTCGCGGTCGATCGCGGTGTAGACGACATGGGCGGTCATCGCGATGGGCAAATCGGCATTCGCGGCGAAGGGCAGGAAATCCGTTTCGCTCAGCACTTCGAGCGGCGCCATGATGATGGGTAAGCCGAAATGGCTGTCGACACTGGCGCGACCATGGCCGGGAATATGTTTCATGACCGGCAGCACGCCTCCATCAATGAGGCCGAGGGCGGCGGCGCGGCCGAGCTTCGCGACGATCTGCGGATCTCGGGCATAGGCGCGGTCGCCGATCACGCCATGGCTGCCTTGGGCAGGAACATCGAGGACCGGCGCGCAATCGATGCTCGCTCCGAGGCGACGCAGATCCTGCCCGATGAGCGCTCCTGTGAGGCGGACGAGCTTCTCCTTGCGCTCGATCGGCAGGTTGAGCGCGCCGAACCGCGCCGCGGCCGGATAGGCCCGCCAGAAAGGCGGCCCGAGCCTCTGCACGCTGCCGCCCTCCTGATCGACGAGAACGGCGGCATCCGCATCGCCCAGGCAATCGCGGAAGCTTTCGATAAGGGAGCGGACCTGATCCGGCGTTTCGACGTTACGTTTGAACAGGATGAGGCCGAAGGGCTCGCTCTCGCGGAGGAAATCGCGCTCCTCCCGCGTCAAGGCCATGCCGCTGCAGCCGCAAACGAAGGCGCGCGTCATGCCCTCTGTTCCAAGCCCGCTTGCCTCGTCAATCCTTGATGACGAAGCAAGCGCCGCCCTTGCCCTGCAGCTTCTGGCAGAGCGCGGTGGCCCCTTCGTACGACAGGCCGACGACACGAACCCGATAGACGGATTTATTTGCGACCGAAGCCCGATGATATTTCAATTGGTGGCCGGCAAGCTCCCCTCCGAACTGCCTCTGCAGCTTCGCCATTGATTCGCGGGCCGCGGCCTCGCTCGCAGGCGCGGCGAGCTGCACGGCAAAGCTGCCAGCGTTGTCTGCGCTCGCCGGCGTGGCATCGGTCGTTTCGGCATTCGCATCCGCAAGCTTGAGCGACTTCGCTTGAGCCGACCGCGCTTTTGGCTTGCCTGCAGCCGGAGGCTCGGCGGCAGTAGTCGTCACCACGGGCGCCGCGGTTTTCGGCGTCGAAGCGTCGTTCGTGGTTGCCACGTCATTCGGGGCCGCGGAAGCTACGGGCGAAATCGGCGGCAGCGCCTGTTGCGTATCGCCGGAGACAATCGTGCCATCCGGTCGCACCGAGACGGTCTTCACCTTCTTAGGTTGGATCATTTCGGCCAGGCCGAACGGCTGACCCGTCGGAGATTCCGCCGCCGGCGGTGCAGGAACCGGAACCACGGCGGCACCATTCGGCGCCGCAGAGGCGACCTGCATCGAGCTTGCCGAAGCCTGCGGCGGAGCCGACCCAAAATCGACCGGCTCCTCGGTCCGGTTGACGACCGCGACTGGCGCCGGTTGCGGCGATTCATCGAGAAGCGACGCCTCCTGGCTGGGTTTCGCGACGTCAGTGGTGTCCGAGGCCTGAATCTTGGTGGGACCGGCCGCGGCTTTGATCATGGCGATTTCGCGCGGCGCAATCGAGTGGCGCTTCAGCGCGAAGCTCCCTCCTATGCCGGCCATTCCGAGGATGATGATCGCCGCCGTCGCATAGAGAGGCAAGCGCGAGCGCGGTGGCTCGATCGCAGCCTCTGTGGGCGGCAGATAAGTTGCATCGAGCCAGTCCTCGCCGTCCGTTTCAGGATCGACCGCCGGCGCGGCCTGGAAATCAGGCGCAATGGAACCGCGCAACCCGGCTTCGATGGTAGCAAAGTCGCCGCCGAGCCGAGGCGCGCGCGGCGCCGCTTCGCGGACCGGCGGCGAGTCGGACCTCGGCTCGGCGGGCGCCCTACTGGGGGCCGCCGGGCGAGCCTGGAACATCGAGTTGAAGCGATCCTCCGTGGCGCCGACGAGGCGCGCCAGTTCGGCCAGCGGATCCTCTCCCCCCTTGGCAGAGGCAGCCGGCCGACCCAAGCGCCGTTCGAACTCATCGAGATTAATCATCTGATGTTGCTTGGCTGCGGGCTCACTCATGATATTCACCTCGACCTTCGCGGTACGTCGCAGTCCCCCCGCCCGCCGAATTACGTCCTCAAACCCGGCTATTTCGCCGCCGTCGCGGCCGACTTCGGCTCAATCCGAAGTTCGGGTGGCGGAGCCGATCGGTCAGCCGCCACCGCAAGGTCCGCGCCTAACATAGCCGATCCAGCCCCGGGATCGCCTCAGTGCATTTCATCCGGAGCATTCACCCCTAGAATGGCAAGGCCGGCCGCCAATATGGATGTGACCGCCGCTACCAACGCCAGCCGAGCAACGGTTAAATCTCTTCTTTCTTCATTAACAAAGCGTAATTGTGGCTGATCTTTGCCGCGCGTCCAGTGAGAATGCAGATCTGAGGCAAGGTCATGTAGATAAAAGGCGACCCGATGTGGTTCATGCGCCGCCGCGGCGGCCTCGATTACACGCGGATATTGGGCGATCAGCTTGATCAGGCGGATCTCCCCCGGATCGGCGAGAAGCGATAGATCCGCACGAGCCAGAGCCCCAATTGACAAATCAATTCCAGGAATTGACGCACGTGCCTGGCGCATAACCGATTTTCCGCGGGCGTGCGCATATTGCACATAGAAGACCGGATTGTCCTTGGACTGCTCTATGACGTTGGCGAGGTCGAATTCGAGAACCGCATCGTTCTTGCGAAACAGCATCATGAAGCGGACGGCATCGACGCCGACCTCGTCCACCACTTCCCTCAAGGTGACGAAATCGCCGCTGCGTTTCGACATTTTGGCCGGCTCGCCGGCGCGCATCAACTTGACGAGTTGGCAGAGCTTGACGTCGAGCACCGCCCTGCCGCCGGAGAGGGCCGCGACCGCCGCCTGCATGCGTTTGATATAGCCGCCGTGGTCGGCGCCCCAGATATCGATCATGATCGCAAAGCCGCGGTCGATCTTCGATTTGTGATAGGCGATATCGGCGGCGAAATAAGTATAGGTCCCGTCCGATTTGGTCAGCGGCCGATCGACGTCGTCGCCAAATGCCGTCGACTTGAACAGAAGCTGCTCGCGATGTTCCCAATCCTCGCTCGGCTGCCCCTTCGGCGCGGGAAGACGACCGACATAGACGAGGCCGGCGGCCCTGAGCTCGTCGATCGCCGCGGCGACCGCGTCCTTGCCTTCCGGCGTCAACGACCGTTCGGAGAAGAAGACTTCGTGCGTGATGCCGAGCGCGGCGAGATCGGATCGGATCATCTCCAGCATGCCGGCGATCGCGGCGCCGCGGGCGACATCGATCCATTCGCTCTCCGGCCGCCCCAACAGCGATCTTCCGTATTCCGCCGCGAGCGCCGCGCCGACAGGCTTCAAATAATCGCCCGGGTAGAGACCCTCGGGGATTGCGATCTCCTCGCCCAACGCCTCGCGATAGCGCAGGTAGGCCGAGCGGGCGAGAACATCGACCTGCGCACCGGCGTCGTTGATGTAATATTCGCGCGTCACATCATGGCCGACATAGGCGAGGAGATTGGCAAGCGCATCGCCGAAGACGGCGCCGCGCCCGTGCCCGACATGCATGGGACCGGTCGGATTGGCCGAAACATATTCGACATTGATCTTTTGGCCTGAATGATTGCCGAGCCCCGCGCCGAAGCGCTGCCCCTGCTCCAATGCGGCGCGCAGGATTCTGGCGAAAACAGCAGGCTTCAGACGAATGTTGAGAAACCCAGGCCCAGCGACTTCGGCTTGCGCGACATCTTCATCCTCGGCAAGCGCCGCGGCGAGCTCGGTCGCGAGCTGGCGCGGATTGGCAAAACTTGCTCTGGCCTCCTTGGCATAGACCATGGGCGCATTGACGGCGAGATCGCCGTGAGCAGGATCACGCGGCGGCTCGACAACGAAACGAGTAAGGTCGAGATCGGCCGGCAAGCGGCCGCTCGCAATGATCCGTTTCAGGATCGCCGCGACGCGGACGTGGAATTCAGCATAGATGTTCATCGGC
>DATFNQ010000155.1:0-27181 GCA_035266305.1 Methylovirgula sp.
TGGCCTTCTCAAGCGACGAGGCCGAGGCGAGCGTGCGGCCGGCGGCATCGTCGATGATCTGGCAATAGATCTGCTTCGAGGACCGGTGAACCGAAAGGCGCGGCTTGCCATAGGCATGCGCCTTGACCGCGCGCCTGACCCGCGCCTTGCGGCGGGCTCCCGAACTGTGCTTGCCCATTGCGCCTTCGCCTTACTTCTTCTTGCCTTCCTTGCGGAAGATGAACTCGTCCGAATATTTGACGCCCTTGCCCTTATAAGGCTCCGGCGGCCGGAAACCGCGGATCTCGGCGGCAACCTGGCCGACCTGATGCTTGTCTAAGCCGCTGATCGTAATTTCGGTCGGTTTCGGCGTCGCAATCGAGATGCCCTGCGGAATCGGGAAACTCACGTCATGGCTGTAGCCCAGCGACAATTGCAGTTTCTTGCCCGCCACCGCCGCCCTGTAGCCGACGCCGTTGATCTCGAGCTTTTTCTCGAAGCCTTTCGTGACGCCGACGACGAGAGTGTTCACCATCGCGCGGGTCATGCCCCACATGGCGCGCGCCCGTTTCGTCTCGTTGCGCGGCTCGACCTTGATCTGGTTATCGGCGAAACTCACGCTGACCTCGCCCGGTGCGACGAAGCGCAATTCGCCCTTGCCGCCCTTGATGGCGATTGTCTGCCCTTCCACCTTGGCGGTGACGCCGGCGGGTATGGCGACGGGCTTTTTTCCTACGCGAGACATGATCCAATTCCTCGTTATTAGAAGACCTTGCACAGGACTTCGCCGCCGACATGCGCCTCGCGCGCCACATGATCGGCCATGACGCCTTTCGGCGTCGAGACGATGGTGATGCCGAGACCGTTGGCGACCTGCGGCATGTCGGAGATCCCGGCATAGACGCGCCGGCCGGGCTTCGACACGCGCTGAAGCTCGTGGATCACCGGCTCGCCATCGTAATATTTGAGCTCGATCTCGAACTCGGTGCGGCCGTTGCCGTATTCCGTCGTCGAATAGCCGCGGATATAGCCCTCCTGGGCCAAAACGTCGAGCACATGCGCGCGCAGCCGGGAGCCGGGCGTATTCACCTTGCCCTTGCGCCGCATCTGCGCATTGCGGATGCGGCTCAGCATGTCCCCCAAAGGATCGTTCATTGCCATGATCCGCGCCTCCTCACCAGCTCGATTTCACGAGGCCCGGGATCAGACCGCGCGCGCCAAGCTCCCGAACGGCGATGCGCGACATCTTCATCTTGCCGATGAAGCCGCGCGGCCGGCCTGAGATCTCGCAGCGGTTGCGCAGCCGGCCCGGCGCCGAATTGCGCGGCAATTCGGCAAGCTTCAGCCGCGCCGCGAAGCGATCTTCGCTGCTCGCCGTCCTGTCCTCGGCCAGCGCCTTCAACTTCTTGCGGCGGGCGGCATATTGCTTCACCAACTGAGCACGGTGCTTATTCTTCTCGACCGAACTTTTCTTTGCCATAGATCTACCTCTGGTTTCCGCGTTTGAGACGGGATGGCCTCACTGCCGGAACGGAAAGTTGAACGCCCGCAAAAGGGCGCGCGCCTCGTCATCGGACTTGGCGGTGGTGCAAACGACGACGTCGAGCCCGAGAATGCTCTCGGTCTTGTCGTAATCGATCTCCGGAAACACGATATGCTCCTTGATGCCCAAGGCATAATTGCCGCGGCCATCGAAGCTCTTCGGGCTTAGGCCGCGAAAGTCGCGCATCCGCGGCAAGGCGATCGTGACGAGCCGATCGAGGAATTCATACATCCGCGTCTTGCGCAGCGTCACTTTCACGCCGATCGGCATGTTCTCGCGCACCTTGAATGTGGCGATCGCCTTCCTGGCGTGCGTGATGATCGGCTTCTGGCCGGAGATCAGAGCGAGATCGGCGGCGGCGGCCGTCACCTTCTTGGTATCGTTGACCGCCTCGCCGACGCCCATGTTGAGGACGATCTTGTCGATCACCGGCACTTCGAGCGGGTTCTTGTAGCCGAACTCTTTGGTGAGCTGCGGCCGCACGACGTCGACGTAATATTTCTTGAGCCGCGGCACGTAATCCTTCGGCACAACGAAGGATTCAGCAGGCGTCTTACCCGGAGTGCCAGCTTCGCGCGCTTTGGCGGGCGCCTTGGCTTTGCCTTCGGCCTTTGCGGCGCCTTTGGCGGGCGCGCCGCCGTCTTTGCCGGCCGCCTTCGCCTCGGTCTTGGCGCCGCCCTTGTCCTTGGGAGCGGCTTTGCCGGCGTCTTTGGCGCCGCCTTTGTCCTTGGGATCCTTGGCGCCGCCCTTGTCCTTGGGAGCGGCTTTGCCGGCATCCTTGGCGCCGCCCTTGGCTTTGCTGTCAGTCATCGATCAGGTCTCCCGAACGCTTGGCGAACCGGACCTTGCGGCCGTCGTCGAGAATCTTGAAGCCAACCCGCGTCGGCTTGCCGTCCTTGGGATCGGCGAGCGCCAGATTGGACAGATGAATGGTGCCCTCTTTCGAGATGATGCCGCCCTCTTGCTTCGCCGTCTGGCGCTGATGCCGCTTGACGAGATTGACGCCGCGCACCACGGCGCGAGTCTCCTTCGGCAAGACTTGAATGACCTCGCCCAAACGCCCCTTGTCGCGGCCGGCGACGACGACCACCTTATCGCCCTTCTTGATCTTGGCGGCCATCACAGGACCTCCGGCGCAAGGGAGATGATCTTCATGTGGTTCTTGGCGCGCAATTCGCGCGGCACCGGCCCGAAGATGCGGGTGCCGACCGGCTCCGCCTGAGCAGTGATCAGAACCGCCGCGTTGGAATCGAAGCGGATGACGGAGCCGTCGGGGCGCTTGATGTCCTTGGCGGTGCGCACGACCACCGCCTTCATCACGTCGCCCTTCTTCACGCGGCCGCGCGGGATCGCCTCCTTGATCGAGACGACGATCACGTCGCCGACGCCGGCGTACTTTCGCTTCGAACCGCCGAGCACCTTGATGCACATCACGCGGCGCGCGCCAGAATTATCGGCGACGTCGAGATTGGTCTGCATCTGTATCATGGCGTTCAGCCTTTCTTTTCAAACCTGTTCCGCCTTCAGCGGTCGAAGCCCTTGGCCCCTGGACCTCACGTCTTGCATGGCGAGTCCAATCAAGCTCTCGCCTCGACGACGATCCACCGTTTCAACTTCGAGACCGGTCGCGTTTCCTCGATGAACACCGTGTCGCCGACCTTCGACCTATTGTTCTCGTCATGCGCATGGAACTTCTTCGAGCGCCGCACCGTCTTCTTCAACAGCGGGTGCGTGAAACGGCGCTCGACCTTCACGACGACGGTCTTGTCCTGTGTGTCGCTGACGACGACGCCCTGAAGAACTCGCTTCGGCATGCTGATCCAATCCTATTGCTTGGCGCGCCGCTCGGCGGCAATCGTCTTCGCCCGGGCGATGTCGCGCCTTACGATACGCACCCGCGCCGTGTCCTGCAGTTGTCCCGTCGCCCGTTGAAAGCGCAGGTTGAACTGTTCCTTCTTCAGGCTCAGGATTTCCTGTTCGAGTTGGTCCTCGGACATCACCCGGAGATCCGACAAGCGCTGTTTCGTCTTCATCGCGCGCCCCTATTCCACGATACGCTGGACGAAGCGCGACTTGATCGGCAGTTTGGCCGCGGCGAGCGCCAGCGCCTCGCGGGCCACCACGGTCGGCACGCCGTCGAGCTCGAACATGATGCGGCCCGGCGCGACGCGGCAGGCCCAGAATTCCGGCGCGCCCTTGCCCTTGCCCATGCGTACTTCCGTCGGCTTTTTCGACACCGGCACGTCCGGGAAGATACGGATCCACACCCGCCCGGCACGTTTCATGTGGCGCGTCATGGCGCGCCGCGCCGCCTCGATCTGCCGCGCAGTGACGCGATCCGGCTCGAGCGCTTTCAGCCCGTATTGGCCGAAGTGCAGTTCGAAGCCCGCTTTCGAGGCGCCGCGAATCCGGCCCTTAAAGGCCTTGCGGAACTTCGTGCGCTTGGGTTGCAACATGATTCAAACTCTCGAATTCTTCTCAAACTGCCGCATGATCTTATCCGAAAAGTCTGCAACTTTTCGGGATCATGCGAAACCGATCAGGCCGCGTCGCGCTCGCGCCGCCGGCGCTCGCCGCCGCCATGATCCTGCTCGGCCATTTTCTTGTCCTGCGCCATCGGGTCGTGTTCGAGGATCTCGCCCTTGAAGATCCAGACCTTGATGCCGCAGGTGCCATAGGCGGTGTGCGCCGTCGCGGTCCCGTAATCCACGTCGGCGCGCAAGGTGTGCAGCGGCACGCGCCCTTCGCGATACCATTCGAGCCGGGCGATCTCGGCGCCGCCGAGACGGCCCGAACAATTGATCCTGATCCCTTCCGCGCCGAGCCGCATGGCCGATTGCACCGCCCGCTTCATCGCGCGGCGGAAGGCGACGCGGCGTTCGAGCTGCTGGGCGATCGAATCGGCGACCAAGGTCGCATCGATCTCCGGCTTGCGAACTTCGACGATATTGATGACCACCTCGGAATCGGTGAGCTTCGCCACGATCTTGCGGATCTTGTCGATGTCGGCGCCCTTCTTGCCGATCACGACGCCCGGCCGCGCCGAATGGATCGTTACCCGGCATTTCTTGTGCGGCCGCTCGATGATGATCTTCGACACCGCCGCCTGCTTCAAGCTCTTCATCAGGACCTCGCGAATCCTGATGTCCTCGTGAAGCAGCTTGCTGTACTCGCCTTTGTTGGCGTACCAGCGCGAGTCCCAGGTCCGGTTGATGCCGAGGCGAAGGCCGACTGGATTGACTTTCTGTCCCATAGTGCTTCTTCCTCAGGTCCCGGCCGCAGCGGTTTCGATCTCGCGCACGACGATCGTCAGGTTGGCGAATGGCTTTTGGATCCGTCCGGCGCGACCGCGGGCGCGCGGAGAAAACCGTTTCAAGACCAGCGCCTTGCCCACATAGGCTTCCGCTACGACGAGATCGTCGACATCGAGGCTATGATTGTTTTCCGCATTGGCGATCGCGCTCTCCAGCGTCTTCTTCACCTCAACCGCAATGCGCTTGCGGGAGAATTGAAGATCGGCAAGCGCCTTGTCGACCTTCTTGCCGCGGATCAACTGGGCGACGAGGTTCAGTTTCTGCGGGCTCACGCGCAGCATGCGGCAGACCGCCTTGGCCTCGTTGTCGTTCAATATGCGCGGATTTTTATCCTTGCCCATGATCCGCCCTCAAACCCGCTTGGCTTTCTTGTCGCCCGCATGTCCGTGGAACGTGCGGGTCGGCGAGAACTCGCCGAACTTATGGCCGATCATGTCCTCGCTGATCAGAACCGGGATGTGCTTGTGGCCGTTATGGACGCCGAAGGTGAGCCCGACGAATTGCGGCAGGATGGTCGAGCGCCGGCTCCAGATCTTGATGACGTCACTGCGGCCGGACGCGCGCGCCTGATCGGCCTTCTTCAACAGGTAGCCGTCGAGGAACGGGCCCTTCGAGATCGAACGCGCCATCGCTTAAGCCTTCTTGCTCTTGTGACGCGAGGTCACGATGAATTTGTCGGTCGCCTTGTTGGACCGCGTCTTCTTGCCTTTGGTCGGCTTGCCCCAGGGCGTCACCGGATGGCGGCCGCCCGAGGTGCGGCCTTCGCCGCCGCCGTGCGGATGATCGACCGGGTTCATGCTGACGCCGCGATTGTGCGGCCGTTGGCCGAGCCAGCGGCTGCGCCCGGCCTTGCCGATCGAGGCATTCATATGGTCAGGATTGGAGACCGAACCGACGGTGGCGAAACATTGGCCATGCACCAGCCTTTGCTCGCCGGAATTGAGCCGCAAGATCACATAGCCCTGGTCGCGGCCGACGATCTGGGCATAGGTGCCGGCCGCCCGCACCATCGCGGCCCCCTTGCCGATCTTCATCTCGACATTATGGACGATGGTGCCGACCGGCATGTTCGCCATCGGCATCGCATTGCCGGGCTTCACGTCCACCTGCTGGCCCGAGATCACCTCGTCGCCGACCGCGAGGCGCTGCGGCGCGATGATGTACGCCAGTTCGTCGTCGGCATAACGGATGAGCGCGATGAATGACGTGCGGTTCGGGTCATATTCGATCCGTTCCACCTTTGCCGGCACATCCACTTTCCGCCGCTTGAAATCGATCACGCGGTAGCTCTGCTTATGGCCGCCGCCGCGAAAGCGGACGGTGATGCGGCCCAGATTGTTCCGCCCGCCGCTCGACGACTTGCCTTCGGTCAAGTGCTTGACCGGCTTGCCTTTGTAGAGCTCCGTGCGATCGACGATCACCAATTGGCGAAGGCCTGGGGTGACCGGCTTGAATGTCTTCAGTGCCATGACTTCCTCAGCAATCCTCGCTCAGAGCCCGGTGGTGACGTCGATGCTGTGCCCTTCGGCAAGCGTCACGACGGCCTTCTTGACGTCCGACTGGACGCCCCGCACGCCCTTGAAAACCTTCTTCTTGCCCTTGCGCACGAGCGTGTTCACGGCCTCGACCTTGACGTCGAAAAGCCGTTCGACCGCGGCTTTGATCTGCGGCTTCGTCGCGTTCTTGCGGACCTCGAAGATCACCTTGTTCTGTTCCGACGCGGAGGTCGCCTTCTCGGTGATGATCGGAGCGATGATCAAATCATAGTGGCGCGCGTCGGCGAATTTATTCGGCGGGCTCATGTGAATCGTGCCTCCAGCGCGTTGATGGCCGCCTTGGTGAGAACGAGCTTCTCGCGGCGCAGGATGTCGTAGACATTAATGCCCTGGACCGGCAGCACATCCACTTTCGGAATGCTCCGCGCGGCCCGGCTGAAATTGGCCTGCAGCGCGGCACCGTCGATGATGAGTGCATTCGTCAGGCCAAGCTTGGCGAAATCCGCCTTCAGGCCCTTGGTCTTGGATTGATCGATCTCCGCATTGGCCCAGACGATGATCCCGCCGTCCCTGGCCTTGGCCGAGAGCGCATGTTTGAGCGCCAGCGCGCGGACCTTCTTCGGCAGATCATGGGCGTGGGAGCGCACCACCGGGCCGAAGGTGCGGCCGCCGCCGCGGAATTGCGGCACGCGCGCCGAACCGTGGCGGGCATTGCCGGTCCCCTTCTGCCGGTACATTTTCTTGCCGGTGCGGGCGATCTCGCCGCGGTCTTTGACCTTGTGCGTGCCGGCGCGACGCTTGGCGAGCTGATAGCGCACCATCCGCGCGAGAATGTCGGGCCGCGGCTCGAGACCGAAAATCGCGTCGCTGAGTTCGATCGAGCCGGCGTTCGTGCCGTCGAGGGAGGTGATGTCGATCTTCACGGCACGGCTCCTTCCCCCGTTTCCGCCGTCGCGGCCGGGCCGGATTCGCCGTTCGCCTCGCTCGCCAGACGATATTTGCCCGGCTGCGGCGCCTCTTTCGGCAAGGCCTTCTTCACCGCGTCGCGGACATAGATGAAGCCACCGCGCGTGCCGGGGACGGCGCCTTCGACCAGGATCAGGCCGCGATCGACGTCGAGCTGGACGACGCGCAGATTGAGCGTGGTGACCCGCTCGACGCCCATGTGGCCGGCCATCTTCTTGTTCTTGAATACCTTGCCGGGGTCCTGCCGGCCGCCGGTCGAGCCGTGCGAGCGATGCGAGATCGACACGCCGTGGCTGGCGCGCAGACCGCCGAAATTCCACCGTTTCATCGCTCCGGCGAAGCCCTTGCCGGTGCTCGTTCCGGTCACGTCGACGAACTGGCCGACGACGAAATGATCCGCGGTGATCTCGGCGCCGACCGGCAGAAGCCCCGCCTCCTCCACGCGGAATTCCGCGAGCTGCAGCTTCGGCTCGACCTTGGCGACGGCGAACCGGCCGCGCTCGGCGTTCGACACGTTCTTCACTTTCGCGCGCCCCATGCCAAGCTGCACGGCCGTATAGCCGTTCAACTCCTTGGTCCTCTGCGCGACGACCTGACAGCCGTCGAGCTTCAGGACCGTGACCGGCACATGTTCGCCGGCCTCCGTGAAGACGCGGGTCATGCCGAGCTTTTGTGCGATGACGCCTGACCGCATGGCTTAAGTCCTAAAGCTTGATTTCGACGTCGACGCCGGCGGCGAGGTCGAGCTTCATCAGAGCATCGACCGTCTGCGGTGTCGGATCGACAATGTCGAGAACGCGCTTATGCGTTCTGATCTCGAATTGCTCGCGCGACTTCTTGTCGACATGCGGCGAGCGATTGACCGTGAATTTCTCGATTTTGGTGGGCAGCGGGATCGGGCCGCGCACCTGCGCACCGGTCCGCTTCGCCGTCGACACGATCTCCTTCGTCGACGAATCGAGGATCCGATGGTCGAAGGCCTTGAGGCGAATGCGGATGTTCTGACCGTTCATGATCTCGTTCCCTACCGTCCGGACCGGGTTGAGCCCGGCCCGAACGAATTGCCGATCCTATTCGGTGATCGAAGCGACGACGCCGGCACCGACGGTGCGGCCGCCTTCGCGGATTGCGAAACGCAGCTTCTCTTCCATCGCGATCGGCACGATCAATTCGACGTCCATCGTGACGTTGTCGCCCGGCATCACCATTTCGGTGCCTTGCGGAAGCGTCACGACGCCGGTCACGTCCGTCGTCCGGAAATAGAATTGCGGCCGGTAATTGGTGAAGAATGGCGTGTGCCGGCCGCCCTCGTCCTTGGTCAGGATATAGGCTTCGGCCTTGAACTTCGTGTGCGGTTTCACGGAGCCCGGCTTGCATAGGACCTGGCCGCGCTCGACGTCCTCGCGCTTCGTGCCGCGCAAGAGAGCGCCGATGTTGTCGCCCGCCTGGCCTTGATCGAGGAGCTTGCGGAACATTTCGACGCCGGTGACCACTGTCTTCACCGTCGGCCGCAGACCGACGATCTCGACCTCCTCGCCAACCTTGATGACGCCGCGCTCGACGCGCCCGGTCACCACCGTGCCGCGGCCGGAGATCGAGAACACGTCTTCGACCGGCATCAGGAAGGGCTGATCGATCGGACGCTCCGGCTGTGGAATGTAATCGTCGACGGATTGCATCAGCCTCAGCACCGCGTCATGCCCGATCTCCGGGTTGCGATTTTCGAGCGCGCAGAGCGCCGAGCCCTGGGTGATCGGAATCTCGTCGCCGGGAAACTCGTATTTCGAAAGAAGCTCGCGCACTTCGAGCTCGACGAGTTCCAGCAGCTCGGGGTCGTCGACCATGTCGACCTTGTTCAGGAACACGACGAGCGCCGGCACGCCGACCTGGCGGGCGAGCAGGATATGTTCGCGCGTCTGCGGCATGGGACCATCGGCGGCGGAGACGACGAGGATCGCCCCGTCCATCTGCGCCGCGCCGGTGATCATGTTCTTCACGTAATCCGCATGGCCGGGACAATCGACATGCGCATAGTGCCGCTTCTTCGTCTCGTATTCGACATGCGCCGTCGAGATCGTGATCCCGCGCGCCTTCTCTTCCGGCGCCTTGTCGATCTGATCATAGGCGGTGTAGGTCGCGCCTCCCGTCTCCGCCAGAACCTTGGTGATCGCGGCCGTCAACGACGTCTTGCCATGATCGACGTGACCGATCGTGCCGATGTTACAGTGCGGCTTGGTCCGCGCAAATTTTTCCTTGGCCATGACTCGGCTCCTTCAAACCCTGCTTAGGCGTATTTCGCTTGTACCTTGGCGGCTTCGCCAGCCGGCACCTGTTCGTAGTGATCGAATTGCATCGTGTAGTTGGCGCGGCCCTGGCTCATGGACCGCAGCTGGTTGACGTAGCCGAACATGTTGGCGAGCGGCACCATCGCATTGATGACGACCGCATTGCCGCGCATGTCCTGCCCTTGCACATGCCCGCGCCGGCCGAGCAGATCGCCCATGACGGCGCCGGTGTAATCTTCCGGCGTCGTCACCTCGACCTTCATGATCGGCTCGAGCAGAACCGAATTACCGTCCCGCAGCGCCCTGCGAGAGGCGGCGCGGGCGCAGAGCTCGAAGGCGAGAACCGAAGAATCCACGTCGTGGTAGGCGCCGTCGATCAAGGTTGCCTTGACGTCGACGACCGGAAAGCCGGCCAGCACGCCGGAGGTCATGGCGCTGCTTACGCCCTTTTCGACGCCCGGAATATATTCTTTCGGTATAGCGCCGCCGACGATCTTCGATTCGAAGACGTTGCCGGCGCCCGGGGTATTTGGTTCGAACACGATCGTGGCCTTGGCAAATTGTCCGGCACCGCCGGTCTGCTTCTTATGCGTTTCGTCGATCTCGACGCGCTTCGTCAATTTCTCGCGATAGGCGACCTGCGGGGCGCCGATGTTCGCGTCGACCTTGTAGGTGCGCTTCAGGATGTCGACCTTGATGTCGAGATGCAGTTCGCCCATACCCTTCAAGATGGTCTGGCCGGATTCCTGATCGGTCGAGACCCGGAAGGACGGATCTTCGGCCGCGAGCTTCGAAAGTGCCACTCCGAGCTTTTCCTGATCGGCCTTGGATTTCGGCTCGATCGCGATCTCGATGACCGGATCGGGGAAATCCATCCGCTCCAGAATGACCGGCTTGTGCATGTCGCAGAGCGTGTCGCCGGTACGCGTGTCCTTGAGACCGGCGAGCGCGATGATGTCGCCGGCATAGGCTTCCTTGATGTCCTCGCGGTTGTTGGCATGCATCAGCAGCATGCGGCCGATCCGCTCGCGCCTTCCCTTCGTCGAATTGAGGACCGTGGTTCCCGATTCGATATGGCCCGAATAGACGCGCGCGAAGGTGAGCGAGCCGACGAAAGGGTCGTCCATGATCTTGAAGGCGAGCGTGGAGAAGGGTTCGTCGTCGCTCGCATGGCGCACCACTTCGGCGCCGGTGTCGGGATCGACGCCCCTGATCGCCTCGCGATCGATCGGCGAGGGGAGATAATCGACGACCGCATCGAGCAAGGGCTGCACGCCCTTGTTCTTGAACGCCGAACCGCACAGGATCGGGATGAAGATGATGGTCCTGACCGCCTTGCGGATCAGCCTTTTCAGGGTCGCCTCATCCGGCTCGACGCCGTCGAGATAGGCGCTCATGACCTCATCATCGAGTTCGACCGCCGCTTCGATCAGATCGTGGCGATAATTTTCCGCCTGCTCCCGCAAGCCCGCGGGAATCTCTTCGTCGTGATATTTGGCGCCGAGCGCCTCGTCCTCCCAGACGACGGCCTTCATCCGTATGAGATCGATCACTCCCTTGAAATCGCTTTCCGACCCGAGCGGCAACTGGATGCAGACCGGACGGCCGCCGACCTTGTTCTTAATGTCATCGACGCAGCGGAAGAAATCGGCGCCGATCTTGTCCATCTTATTGACGAAGACGATGCGCGGCACGTTGTACTTGTCGGCCTGGCGCCACACCGTCTCGGTCTGCGGCTCGACGCCTTGATTGCCGTCGAGCACGCAGACGGCGCCGTCGAGGACGCGCAGCGAGCGCTCCACTTCGATCGTGAAATCGACATGGCCGGGCGTGTCGATGATGTTCAGGCGCTTGCCGTTCCAGAACGTCGTCGTCGCGGCGGAGGTGATCGTGATGCCGCGCTCCTGCTCCTGCTCCATCCAGTCCATGGTGGCCGCGCCCTCGTGGACTTCGCCCATCTTATGCGACTTGCCGGAATAGAACAGGATGCGCTCGGTGGTCGTCGTCTTGCCGGCGTCAATATGCGCCATGATACCGAAGTTTCGGTAATCCTCGATTTTATGGCTGCGCGGCATGGAACAATTCCTTCAAAGGCTTTCTTTCACCAGCGGTAATGCGAGAAGGCGCGGTTGGCCTCCGCCATCCGGTGCGTGTCTTCCCGCTTCTTCACCGCATTGCCGCGATTGTTCGCGGCGTCCATGATCTCCGCCGAAAGCCGGTCGACCATGGTCTTGTCGTTGCGGCCGCGCGCCGCCGTGATGATCCAGCGGATCGCGAGCGCCTGACGACGTTCGGGACGAACCTCGACAGGCACCTGATAGGTGGCGCCGCCGACGCGCCGCGAGCGAACCTCGATGGCAGGCGCGACATTTTCCAGCGCCTGGCGGAAGACCGGCAGCGGTTCCGCCCGCAATTTGCTCTCGATCACGTCGAAAGCGCCATAGACGATCGACTCGGCCATCGACTTCTTGCCGTCGTACATGATCGAATTCATGAACTTGGCAAGGACGACATCGCCGAACTTGGCGTCCGGAATGACTTCCCGTTTCTCGGCCCTGTGGCGGCGCGACATAGCTTCTACTCTCTTGGTCGTCGTGGCCGGGCTTGACCCGGCCATCCAGTAGATCCCTTCAAGCGATCCTCGGGTCTCGCTTTGCTCGCCCGCCCTTCGCTTCGCTTACTTCGGCCGCTTGGCGCCATATTTCGAGCGGCGCTGCTTGCGGTTCTTGACGCCCTGCGTATCGAGCACGCCGCGCAGAATATGATAGCGCACGCCCGGCAGGTCCTTGACGCGGCCGCCGCGGATCATGACGACCGAATGTTCCTGCAGGTTATGGCCCTCGCCGGGAATATAGCCGATGACTTCGAACCCGTTGGTCAGCCGCACCTTGGCGACCTTGCGGAGCGCCGAGTTCGGCTTCTTCGGCGTCGTCGTATAGACGCGCGTGCAGACCCCGCGCTTCTGCGGGCAGGCGGCGAGGTGCCGGGCCTTCTCGCGATAGACCTTCTCCTGCCGCGGCTTGCGGATCAATTGACTGATCGTCGGCATGTTCGCCCTTCGTTGACCCTAACCGTAATCGCCAAGCGCGCGGCTCCAGCTTTGCCTTTTGCCCGCGCGGCCTGACCCACTCCGGCCCGCCAATTGGCAGTGCCGAACACAAACAAATCAGCGCCTTCGGCCCGACGGGGCTTCCGGCGCTGCGACATCGGCAGAGGACCGCGGCCATGCCGAGGTCTTGCCTCTCAGGGTCCGGGGACCCGACTCGATGACGTGTCAGTCGCTGAGACGACAGCGTTTAGGTTCCCTGTATTCAGGACGCGACGTCCCGAACGGTGAAGAACCTACGGCCTGTCGAAGTGCGCGGAACTTAGTCACGGCCTCGGCGCGCGTCAACCCCTTTGGGAGAATTTGGAAGCTCCTCTCCCCGTGAGCACAAGCGAACGGGTAGAGGCTGGGTAAGGGGCGAGGGGATTAGCTGCAACGGTGCTGCAAATCACCCAGCCCCTCACCCTGCCCTCTCCCCGCATGCGGGGAGAGGGCTAGGAAGCTATTTCGAGCCCGGCGCGGCCGGCGGCAATTGCAGCGGCGGCTGCGCCGCCTTGTGCGCCAGGATCATCTCGTCGCGGGTGGCCGCGATCCGGCGCAGCTTCGCCATCGCGGCGCCGGTACCGGCGGGGATCAGCCGGCCGACGATGACGTTCTCCTTCAAGCCCTCGAGCATATCGGTCTTGCCGTTCACCGCCGCCTCGGTCAGCACGCGGGTCGTCTCCTGGAACGAGGCCGCCGAGATGAAGGAGCGCGTCTGCAACGAAGCCTTGGTGATGCCGAGCAGGACCGGCGTGCCGGTCGCCGGCTTCTTGCCCTGCGCCAACACCGCCTCGTTGGCCTCCTCGAGCTCGATCTGATCGACCTGCTCGCCGGCCAGGAAGTCGGTGTCGCCGGGATCGACGATATCGACCTTCTGCAGCATCTGCCGGACGATCACCTCGATATGCTTATCGTTGATGTTGACGCCCTGCAGCCGATAGACTTCCTGGATCTCATTGACGAGATAGGCGGCGAGCTCCTCGACGCCCTTGATCGCCAGGATGTCGTGCGGGGCAGGATTGCCCTCGACGATGTAATCGCCCTTCTCCACGATGTCGCCGTCCTGGAGATGGATGTGCTTGCCCTTCGGGATGAGATATTCGACCGGCTCGGCGCCCTCCTCGTGCGGGATGATCGAAATCCGCGTCTTGTTCTTATAGTCGCGCCCGAATTGCACCGTGCCGGAGATCTCCGCGATGATCGCGTGGTCTTTCGGCCGGCGGGCCTCGAAGAGTTCGGCGACGCGCGGCAGACCGCCGGTGATGTCGCGCGTCTTGGCCGATTCCATCGAGATGCGCGCGATGATATCGCCGGCCCTGATCTTGCTGCCCGGCTCGACATTGAGGATCGCATCGACCGGCAGGCTGTAGCGCGCCTCGCCGCCGCGCGGCAGCTTCAAGATCTTGCCGTCGGGGCCCTTCAGCACGATGGCCGGCTTCAAGGTCGCGGAGCGCTGGTTGAGCCGCCAATCGACGACCATCCGCTTGGCGATGCCGGTCGATTCGTCGACCGTCTCCGACATGGACGCGCCTTCGACGAGATCCTCGAAATCGACGATTCCGTCGACTTCGGTGAGGATCGGCCGCGTATAAGGATCCCATTCGGCAATTCGCTGGCCGCGCCTGATCTTGTCGCCCTCGTCGACCTTGAGGCGCGCGCCATATTGGATGCGGTGCACTGCCCGCTCGACGCCGTCAGGACCTTCGATGACAACCGCGACGTTGCGCGCCATCACCATCAGATCGCCTTCGGAGTTACGGGCGAGATGCCGGTTGCGGATCTTCACCGTCCCGTCGAAGTTCGATTCGATGAAGGACTGGTCGGCGATCTGCGCCGCGCCGCCGATGTGGAAGGTGCGCATGGTGAGCTGCGTGCCCGGTTCGCCGATCGACTGGGCCGCGATGACCCCGACCGCCTCGCCCATGTTGACCGGCGTGCCGCGCGCCAGATCGCGTCCGTAGCAGGTGGCGCAGACGCCGTTCTTCGCCTCGCAGACGAGGACCGAACGGATCTTCACCTCCTGAATGCCGGCGGCGTTGATCTGCTCCATGTGCCATTCTTCGATCATCTCGCCGGCGCGCACGATGATCTCTCCGTCGAGGTTCTTCAGATCTTCCGCGGCGGTGCGCCCGAGTATGCGCGAGGCGAGCGAGGCCACGACCTGGCCCGCGTCGATGATCGCCCGCATGCGGATGCCTCTCTTCGAGCCGCAATCCTGCATGGTGATGATCGAATCCTGCGCGACGTCGACGAGACGGCGCGTGAGATAGCCCGAGTTCGCGGTCTTCAGTGCCGTATCGGCGAGGCCCTTGCGCGCCCCGTGCGTCGAGTTGAAGTACTCAAGGACGGTCAGGCCTTCCTTGAAGTTCGAGATGATCGGGCTCTCGATGATCTCGCCGGACGGCTTGGCCATCAACCCACGCATCGCGGCAAGCTGCTTCATCTGGGTCGGCGAACCGCGCGCCCCCGAATGCGACATCATGTAGATCGAGTTGATCGGCTTGTCGCGGCCGTTCTCGTCCTTCTGCACGGACGAAATGCGCGCCATCATCTCGTCGGCGAGTTTGTCCGAGCATTTCGCCCAGGCGTCGACGACCTTGTTGTACTTCTCGCCCTGGGTGATGAGCCCGTCGTTGTACTGCTGCTCGTATTCCTTGGCCAGCGCGCTCGTCTCCTCGATGATGCGCTGCTTGGTCTCCGGCACGACCATATCGTCCTTGCCGAACGAGATGCCCGCCTTGAAGGCTTCGTGGAAGCCGAGCGCCATGATCTTGTCGCAGAAGATCACCGTCTCCTTCTGCCCGCAATTGCGGTAGACGACGTCGATCATGGTCGAGATTTCCTTCTTCGTCATCAGCTTGTTGACGACGTCGAAGGGGATCTTCTTGTGGTCCGGCACAAGTTGGCCGAGCATCATCCGGCCGGGAGTCGTCTCGAAGATCTTGGACACCCGGTTGTCGTTCTCATCGAAGGTCCAGGCGCGGCCCCTGATCTTGGTGTGAAGGGTCACCGCCTTCGCATTCAAGGCATGTTCGAGTTCGCCCATGTCGGAGAAGGCCATGCCCTGGCCCGGCTCGCCGTCACGCATCAAGGTCGAATAATAGAGGCCGAGGACAATATCCTGGCTCGGCACGATGATCGGCTGTCCATTGGCCGGATGAAGGATATTGTTCGTCGACATCATGAGCACGCGCGCCTCGAGCTGCGCCTCGAGAGACAGCGGCACGTGAACCGCCATCTGATCGCCGTCGAAATCCGCATTGAAGGCGGCGCAGACGAGCGGATGCAGCTGGATCGCCTTGCCCTCGATCAGCTTCGGCTCGAACGCCTGGATGCCGAGCCGATGCAAAGTCGGCGCCCGGTTGAGCATCACCGGGTGCTCGCGGATCACCTCGTCGAGAATATCCCAGACCTCCGGCTTTTCCTTCTCGACGAGCTTCTTCGCCTGTTTGACCGTCGCCGACAGGCCTTTCGCGTCGAGCCGCGAATAGATGAAGGGCTTGAACAGTTCGAGCGCCATCTTCTTCGGCAGGCCGCATTGATGCAGCTTGAGCTCGGGGCCGACGACGATGACCGAACGGCCGGAATAATCGACGCGCTTGCCGAGCAGGTTCTGGCGGAAGCGCCCCTGCTTGCCTTTCAACATGTCGGCGAGCGACTTCAACGGCCGTTTGTTGGCCCCGGTGATCACCCTCCCGCGGCGGCCGTTGTCGAACAGGGCGTCGACCGCCTCTTGCAGCATGCGCTTCTCGTTGCGGATGATGATGTCGGGCGCGCGCAGCTCGATCAGCCGCTTCAGGCGGTTGTTGCGGTTGATCACGCGCCGGTAGAGATCATTCAGGTCGGAGGTCGCGAAGCGGCCGCCGTCGAGCGGCACCAGCGGGCGCAGATCCGGCGGGATGACCGGAACCTCCGTCAGGATCATCCATTCCGGCTTGTTGCCCGAATGGATGAAGGCCTCGATGATCTTCAGCCGCTTGGCGAGCTTCTTCGGCTTGAGCTCGGTGGTCGATTCGGCGATCTCGACCTTCAGCTGCTCGGCAATCTTGTTGAGATCCATGGCGCGCAGCAGCTCACGAATCGCTTCCGCGCCGATCATCGCGGTGAAGGAATCCTGCCCATACTCGTCTTGCGCGCGCAGATATTCGTCCTCGTTCAGGAGATGACGCTCCTTGAGCGGGGTCAGGCCCGCATCGATGACCATGTAGGACTCGAAATAGAGGATCCGTTCGAGGTCCTTCAGCGACATGTCGAGCAGCAGCCCGATGCGCGAGGGCAAGGACTTTAGAAACCAGATGTGCGCGACGGGCGCGGCAAGCGAGATATGACCCATGCGTTCGCGCCGCACCCGCGAGAGCGTGACTTCGACGCCGCACTTCTCGCAGATGACGCCCTTGTACTTCATCCGCTTGTACTTGCCGCACAGGCACTCGTAGTCCTTGATCGGCCCGAAGATGCGGGCGCAGAACAAGCCATCGCGCTCCGGCTTGAACGTCCGGTAATTGATCGTCTCGGGCTTTTTGATCTCGCCGTAGGACCAGGAGAGAATCTTCTCCGGGCTCGCGATCGAGATCTGGATCTGATCGAAGGCCTGCGTCGCAACGACGGGACTGAAGAGATTCATGACCTCTTGATTCATCATTTTCTCCTGATCTGCCCGCGCGGCTGAACGCCGGACCGCGAGCGAACATTCATCCTGCTTGGCGATAGATCATCGCCGGCAACGCAGGCTTACTCTTTCGATAATCGGCGGTTCGCAAACAGCTCCGCGCGCACCGCGTCACCAACCCAATTGATCCCGTCTCATTCGGCCGCCTCCGCCGGCGGCAGCGCCGTCGCCGGCTTGGCTGCCGTATTGAGTTCGACATTGAGGCCGAGCGAACGCATCTCCTTGACGAGCACGTTGAAGCTCTCAGGAATCCCGGACTCGAAGGCGTCGTCGCCGCGCACGATCGATTCATAGACCTTGGTGCGCCCGGCGACGTCGTCGGATTTCACCGTCAGCATTTCCTGCAACGTATAGGCGGCGCCATAGGCTTCGAGCGCCCAGACCTCCATTTCACCGAAGCGTTGGCCGCCGAACTGCGCCTTGCCGCCCAGCGGCTGCTGAGTGACGAGGCTGTAGGGGCCGATCGACCGCGCGTGGATCTTGTCGTCCACGAGGTGATGGAGCTTCAGCATGTAGATATAGCCGACGGTCACCTTGCGGTCGAAAGCTTCGCCGGTGCGCCCATCATAGAGCGTCACCTGGCCGGAGCTGTCGAGGCCGGCACGCTGGAGCATATCGACGATGTCGTGCTCGTGCGCGCCGTCGAAAACCGGCGTGGCGATCGGCACGCCGCGGCGGAGGTTTTCGGCGACCTCGAGCAAGGTCGTCTCGCTCAAAGCCTCGATCTCCTTCTTGGCGCCGTAGATCTCGCCAAGCTTGTTGCGTAGAGGCGCCGGATTCTTGTTCCGCAGATAGAGGTTCACGGCTTCCGAGACCTGCCGGCCGAGACCGGCGCAGGCCCAACCGAGATGGGTCTCGAGGATCTGCCCGACGTTCATCCGGCTCGGCACGCCGAGCGGATTGAGCACGATGTCGACCGGCGTTCCGTCGGCGAGGAAGGGCATGTCCTCCTGCGGCACGATCTTCGAGACGACGCCCTTGTTGCCATGCCGGCCGGCCATCTTGTCGCCCGGTTGGATCTTGCGCTTCACCGCGACGAAGACCTTCACCATCTTCATCACGCCGGGCGGCAGTTCATCGCCGCGCTGCAATTTTTCGACCTTGTCGAGGAAGCGGCTTTCGAGCCCCTTCTTCGCCTCGTCATATTGCTTGCGCATCGCCTCGGTCTCGGCCATGAGCTGATCGCTCTCGACGGCGAAGCTCCACCATTGCGAGCGCGGATAGCTCTCGAGCACCTCCTTGGTGAGCTCAGTGTCCTTCTTGAAGCCCTTCGGCCCGGCAACAGCCGTCTTGCCGAGCAGCAGCTCGGAAAGCCGGCCGTAAACGTTGCGGTCGAGAATCGCGAGCTCGTCGTCGCGGTCCTTGGCGAGGCGCTCGATCTCCTCGCGCTCGATCGCCTGGGCGCGCTCGTCCTTCTCGACGCCATGCCGATTGAAAACCCGGACCTCGACCACCGTGCCCTGGACGCCCGGCGGAACCCTCAGCGACGTGTCGCGAACGTCCGACGCCTTCTCGCCGAAGATCGCGCGCAAGAGCTTCTCTTCCGGCGTCATCGGGCTCTCGCCCTTGGGCGTGATCTTGCCGCAGAGAATGTCGCCGGCCTGGACTTCGGCGCCGATGTAGACGATGCCGGCCTCGTCGAGGTTCTTCAGCGCCTCTTCCGAGACGTTCGGAATGTCGCGGGTGATCTCTTCGGGGCCGAGCTTGGTGTCGCGCGCCATCACCTCGAACTCGTCGATATGGATCGAGGTGAACACGTCGTCCTTGACGATGCGCTCGTTCAAGAGGATCGAGTCTTCGAAGTTGTAGCCGTTCCAGGGCATGAACGCGACGAGCACATTGCGGCCGAGCGCCAGATCGCCGAGGTCGGTCGACGGCCCGTCGGCGATGACGTCGCCCTTACGGACGAAATCGCCGACCCGCACCAGCGGCTTCTGGTTGATGCAGGTCGATTGGTTCGAACGCTGGTACTTCAACAGCCGGTAGATATCGACGCCGGGCTTGCCGGGATCGGTCTCCTCGGTCGCCCGCACGACGATGCGGGTCGCATCGATCTGGTCGACATAGCCGGTGCGGCGCGCCGTGATCGCGGCCCCCGAATCGCGCGCCACGACGGACTCCATGCCGGTGCCGACGAGCGGCGCATCCGCCTTGATGAGCGGCACCGCCTGGCGCTGCATGTTCGAGCCCATCAGGGCACGGTTGGCGTCGTCGTTCTCGAGGAACGGGATCAATGCCGCGGCAACCGAGACGATCTGCTTCGGCGACACATCCATGAAATCGACGCGGTCGCGCGTCGCCATCACCACGTCGCCGGCATGCCGGCAGACGACGAGGTCTTCGGTGAGCGTGCGCTTCGCATCGACCGGCGCATTGGCCTGCGCGACGTAGTGCTTCGCCTCCTCCATGGCGGAGAGATAGATCACTTCGTCGGTCACGCGGCCATCCTTGACGCGCCGATAGGGCGCCTCGATGAAGCCGTATTTGTTGACGCGGGCGAAGGTCGCGAGCGAATTGATGAGGCCGATGTTCGGCCCCTCCGGCGTCTCGATCGGGCAGATCCGCCCATAATGGGTCGGGTGCACGTCGCGCACCTCGAAGCCCGCCCGCTCGCGGGTGAGACCGCCCGGCCCAAGCGCGGAGAGCCGCCGCTTGTGGGTGATCTCCGAGAGCGGATTGGTCTGATCCATGAACTGCGACAATTGCGAGGAGCCGAAGAACTCGCGCACCGCGGCGGCCGCGGGCTTCGCGTTGATGAGATCCTGCGGCATCACCGTGTCGATATCGACCGAGGACATGCGCTCCTTGATCGCCCGCTCCATGCGCAGAAGACCGAGCCGATATTGGTTTTCCATCAGCTCGCCGACCGAGCGGACACGGCGATTGCCGAGGTGGTCGATGTCGTCGATCTCGCCGCGCCCGTCGCGCAGATCGACGAGCGCGCGCACGACCGCGATGATGTCGTCCTTGCGCAAGACGCGCATCGTATCCGGCGCATCGAGATCGAGACGCATGTTCATCTTCACCCGGCCGACCGCGGACAAGTCGTAGCGTTCGGAATCGAAGAACAGCGAATGGAACATCGCTTCCGCCGTCTCGAGAGTCGGCGGCTCGCCGGGCCGCATCACCCGATAGATGTCGAACAGCGCGTCCTCGCGCGAGGAATTCTTGTCGACCGCGAGCGTGTTGCGGATATAGGGGCCGATGTTGACGTGATCGATGTCGAGCACCGGGAGTTCGGTGAAGCCGGCCTCGATCAGCGCCGGCAGAGTCTTGGCGGTGATTTCGTCGCCCGCCTCGGCAAAGATCTCACCGGTCGCCGGATTATAGAGGTCGACGGCGATGTACTGGCCGTGCAGATCGACACTCTGCGCCTTGATGAACTTAACGCCCTTCTCGACGAGCTGTTTCGCCGCGCGCACGGTGAGCTTCTTGCCGGCTTCGAGCACGACCTCGCCGGTATCCGCATCGACAATGTCGAGGCGGGCCTTCATGCCCTTCATCCGCTCGGGATCGAAGGGCAGACGCCAGCTGTCGCCCTCGCGGACATAGGTGACCGTCTTGTAGAAGGTCGTCAGGATCTCTTCGCCGTCCATGCCGAGTGCATAAAGCAGCGACGTCACCGGAATCTTCCGGCGCCGGTCGATGCGCGCATAGACGATGTCCTTGGCGTCGAATTCGATGTCGAGCCAGGAGCCGCGGTAGGGAATGATCCGCGCCGCGAACAGAAGCTTGCCCGACGAATGGCTCTTGCCCTTGTCGTGATCGAAGAAGACGCCAGGCGAGCGGTGCATCTGCGAGACGATGACGCGCTCGGTGCCGTTGACGATGAAGGTGCCGTTCATCGTCATGAACGGCATGTCGCCCATGTAGACGTCCTGTTCCTTGATGTCCTTGACCGATTTCGCCCCGGTGTCCGGGTCGACATCGAACACGATGAGGCGCAAGGTGACCTTCAGCGGCGCGGCATAGGTCATGCCGCGCTGCCGGCACTCATCGACGTCATATTTCGGCGGCTCGAAGACATATTTGACGAATTCGAGCAGCGCGACATTGGCAAAGTCGGAGATCGGAAAGACCGACCGGAAGACAGCCTCCAGTCCCTCGTCGGGCCGCCCGCCTTGCGGCTCTGCGACCATCAGGAACTGATCATACGAGGCTTTCTGGACTTCAATCAGGTTTGGCATTTCCGCGACTTCGCGAAGGTGCCCGAAAAACTTGCGAACGCGCTTCCGGCCGGAAAAGGTTTGCGCTATGGATTGGGCCATCTTGCTCCTCGCAGGTTGGTATCGTACGGGGCTTGCACGCGCCCCGAAAATGCTTGCGCCACCGATCCCGGTTCGCGCGGGGCTTTGCCCCTATTCTTAGTCAAAACGTGCTGTAACTTCGCCGCGACAGGAACGGCTCAACGGCCCCGAAGCCTGCTTCGGGACCGCTCGAAAGGTGAAGAGGTCGCCACGGCGACCGCTTCGAAGTTCACTTGAGTTCGACTTTTGCGCCGACCTTTTCGAGAGTGGCCTTGATCTTCGCGGCCTCTTCCTTGGTCACGCCTTCCTTGACCGGCTTCGGCGCCGATTCGACGAGATCCTTGGCTTCCTTCAATCCGAGGCCGGTGACGGCGCGAACTTCCTTGATCACCTCGATCTTCTTCTCGCCGACCGAGGCAAGAACGACAGTGAACTCGGTCTGCTCTTCGGCCGGAGCCGCGGCCGGAGCCGCCGCCGGGCCTGCCGCGACCGCAACGGCTGCGGCCGCGGAGACACCCCATTTCGCTTCGAGCAATTTGGCGAGCTCGGCCGCCTCGAGCACGGTGAGGCTCGACAAGTCATCGACGATCTTCTCAAGATTGGCCATTGAGGTCTTCCTCTGAATTTGGGCGTGATCTTTGCTGAATGGGCGGCTTAGGCCGCGTCTTTTTCGGAATAGGCCTTAACGACCCGGGCCAGCTTGCTGGCCGGAGCCGTCGTGAGCTGGGCGAGCTTGGTCGCCGGCGCCTGAATGAGGCCGACGAGCCTAGCCCGCAATTCATCGAGCGAGGGCAAGGTCGCGAGCGACCTGATCGCCTCGACGTCGAGGGCTGTCTTGCGCATAGCGCCGCCGAGGATGACGAGCTTGTCGTAGTCCTTGGCGAAGGCCACGGCGACCTTGGCCGCCACCACCGGATCCTGCGAGTAAGCAAGCAGGGTCGGGCCCTTGAGCAGGCCCGCGATGCAATCCATCTCGGTGCCGTCGAGGGCGATCTTGGCAAGCCGATTCTTGGCGACCTGGACGGTCGCGCCGGCCTCGCGCATCTGCTTGCGCAGCATCTGCATCTGGGCCACCGACAAGCCGGAATAATGGGCCACCACGACGACCGATGCCTTGCGGAAGACCTCGTTCAGAGCGGTGACGCAGGCTTTCTTTTCAGCTCTGTCCACAATACTCTCTCTGTCTCAGGCGAGCGTGCCCGCCGGTTGCGTCAGCCGGCACGTGCCTTTCGGCCCGATTGCACGGCGCTACGCCTGTCCGCCGGAACGAGAGCATCGCCCCGGACAGAGGGATTCGACCAAAATCAAAGGTTGCAGGAACTGCCGCACCCGCGCACTTCGCATTCGTACCGACCCCGTCTATGCTGGCGTCTCGACAAGCCGGCCGGAACCGGAAGCAAGCCTTCGACATTAAGCTCGGACAAGAACCCCGAATTCTCGGGCGCCCGCGCGCCGGCAGTCTCGGACAGGACATGACCGGAGAGGACTGAAGCAAGACCTGGTCCACCGGCCACTCCGCCGCGCCTCAACGCACCGGAGGAGTCCGGCGCGAAGGACGCGGAACCTGAATGGGTTGGGGTCGCGGCGTTTGCCGACAGCCCCGAACTGTCTATGTAACCCCAACCTTGCGCTATGCCAAGGGGGCGAATCCCAATTTTTTCGCCTTGTCAAGGCCCGCGGAGGTCTCTCAAACCCGCACCGTCGCGGGGTCGACCTTGACTCCCGGACCCATCGTGGCCGAGATCGCAACCCGCTGAATATAGGTGCCTTTCGCCCCTTGCGGCTTGGCCTTCGAGACCGCATCGACGAAAGCGGCGATGTTTTCCACGAGCTTTTTCTGGTCGAAGGAGGCCTTGCCGACGCTGCCCTGGACGATTCCGGCCTTCTCCACCCTGAATTCGACCGCGCCGCCCTTCGATGCCTTGATCGCGGCGGTCACGTCCATGGTGACCGTGCCGACCTTCGGATTGGGCATCAGGCCGCGCGGACCCAGCACTTTGCCGAGCCGCCCGACAAGCGGCATCATGTCCGGGGTCGCGATACAGCGGTCGAACTCGATCGTCCCGCCCTGGACCGTGGCGACGAGATCCTCCGCCCCGACAATGTCGGCGCCCGCCGCCTTGGCCTCATCGGCCTTGGCGCCGCGCGCGAAGACGGCCACCCGCAGCGCCCGGCCGGTGCCGTTCGGCAAGTTGACGACGCCGCGGACCATCTGATCGGCATGTTTGGGATCGACGCCGAGGTTCATCGCGATTTCGACGGTCTCGTCGAATTTCGCATTGGCGCGCTCCTTCACCAGCTTCACGGCCTCGTCGAGCGGATAGAGCTTGACCCGATCGATCCCCTCGCGCGCCTTGGCGATGCGTTTTCCTGCGTGGCTCATCGTCTCACTCCACCACTTCGAGGCCGATCGAGCGGGCCGAGCCTTCGATCATATGCGCCGCGGCTTCTACCGTCGCGCAATTGAGGTCGGGCAATTTCTTTGCCGCGATCTCGTTGATCTGGGCTTTCGTGACCTTGCCGACGAAACCGCGGCCAGCCGTCTTCGCCCCCGATTCAATGCCCGCCGCCTTTTTCAGGAAATAGGTCACGGGCGGCAATTTCATCTCGAAGGTGAAGGAGCGATCCTGATAGGCAGTGATGACGACGGGGATCGGCGTCCCCTTTTCCATCTGCGCGGTCCTCGCATTGAAGGCCTTGCAGAATTCCATGATGTTGAGACCGCGCTGACCGAGCGCCGGACCGATCGGCGGCGACGGATTGGCGGCGCCTGCCGGCACCTGCAGCTTGATGTAACCGGTGATCTTCTTTGCCATGACACTTACTCCACGAAGCCCGACCGAAACCGGGCGGTTACGGGTGCGTGGTCGGACGCAACGCCGGTTGGCGGCCGGGCCCATCTCCCACGCGCTTATGCGAGCATGCGAACCCTCTCCCCCTGTGGGAGAAGGGACGCGCCGCACGTTCCTCACCTTTCCGATTTGGAAAGTTCTCTAAACCTTTTCCACCTGCCCGTATTCGAGTTCGACCGGCGTCGCGCGGCCGAAGATCGAGACGGCGACCTTGACCCGCGAACGGGCCTCGTCGACTTCCTCGACCGTGCCGTTGAACGAGGCGAAGGGCCCGTCCGCTACCCGCACCGTCTCGCCGATCTCGTAGGAGATCGAGGATTTTGGGCGCTCGACCCCTTCCGCCACCTGCCCCTTGATCCGGTCCGCCTCGGTATCCGAAATCGGCATCGGCTTCTTGTCGGCGCCGAGAAAGCCGGTGACTTTCGGGGTGTTCTTGATGAGGTGATAGATGTCGTCGCTGAGATCGCATTTGACGAGCACGTAGCCGGGGAAGAACTTGCGCTCGGAATTCACCTTGCGGCCCTTGCGCACCTCGATGACCTGCTCGGTCGGCACGAGGATTTCTTCAAATTTTTCGGAAAGACCGCGCTGGGCGGCCCGTTCGCGGATCGATTCGGCAACCTTCTTTTCAAAATTCGAATAGGCGTGGACGATATACCAGCGCATGCTCATGGCTGACCCGGAAGCTCCTCAATCAATGGCCGAGACTCAAGATCAAATGAACCATCAGGCGCAGGACCTGGTCGACGGCGAGAAAGAACAGGCTGGCCAAGATGACCATGAAGATGACGAGCCCGGTGGTGATCAGGGTCTCGCGCCGCGTGGGCCAGGTCACCTTGCTCGCTTCCTGGCGCACCTCCTGAATGAATTGCAATGGGTTGGCCATCGTCGTTCACGTACCCGATTGGTCTTTGCCGGCTGAATGTTCGGTCTGGCGTGCGACCAGAAACCGGCATGTTAATCCGGATCCTCGCTCAGGCCAAAAAAGTCGCGGCGCGGAGCCAGCCGGCCACGCGCCACATCAGATCCATATAGTCTATGAAACCAGCACCGCCAAGTAAATTTTGGCAATCATTGGGTCCCGCGTCTTCGCCGGCCGCCAGTCAACAGATTTCCCGGGAAATTCACCGCCTTCAAATCGCATAATCCTCGTAGAAGGAATGCGGGTTGCGAAGCCGGATGAACACTTGGTCGTCGAGTTTCAGCGCCAAGTCCCGATAGGTCTGGGTCGACAGCTCGGCATCGACCTGCTGATGATCGTCGAGCTTCAAGAGTTCGACGTTCACGGCCGCGCCGGCAAAGCCGATGTGCGTGACCTTTGCCGCGATTGCCGACCCGTCCTCATTGTCGCGCAGAATTTCGATGTCGTGCGGCCGGACGAAGGTCACCGGCGCATCTCCGCGCGAGGCCGTCTCGTCCTGGCCGCGAGAGGCGCCGTCATGGCGGGCATGAAACAGGTTGTAACTGCCCAAAAACCCATAGACGAAAGGATTGGCCGGCCGCTCGTAGACCTCTTCCGGCGAGGCAAATTGTTCGATCCTCCCGGCGTTCATGACCGCCACCCGGTCGGCAACTTCGAGCGCCTCCTCCTGGTCATGCGTCACGAAGATCGATGTGACGCGAATCCTCTCGTGCAGCTTGCGCAGCCAGCGCCGCAACTCGCGCCGGACCGTCGCGTCGAGCGCTCCGAACGGCTCGTCGAGCAGCAGAACCTGCGGCTCGACGGCGAGCGCCCGGGCGAGCGCGACGCGCTGGCGCTGGCCGCCGGACAGCTGAGAGGGGTAGCGCGGCGCGAAATTCTGCAGCTGGACAAGGGCGAGGAGCTCCTCGACCTTGGCTTTGATCGCCGCATTCGACGGCCGCGCCCGCCAGGGCTTCGCGCGCAGCCCGAAGGCGATGTTTTCGAAGACGTTCATCTGCTTGAACAGCGCGTAATGCTGGAAGACGAAGCCGATCCGGCGCTTGCCGAGATCGGTCATGGACACATCGACGTTGTCGAAGAGAACCCGGCCGCCCGGATCGGCGGCCTCGATGCCGGCGATGATGCGCAGCAAGGTCGTCTTGCCCGAACCGCTGGGGCCAAGAAGGGCGACGAGCTCGCCCGACTTGACCTTAAGGTTCACGTCCTTGAGAGCCTGGGAGGAGCCGTAGGACTTGCTCACCCCCCGCACTTCTATGCTCATCCGACGTCATCTCCAATTCGAGCGGTTCGGCGATTTGCGTCCGGTTCGTCTTCCATTCGACCGCGCTCTTGATGATCAGGGTCAGGACCGCGAGGCCGGCCAGTAGCGTCGCCACGCTGAATGCCGCTTGCGTGTCATATTCGTTCCAGAGCTTTTCGATCCGCAACGGCATCGTATCGTTGAAGTCGATATGGCCCGAGACCACGGAGACCGCGCCGAACTCGCCGAAAGCGCGGGCCGTGCACAAGATCGCCCCGTAGAGCAGCGCCCATTTGACGTTGGCGAGGGTGACCGTGCGGAAGGTTCGCCAGCCGCTTGCGCCGAGGGAGAGGGCCGCCAATTCCTCCTCCGACCCTTGCACGTCCATGAGCGGGATCAGGGATCGCGCCACGAAGGGAAAGGTGACGAAGATCGAAGCCAGCACGATCGCCAGCGGCGTGAACATGATGCCGGTGTAGGTGCGCGCGAAGCTCAGCGGCCACCAAGGACCGGTAAAGCCTTGCCAGGTGAGCGATGTGGGATCGGGCCATGTCCAGCCGGTCGCCGAGTCGCCGAAGAT